>DASSBA010000223.1:0-2545 GCA_035699205.1 Gemmatimonadales bacterium
GAGCGCTTGCCGCCGTGGGCGCCGCCCTCGATGTGCTTCTTGGCGTTGTCCCACGCGCCGCCGGCATTGGCCATGAAGAGGGCGAGGAGTACGCCCGAGAGCGTGGCGCCGGCGAGCAGCCCGCCGAGCGCGCGAATCCCGAGTACGCTGCCGACCAGCACCGGCGCGGCTACCGCGGTGATGCCGGGGAGGATCATCTCGCGCAGCGCCGCGCGGGTGGAGATGTCCACGCAGCGGGCGCTGTCGGGCTTGGCCGTGCCTTCCATCAGGCCCGGGATCTCGCGGAACTGGCGCCGCACCTCCTCCACCATGCCCGCCGCCGCCCGACCCACCGCGGTCATGGTCATGGCGCCGATCACGAAGGGCAGGGTGCCGCCGAGGAAGAGGCCGATCACGACCATCGGGTTCACCAGGTCGAGCGCGAGGATCTCGCCGGGCGGCGCCACGGCGGTGGCGTACGCCGAGAAGAGCGCGAGCGCCGTCAGCGCCGCGGACCCGATCGCGAACCCCTTGCCGATGGCCGCGGTCGTGTTGCCCAGCGCGTCGAGCCCGTCGGTGATCCGGCGAACGTCGGGCCCCAGCCCGCTCATCTCCGAGATCCCGCCGGCGTTGTCGGCGATCGGCCCGTACGCATCCACCGACATCGTGACGCCCACCGTGGCCAGCATGCCCACCGCCGCGATGGCGATCCCGTACAGGTCGGCCGCCCAGTAGGACACGAAAATGGCGCCGCAGATGAGCAGCAGGGGCACCAGCGTGGACTGCATCCCCACCGCAAGACCCGCGATGATGTTGGTGGCGGGTCCGGTGAGCGAGGCCTGGGCGATGTCGCGCACCGGCCGGGCCGAGGTGTAGTACTCGGTGATGAGGCCGATCAGGATGCCGGCCACCGTCCCCGCCACCACGGCATAGAACGGCCCGAGCAGCGGCTTTCCCTCCATCGGGATCGGTAGCGCCGAGCTCAGGTAGTAGGCCGCCACCACAAACAGGAACGCGGCGATGAACGTGGTGAGCCGGAGCGCTCCGGCCGCCGACCCCTTCTCCAGGACCTTCATCGCCGCGATGCCGATGAGCGAGGCGAGGAGCCCCGCCACCGTCATGGCAATGGGGAGGCCGACGGCCGCGGCCCGCGACTCGAGCGGAATGGCCGCGCTCGTGGCCGCGAGCGCGATGGTCGCGATGACCGCGCCCACGTAACTCTCGAAGATGTCGGCGCCCATACCGGCCACGTCACCGACGTTGTCACCCACGTTGTCGGCGATGGTGGCGGGGTTCCGCGGATCGTCCTCGGGGATGCCTGCCTCCACCTTGCCCACCAGGTCCGCGCCGACGTCGGCGGCCTTGGTGTAAATGCCGCCGCCCACCCGGGCGAAGAGGGCGATGGAGGACGCGCCCATGGCGAAGCCGCTGATTACCTCGCTATACCCCTTGAAGTCCTCGGCGGTGAGCCCGACGGCTGACAGGTCCAGCACGTACATCGTGACCAGGCCGATGCCGACCAGGCCCAGGCTGGCCACCGCCAGACCCATGACGGCGCCGCCGTTGAACGCGATGCGGAGCGCCTTGCCCTGGCCGCCGTCGCGCGCGGCCTCCGACGTGCGGACGTTGGCCTTGGTCGCGGCTTTCATCCCGAAGAGTCCGGCGCCGATCGAACAGAGCCCGCCGAAGACGTACGCCACCGCCGTTCGCGAACCCACCGCCCAGCCCAGCAGCCCCGCCACGATCAGCAGGAACGGAAACAGCACCGCGTACTCGCGCCGGAGAAACGCCATCGCGCCCTGCTCGATGAGCAGGGCCAGGTCCTGCATGGCGCGGGACCCGGCGGACTGCCCCCGCAGGTAGAAGTAGATGACGAAGGCGACGAACAGCCCCAGCAGGCCGGCGGCTACGGCGATCGGTGCGAACGGCGTCACGTCGGACTCCTCAGCGGTTGAACCGGCTCATGGCCCGCTCGATTCCCTCGGCGAGCCAGCCCTCCACGGCCTCGGCCATCGGATCCAGCAGCTCCTCGATGGCCCGGCGCTCCTCCGGGTCGTACGGCCCCAGCACGAAGTCGGCGAGATCGTCGAGGCCGGCCGGCACGGGCCCCACGCCGATGCGCAGCCGGGCGTAGTCCTGGCGCTGCAGTGTCCCTTCGACGCTCTTGAGCCCGTTGTGCCCGCCGGCGGAGCCCGCACCGCGGAGCCGGAACCGGCCGACGGGGAGCGCCACGTCGTCCACCAGCACCAGCAGGTCGGTGGCGGGATCGAACCCCGGAAGCGCGCGGAGCGGCGCGAGGGCCGCGCCGCTCCGGTTCATGTAGGTCTGCGGCTTGAGCAGACGGATGGTGTGGCCGCCGCTGGTGCCCTCGACCTGCCGCGCGCGGTCGCCCCGCTTGAACGGGCCCAGGCGCCAGCGCGCGGCCAGGTGGTCGGCCAATCGAAACCCGGCATTGTGCCGGGTTCCGTCGTACTCCGGGCCGGGATTGCCCAGCCCGACGATGGCGCGCAGGGTCAGCCCTTCGCTTCCGCCTCGCCCTCTTCCTCGGGCTTCGGCTTCCGGATGA
>DASSBA010000224.1:0-4986 GCA_035699205.1 Gemmatimonadales bacterium
GGCCACGAACCAGCCGTGAGGTGTGTGGTTGCCCGAGCGGCCGGAGGCCAGCTTCCGGCCCACGGGCCAGCGGATCTCGCCGAACTGCTCGGACACCAGCCCGCTGGATGCCCACACCGGCCCCGGCGGGTCCCACAGCACGACCAGATCGGGAAGGAAGCGGCGGCGCGGCGCGTCGGGGGAGATCAGCTCGTCCACCTTGATCGTGCCCCGGATGACCGGCTTGCCGGTGGCCATGTCGCGGAAGCTTCGGAGCGCCGTGTCCACCTCGGCGATCACACTATCGGCATCCACGGGGTCCACGCAGCCCTGCTGCTCACGCCCCTTGAGGTTGAGGCGGACGTACCCGTTGTAATCCATGGGCAGCGCGAAGTACTTCGTGGTGGGCCAGTCGTGCATGCGGCGCGACCAGAGCGGCACCAGCGCCTTGTTCCAGGCGTTGGGGATACGGCGCGTCACCTGGCGCACCAGCGTCCAGGGCAGCGCCTGCCTGAGCCGGAACAGCACGCCGGGGCGCGCCGGCGCGCCGCCGCCGCCGCGGTGGATCTGCTCGAGCAGGCGAGGCAGCACCTCGTACCAGCCGTCGTTGGGCCCCATGCCGTGCAGCCCGAACACGACCACGCGCGCGTCGGCGGGCGCGGCGTCGAGCACCCGGCCCAGGGCTTCGTCTGCGGACGCGTAGCAGTCGTCCAGGCTTCGTTCCAGGAGCGCACGGGTGGGACCGGTCCCATCATCGGGGCCAATCTGCGACAGGTCCCACAGATAGTGCGAGCCGCGATGCACCAGGCCGAACACGGCCAGAAACAGATCGAAGCGATCGTGCGTCAGCAGGTCGCGGCAGATGTCGGCGAACTGCCGGTTGCCCTCCAGCACCTCCTGACGCTGCGCCAGCAGCGTCCCGGCGTTCTGCGGGCCGAAGACTTCCGCGGTCATGCGCGGCTTGCCGTGCCGCTTCGAGAGCTGCGCCCAGAGTCCCGGCGGGAGCGCATTGTGTCCGAAGTCGTCGTGGCACTGCCACCCGTTCAGCACCGTCATGTTGGGCCGCGTCGGAAGCGCGGTGGCATACGGCAGGTCGAGGATCGCGAGACGGTACGACGGGTCGAGCGAGAGCCAGAACGGCTGCAGCGGCAGCCATGCCGGGTCGACGTACTGCAGGCGCTGGCGGTCGGGGTTCCAGATCTTGTTGAAGTACCAGCCCTGCTCGCCCAGGCGCGACCCGCAGAAGAACGTGGACCAGACCAGGCTGAGGAAGTGCGGCGGCTGGGTCTGCAGCCGGCCCCATCGGCCCTGCTGGCGCAGCCTGGCCAGATTCGGCATGCGGCCGTCCGCCACGAGCCGTTCCACCACGTCGATCTCCGCCGCATCGAGACCGAGCAGGATGACGGGAGGGCGGCCGCTCATCGTCGGCTGAGCCGAGTCGGAGGTTCAGGGGCCATGCAGAGCTCGTGGTGGGTTGGGGAGTGCAATGTAGCATCGCGCGGGGCCTGGCGCCCAACGCGCGTCCAGCGACCGAAGCCGGACGTTCCATTTCTCCTTGACAACGCCCGGGTCGCAGGCGAACGTGCCCCCGTCGTCTCACCCGCACTCGGGCCCCGAATGCCACAATCGAAACCGCGTCTCGGCCGCTGGTCGCTCCCGGCCGCGGTCCGCCCCGTGTGCGTCGTGACGGAGGTGGGGCTGCCGAGCGCGCAATGGCCCTGAGCTGCCGCCTCCCCGGTCCCCCGTGACCGACACCCGCCGAGCCTACCCCGGCGCCGAGCCGGCAGCCCGCCCCTCCCTCGTCCGCGCCATCGGCCGCTGGGCCCTCACCGCCGCCGTCGTCAACTCCGTCATCGGCAGCGGCGTCTTCGGCCTCCCGTCCACCGTCGTGGGCTACGTCGGCCCCTGGGGCCCGCTGGCCGTGCTCCTCGCCGGCGTCTGCATGTTCGTGATCGTGCTCTGCTTCGCCGAGGTCGGCAGCCGGTTCGACCAGGGCGGGGGACCCTATCTCTACGCCCGCGAGGCGTTCGGACCGTCGGTCGGGTTCCACGTCGGGTGGCTGCACGTGTGGACCCGGCTCCTCTCGGCCGCGGCGGTGCTGAACGTGTTCGTGGCCTACCTCTCCGTGCTCATTCCCGCGGCAGGCACGCCGGCCGGGCGCGCGGTGGCGATGATCGTGGGCGTGGCGCTCGTGACCGTGCTCAACGTTCGCGGTGTGCGGCAGAGCACCTGGGCGGTCAACGGCTTCACGGTCGCGAAGCTGCTCCCGCTCGTGCTGCTCGTGCTCGTCGGCGTGGTGCACCTGAGCCCGGAGGTGCTCGCGACCCAGGCCGTCGCCCGGCCGGCGTGGACGGACGCGGTGCTCATTCTCGTCTTCGCCTACGGCGGGTTCGAGTCGGCGGTGATCGCGGCGGGCGAGATGCGCGATCCCAGGCGCGACATGGCGTTCGCCCTGATCGCGGCGATGGTGACGATCACGGTGGTGTACTGCCTGGTGCAGCTCGTGGTCGGAGGTGTGCTGCCGGACGCCGCCGGGAGCACGACGCCGGTGGCCTCGGCGCTGGCCCGGCTGCTGGGGCCGGTCGGAGCCACGATCGGCGCGCTCGCGGTGGTGGTCTCGGTGTACGGCTGGCTCACCGGCTTTGCGCTGATGACGCCGCGGGTCCTGCTCGCGATGGCGGAGCGGCACGAGCTCCCCGCCGTCGTCGGCCGCATCCATCCGGTCGGCCGCACGCCGCACGTCGCCATCATCGCCAACTCCGCCATCGCCCTTGGCCTCGGCCTGGTCGGGAGCTTCGCCGAAACGGCGACGCTCGCGGCCATCGTCCGGCTCGGCATCTACGCGAGCACCTGCGCGGCATTGATCGCCCTGCGGCGCCGCTCGGCCCCGCTTGCGCGCTTCACGCTCCCGGCCGGAGAACTGTTCGCGGTCGCGGGGCTCGGCTTCTGCGGCTGGATGCTCGCCACCCGGAGCTTCGCCCAGGCGTGGATGCTCGCGGCGATGGTGGCCTCCGGCGCCCTGGCGCGCTTCGCCGTCCGGCGCGGCCGCGCCGCGTGACGGCGGCCGCGCGCGGCTGCGGTGCCGGTGGCCACACCACTCGTGGCTTGAGCGCGCGCAGGGCGCACCCTATGTTGGCCGTATGGCTGCGCATTCCGATCCCGGCTACGGCATCGCGCCGCCGGGGTTCCGCCTCCCCGACGATACCCGGCTGGGGCGGGTCCGACTCCAGGTGGCCGACCTGGCGCGGTCCCTCGCCTATTACGAGCGGGTGCTCGGGCTGCGCGTGGTGGAGCGCGGCAATGGCAGCGTCACGCTTGGGGACGAAGGCGGGGCGGCGCTCGTCGAGCTCCACGAGCGCCCGGGCGCGCGACCGGTGCCCCGTCGCGGGCGACTCGGCCTCTACCACTTCGCCATCCTGCTGCCGGACCGCGCCGCGCTCGGGCGATTCCTCCGTCATCTCGGCGAGATCGGCGAGCGTGCCGGGATGTCCGACCATTTCGTGAGCGAGGCGATCTATCTCACCGACCCGGACGGCCTCGGTATCGAGGTGTACGCCGACCGGCCGCGTCGGGCGTGGCGTCACGAGGGACGGCAACTGGCCATGAGCACCGAGCCGCTCGACGTCGAGGACCTCCTCCGGGCCGGCGGCGGCGAACAGTGGTCGGGGATGCCGGCCGGGACCACGCTTGGCCACGTCCATCTCTTCGTGGCCGACCTCGACCGCGCGGCCGCGTTCTATCACGGCGGACTGGGGTTGGACAAGACCGTGTGGAGCTATCCCGGCGCCCTGTTCATGTCGGCCGGCGGCTACCACCATCACCTGGGCACCAACACCTGGGCCGCCGGGGCCGAGCCGGCCGGCGCGGACGACGCGCGCCTGCTGGAGTGGGAGATCGTGGTCCCGACCCCGGCCGATGCCGCGAGCGCGCTCGCCAGCCTGGCGGCCACCGGGGTGGCCGTCGAGCCGACGGCAGCGGGCGGTGTCGCGCGCGACCCGTGGGGCACGGCCGTACGGGTCCGCGCCGCGGTGACGAGGAAACGTCCTGGATGACTTCGCCACTGCTGCTCCTGGCCGATGCCGGCGCTCCGGATATGTCCCCCGCCTGGCGCCCCGCCCCCGAGGACGACTACGAGCCGCGGAGCGGCCCGTCCGTCGGACGCGTGCTCGTGGTGGAGGACGAGGCGATGGTGCGCTCCTACCTCGCCCGCCTGCTCCGGGAATTCGGCCACAGCGTGGAGATCGCGGCGAACGGCGCGGATGGCTGGCGGCTGGCGCTCGCGGCGCCGGACAAGTTCGACCTGGTGATCACCGACGTGCGCATGCCGGTCATGGACGGCTGGGAGCTCGGCCGCCGGCTGCACGAGCGCTGGCCCGGGCTCCCCGTGCTCTACATCTCCGGGTACGACGTCGAGCAGGCGTCTCCCTCGGCCGCGACGTTCCTCCGCAAGCCGTTCGATCCCGACGATCTGATCCGGCGAGTGACCCAGCTCCTCGGCGAGCGCTGAACCCACCACCGCGCCTCCCCAGCGAAGCAAATCCTGGCGCCTACGCCCGACCCTACCCGGCGAGGTCCCCTCGCGTTCGTCCGGGACGCCGGATGACGTGACTCGGATGCGATCGTGGCTGATCGCATCCTGCACAGTACAGTTGACGGTTTCTCATAAATGCGGCCATCCTTGCAGGCCTGCCACGTAATTTCTGCAGGTCTGGCACAATTCCCGGTACGCTTCTCTTGCGCGGCCGCCACCCCGCCGCTACACTGCGGAGTGCGGTGCCATCCCGGCCCGCCGCGACCCCAACCCGGGAACCACAGGTGATCCGACTCCCCCTCCTCCTGGCCCTCCAGGGCCCCGCGTCGGCGGCGGTCGTGCCGGCCGACACCGCCTGGATGCTCGTGGCCACCGCCATGGTGCTCCTCATGACGCCCGCGCTCGCCTTCTTCTACGGGGGGCTGGTGCGCTCCAAGAACTCGCTCAACACCATGATGATGAGCTTCGCCGCCCTG
>DASSBA010000225.1:0-2656 GCA_035699205.1 Gemmatimonadales bacterium
GTTCACCAACCTGATCTCCGGGCGTGCCGCCGGGGTGCAGGTGCTCAAGAGCGGCGGGACCACCGGCACCGGCACCCGCATCCGCATCCGCGGCTCCAACAGCGTGTCGCTGTCGAACGAGCCGCTCTACTACATCGACGGGATCCGCTCGGAGAGCGCCGCGCTCTCGACCACGCTGGACATCGGCGGGTTCGGCTCCGGCATCGGCGCCGGGCCCTCGCGCATCAACGACCTCAACCCCGACGACATCGACAACATCGAGATCGTCAAGGGGCCGGCCGCGGCCACGCTGTACGGCATCCAGGCATCCAACGGCGTCGTGCGGATCACCACCAAGCACGGCAGTCCCGGGCCCGCCCGCTGGAACCTGTTCAGCGAGGTCGGCGCCGTGAACGACAACAACACCTACCCGCTCAACTACAACGGCCGCGACGCCAACAACCCCGACTTCGACGGGTTCTGCACCCTCCAGTTCGAGCTCGACGGCGACTGCACCCAGACCTCGGTGGACGTGTACTCCCCGCTCGAGAACGCCTCGACCCGGCCGCTCAAGGCCGGCTTCCGGCAGCAGCATGGCATCAGCGTTTCCGGCGGCGGCGACGTCGGGACGTATTACCTGTCCGCGGGGTACGAGAGCGAGGACGGCGTCTTCCGGCTCCCCGCCTTCGAGGAGGACTCGATCCGGTCGCTGCTGGGCTCGGTCCCCGCTACCCAGATCCGGCCCAACGCCCTGGAGCGGCTCAGCCTCCGCACCAACCTGACCGGAAACCTGGCGAAGAACGCGGACGTGAGCGCCGAGCTGGGTTACATGTCGAGCAACTCCCGCTTCGTGGAGAACGACAACAGCTTTCTCACCATCACCGGCAGCGCCGAGGCGAGCGGCGTACCGCCCGACGTGAACCGCGGCTGGTTCTTCATCCCCGCCGAGCTGTTCGCCGAGCAGGCCAAGCAGGGGGCCGAGCGGTTCACCGGCTCGCTCACCGGCCACTGGCGGCCCGCCGGCTGGCTCACCACCCGCGCCACCTTCGGCTACGACGTGGTCAACCGGCAGGACGTGCAGTTCTTCCCGACCGGCCAGGTGGCCGATCTCGGCGACAACCGCGCGGGCGTGCGCATCGACAACCGGTTCCAGATCTCGCAGACCACCGTGGACCTGGGCGGCACCGCCCGGTTCCAGCTTTCCCCCTCGGTCGGCTCCAAGACGTCCGTGGGCGGACAGTTCTTCCGCGACTTGGCCAGCGGCAACTTCGCCAGCGGCCGTGGCCTCACGGCCGGCTCGGAGACGATCGCGGGCGCGGCCAACACCGACGCGTCCGAGCAGACGGTCGAGTCCCGCTCCGCCGGTGCCTATGTCGAGGAGGAGCTGGGATTCAAGGACCGGCTGTTCGTGACCGGGGCCCTCCGCTTCGACGACAACAGCGCCTTCGGCCGGGACTTCAACGCGACGACCTACCCCAAGGCCAGTGTGTCCTGGCTCATGTCCGACGAGCCGTTCTTTCCGCGCGAGTCGTTCGTCAACACCCTGCGCCTCCGGGGCGCGCTGGGCGTCTCGGGCCAGCAGCCCGGCACCACCGACGCGCTCCGGTTCTTCAACCCGACCTCGGGCCGGAAGGACGGCGCCGCGGTCACCGGCGTCACCGTCGGCAACCTGGGCAACCCGGAGCTCAAGCCCGAGCGCTCGCGCGAGTTCGAGATCGGCGCCGACGCCGGCTTCTTCCAGGACCGCGTCACCCTCGAGCTGACCTACTACAACAAGAACACGCGGGACGCGCTCATCCTGCGGCCCATCGCGGGCTCGCTGGGCAGCGCCGGCAGCCAGTTCTTCAACCTGGGCCGGGTGAAGAACACGGGCTGGGAGGTCGCGCTGGACACCCGGCTCATCGACAAGCCGTCGTTCGCCTGGGATCTCACCGTGAGCGGGTCCGCCACCCGGAACAAGGTGCTCGAGCTCGGTGCGGGCGTGGACGAGATCGACGTCGGGTTCTACCAGCAGCACCGGGTGGGCTACCCGCTCGGCGGCTTCTGGTCGCGCCGGCTGCTCGGGTTCGACGACGCCAACGGCGACGGGATCATCGACGCCAACGAATTCACCGTCTCCGACACCCTCGAGTTCCGCGGCAGCGCGCTCCCCACCAAGGAGCTCTCGGTCAACACCGCCGTCACCCTGTTCAGCGGCCTGATCCGGCTCGGCGGCCAGGTGGACTACCGGGGGGGCCATCTGGTGGACAACTCGATCGAGAACTTCCGCTGCACGCCGGTGCTCAACTGCCGCGGCCTGGTGGACCGGACCGCCCCGCTCGACGAGCAGGCCCGCGCCGCCGCGGTCTTCAACGTCGGCGCCAACGAGTTCGCCTTCCTGGAACCGGGCTGGTTCATCAAGCTGCGCGAGCTGTCGCTGACGTTCTTCGCCCCCGACCGGTGGGCCCGCGCGTTCCGCGCCGACCGGCTGAGCCTGACGCTGGCGGGCCGCAACCTGGGCACCATCACCGACTACAGCGGGGTGGACCCCGAGGTGAACGCCTTCGGCCAGGAAAACTTCTCGAGCAGCGACTTCGAGTCGCAGCCGCAGGTGCAGTACTGGACCGCGCGGCTCAACATCGGCTTCTGACCGGGACGACACTCATGACGACGCTTTCGTGTTTCCGCCCGGCCATCC
>DASSBA010000226.1:0-1889 GCA_035699205.1 Gemmatimonadales bacterium
CGCCGGCGTGGTGGACGTGGAGGCCGGGGCCGTCCTGGTGTTCGACGTCCCGCTGCCCCGCCCCGGCAGCTACGCGTTCGAGATTTCACTCGACGGCGAGATGGCGACCCGCGTGGCGCTGACGGCGGGCTATGCCCAGACTGCCGGTGAGCGGTAAGCGGTAAGCGGTGAGCGGCGGCTCCCGGAAGCTACCGCTCACCGCTTACCGCTTCCCGCCTACTTCTCACCTCTCACCTTCTGCTTGATGGACCGCTCCCGCGCCCTCGCCCTCATGCACGAGTACACCGCGTCCGAGCCGCTGCGGCGGCACATGTACGCGGTCGAGCTGGCCATGCGCGCGATGGCCGAGCGCGCCGGGGAGGACGTGGAGGCCTGGGGGGTGGTCGGGCTGCTGCACGACTTCGACTACGAGCGGTTCCCGAACGCGGGGCATTCGGCCACGGCGGAGCATCCGGCGGAGGGGGTCCGCATCTTGACCGGGCTGGGGCTGCCGGAGGCGAGCGGGCGCGCCATCCTCGGGCACGCGAATTACACCGGCGTCCCCCGGGACACGCCGATGGCCCAGGCGCTCTTCGCGGTGGACGAGCTGTGCGGGTTCCTGGTGGCCTGCGCGCTGGTGCGGCCATCCCGAAGCCTCGGGGACCTCACGGTCTCGAGCGTCCGGAAGAAGCTCAAGGACAAGGCGTTCGCCCGCGGGGTGAGCCGCGACGACGTGATCCAGGGCGCGGCCGAGCTGGGCATGCCGCTGGAGGAGCACGTCGCGTTCGTGCTGGACGCACTTCGGCCGCACGAGCGCCTCCTCGGCCTCGGCGCGGTATGACGGCGGGGTCGGCCGGCCCCGTCGTGGTCAGCGCCGAGCAGACCGTCACCAGCGCGATCAACCGCGCAGCCGGTGGCCGGCCGATCCCCGGCAACGATGTGCGGCTCCTCATCGACGGGCCCGACGCCTACCGGGCAATGCTCGACGCCATCGCCGGCGCCGCCAGATGGATCCACTTCGAGAATTACATCATCCGCTCGGATGCGGCCGGCCGGCGCTTCGCCGAGGCGCTGGCGGCGCGGGCACGCGAGGGAATTCACGTCCGGGTGCTGTACGACGGCCTGGGCTCGTTCGCCACGAAGCGGGCGTACTGGGGCTTCCTCCGGAAGGCCGGCGTGGAGGTGCGCCCGTTCCGGCCGCTCTCGCCCGTGGACCTGGCCTCGAACTTCTCCCGTAACCACCGGAAGCTGGTGGTGGCCGACGGGTCACGCGCGGTGATGGGTGGCCTCTGCATCGGGTGCGAGTGGACCGGCGAGGACCACGAAGGCGGCCTTCCCTGGCGCGACACCGCGGTGGAGATCTCGGGACCGGCGGCGGCGGTGCTCGACCAGGCGTTCGGCCGCACCTGGGCGCTCGCCGGAGGGACGCTGCCGGAGGGGGACGTCGCCGGGCGGGTGACGCCGCAGGGGGAGGCGGAGGTGCGCGTCATCAGCGGCGAGCCGGGCCGCGAGCGCGCCTACCGGGTCATCGAGCTGCTCGCGGCCGGGAGCATCAGTCGGCTGTGGATCACCGACGCCTACCTAGTGGCGCCGCCGCGGCTGTTCCAGGCGCTCCGCGACGCGGCGCGCGACGGGGTGGACGTGCGGCTGCTCGTTCCCGGCACGAGCGACCTGCCGCTGGTCCGCAACCTGTCGCGCATCGGCTACCGGGACCTGCTCCGGAGCGGCGTGCGGATCTTCGAGTGGGACGGCCCGATGCTGCACGCGAAGTCCATCGTGGCGGACGGCCGGTGGACCCGCGTGGGCTCGAGCAACCTCAACCCGTCCAGCCTGCTCGGGAACTGGGAGCTCGACGTCCTCATCGAGGACGCGACGCTGGCGGACGCCATGGAGCGGCAGTTCCGGCTGGA
>DASSBA010000227.1:0-8646 GCA_035699205.1 Gemmatimonadales bacterium
GAGGGGCGCCTCATCCTGTGTGACGCGCTCGCCTACGCCCGGCGGTATCGGCCGGCCTGCGTGCTGGACATCGCCACCCTCACCGGGGCGATCATCGTGGCGCTGGGGCACACGGCCTCGGGCGTCATGGGCACCGACGACGGGCTGGTCGAGGAGGTGCGCGGCGCGGGCGAGCGCGCGGGCGAGCGCGTCTGGCCGCTGCCGCTCTGGGACGAGTACCGCGAGCTCATGAAGTCCGACATCGCGGACGTGAAGAACACCGGCGGGCGCCCCGCGGGCAGCATCTCGGCCGGGTGGTTCCTGCGCGAGTTCGTGGACGGCTTCCCCTGGGCGCACCTCGACATCGCCGGCACCGCGTACACCGACCGCGAGGATGCGACGCGGGTCAAGGGGCCCACCGGCGTCGGCGTCCGGCTGTTCAGCGAGTTCGTGCTCGGCCGGCAGGGTTCGGGGGCGCGCTGAACCGCGCGCCGATGTTGGCCTGGCGTCTGCGCGGGCCGCCGGGAGTCACCCTGAGCGGAGCGAAGGGGCCGGAACGTCGCTCCGGCCCCTTCGCTGTGCTCCGCGGGATCCGCCGCGTGTTCCTGCTCGCGCTGGTGGCGTTCCCCCCCGCCGCCCGCGCCCAGATTCTCGACGACACCCTCGCCGCCGACACCCTCGCCGATACGGTGGACTACACCGCACGCTACCTTCGCGCGCAGGAACAGGAGGAGGTGCGGGTGCCGGTGCTCCCGGAGATCACGGCCCCCGGCCCCCGGCCCGCGCTCACCCGGCTGGTCTTTACCCGCGATTCGATCGAATGGATGAACGGCGCGACGGTGGGCGATCTGCTCTCCGAGGTACCGGGTGTCTACCTCTGGCGCGGCGGCTACACGGGGCGCCCGGAGCCGGTCGATTTCCAGGGGCGCGGCGCCACGTCGGCCGAGTACTACCTGGACGGCGTGCCGTTCGTCGCGGCGGGCATCGACAGTGTCGCCGTCGATCCGTCGCTGTTCTCGGTCAGCTTTCTCGAGCGGGTCGAGGTGGAGCGATGGCCTGGACTGCTCCGAGTCCATCTCTTCACCCGCCGGCAGGACCGGCTCGCCCCGCGCACGCGCCTCGCCATCGCGCGGGGCGACCGGGACTTCGCGCGCTACGAGGGTGATCTCGAGCGGCGCTACCAGTCGGGCGCCGGATTCTCGATCGCCGCCGACTACCTGAATTCGCCCACGGCGAGCGGCAGCAGCAGCAGCTACTCGAATACGCAGGTGTGGGCCCAGGGCGGCTACATCCCGTCGAACCGGTTCGGGGTGCAGTACCAGCTCGTCCGGTCGCGGCCCAAGCGGCGCGCGTTCACGATTGCCGAGGTGACGCCGAACGACACGATCGGCGCCGGCTACACGGCCACGCGCACCGACGCGCAGTTCCGCCTGGCCCTCCGCTCGCGCGACGACGGCACCGGGCCCGGGCTCGACATCATCTACGCGCGCTCCGCCTGGGACGGTGGCGGGGTCGATCAACAGGTCAATCAGATCGGCGGCTACGCCTCCGTCCGGAGGCCCACCTTCTCACTCGGCGTGTCGGGATTCCACCGCACCCGGTGGACTCCGCTCGACCTCCGGGGGACGGTGGGGTGGTCGCCGGCCGCGCAGATCACGGCCAGCGCGGAAGCCGTGCACCAGGGTCACGACGGCGGGCGGTCGAGCGATTACGTCGCGCTTGCGGCGGGGCTGCAGCCGGTTCGTGGACTCGCGCTCACGGGAACGGCCCGTCTCGGCGACGTCGTGGCGGCACCCTCGATCAGCACCGACACGGCGCAGCGGGTGCGGGACTTCGAGGCGTCGCTTGCCTGGGAGCGGCAACGGGTCGGCTTGCAATTGCGGTACACCCGCACGTCCGCGTTCAATCCATTCGCCTACGCGGATTTTCTGCTGATCCCGTCGCTCGCTCCGGCGCCCGACGTGGACTGGCTCACCGTGAGCGCCCGCGTGGCTCCGCTGCGGTGGGTCACGCTCGAGAGCTGGTACAGCGATCCCCGAAAGGGTACGGTGGACGGGGTGCCGCCGACGCACTCGGTCACCACGGCGACCATTCGCTCGAAGTTCCTGCGGGCGTTCCCGAGCGGAATCTTCGACCTCAAGCTCCAGCTCGGCATGGAGAGTTGGGGCAGTGGCACCATCGGCCGGAATGCCGCCGGGACGCCGGTCGAGCTTCGCGGGGCGACGTTCTTCACCAGCCTGGTGGAGTTCCAACTCCAGAGCTTCACCGTGTACTGGAGCCGCGGGAATCTGTCGGGGACGCCGCTGACGTACGTGCCGGGGTTCCAGGTGCCGTCGTTCGGGAGCAACTTCGGGGTGCGGTGGGAGTTCTCGAACTAGGTGAGATGGCAGGCGGAAGCTGTTGGCTGCCGACTGTTTATGCCTGTAACCTATTCCATTCTATCACCCGCGAGATCGGCACCGGCGGCGGGGCTCTCGGCGCGCTTTGCGACTCGCCCACCCGCCCTGCACGCCTTCGAGCGCGCGAGCCTCCGAGCGCCCGGGCGCGCGGCGGACTGCCCGCGCGACCGCCTGACCGCCCGCCCGCACCTACCAACCACCCCCGCGCCCGGCTAGATTCCACGGCTTTCCCGGCACCACGGAGGCGCGTTGCCCAACAGCATGACGGGGTTCGGCGCGGCGGAGGGCCCCGTGGCCGGCGGCCGGCTTCGCGTGGAGATCCGGACCGTCAATCACCGCTACTTCAATCTCGCCCCCAAGCTGCCCGCGGACCTGAGCGGGCTCGAGGGCGAGTTGCGCGAGCGGCTGCGGCGCGAGTTCGACCGGGGCCACGTCGCCGTGCAGGCGCGCTGGAGCGAATACCCCGAGCGTGCCGGCGGCGTCGCCGTGGATCTCGACCGGGCCCGGGTGGTGACGGCTCGGCTCCGCGAGCTCCAGTCGGCGCTCGGACTGGCCGGCGAGGTCACCCTCGAGATGGTGGCCCGGCAGCCGGACGTGCTCTCGAGCACCAGCGAGGCGGCGGCCGAAGTGCCATGGGCCGAGGTCGAGCCGGTGGTGGCGCGGGCGGCGGCCGATTGCTGCGCGATGCGGGCGCGGGAAGGCGAGGCGCTCGCGGCCGAGCTGCGGCACCGGCTGGAGTTGCTGGAGCAGTCAGTCGAGAGCATCGCGCGGCGCGCGCCCGAGCGGCTGGTCCGCGAGCGCGACCGGCTTCGCGCCGCTGTCGCGGAACTGCTCGACGGCCGTCAGGCGGACGAGGCGAGGCTCGCGCAGGAAATCGCCTTCGAGGCCGACCGCCTCGACATCACGGAGGAGCTGGTGCGGTTCCGCGCCCATGTCGCCGCCGTGCGCCAGGCGCTGGCAGGCGACCAGCCGGCCGGAAAGCGGCTCGGCTTCCTGGTGCAGGAGCTGGGCCGGGAAGTGAACACGATCGGATCCAAGGCCAACGACGCCGAAATCGCGCAGCAGGTCATCGCCATGAAGGGCGAGCTCGAGAAGTTCCGGGAACAGCTCGAGAACCTCGAGTGAAGCCGTTCCTGCTCGTGCTCTCGGCGCCATCGGGCGGCGGGAAGACCACCATCGCCAGGAACCTGCTCCGGGCGCGGGACGACCTGGGCTACTCCGTCTCGGCCACGACGCGGCCGATCCGCGCGGGCGAGTGCGATGGCGTGGACTACCACTTCCTCTCCCGCGAGGAATTCCTGCGGCGGGTCGAGGCCGGCGAGTTCCTGGAGTGGGCCACGTACGGCGGGAATCTCTACGGCACGCTGCGGGAGGAAATCGAGCGGATCTTCGCCGGCGGCCGCACGGCGGTGCTGGACGTCGAGATCGAAGGCGCGCGCCAGTTGCGCGCCAGCTTCCCCAATTCGCTCCACCTGTTCGTGCTGCCGCCGTCCGCCGAGGTGCTGGTGCACCGGCTGGTGGGGCGCAACAGCGAGGCGGCGGCGGTCATGCGGGAGCGGATCACCCGGGCCGCCGACGAGCTCGCCGCCGTGGCGGAGTACGACTACGCGATCCTCAACGAGGACCTGGTCCACGCGGTCGCGCAGGTGGCCGCGATCCTCGACGCGGAATCGCGCCGGGTCTCCCGGCAGGACGGGCTCACCACGTTCATCGACCGGCTGCGCCGCGACGTCCTGGCGCAGGCCGCGCGAATCGCAGGCGACTGACGTAACCCGGAAGGAGCAACGATGCGGATCACCACCCCGGCGGAGGTCGCGAAGCAGGCCGGCAACAAGTATCTCGGCGTGCTCGTCGCGGCCAAGTTCGCGCGCTACCTCAACGAATTTCCCAAGGATCAGCTCACCGGCAGCGGGGAGAAGCTCACCACCCTCGCGCTGCAGTCCCTGGTGGACGGCGATCTCAACTACAAGCTGGTCCGCCGCCGCCGCTCAGAGGCGTGAGCGTGTGGGCCGGCCGCCGCGTCGTCCTCGGCGTGTCGGGCGGGATCGCGTGCTATAAGAGCTGCACGCTCGCGCGCCGGCTCACCGAGGCCGGCGCGCAAGTGGACGTGATCCTCACCCAGGCCGCGGCCGAGTTCGTGCGGCCACTCACCTTCGAGGCGCTGACCGGGCGTCCCGTGCTCGGCTCCCTGTGGGAGTCCGGTGGGGCGCTCTCGCACGTCCGGCTGGGCCAGCGGGCCGACCTGGTGCTGGTGGCACCCGCCACGGCGCACCTGATCGCGCGGATGGCGCAGGGCCTGGCCGACGACCTCCTCACCACGCTGCTGCTCGCCGCCACTGGACCGGTGCTGCTCGCGCCGGCGATGAACGACGAGATGTACGCCCATCCCCAGACCCGCGCGAACCTGGAGCGGCTCCGCGCCCGCGGCGTCGCGCTGGTGGGCCCCGACGTCGGCGCGCTGGCCGAAGGCCCGTCCGAGCGGCCCGGCCGCATGAGCGAGCCCGAGACGATCATGGCGCACGCGGCGCGCTGCATTCGCGGGCACGGCCCCTTCACCGGCCGACGCGTGGTCGTCACGGCCGGGCCGACGCGGGAATCGATCGACCCCGTGCGGGTCGTCACCAACCGGTCGAGCGGCAGGATGGGCTACCGGGTGGCGGAAGCGGCCTGGGAGCGCGGCGCCGACGTCGTGCTCGTTTCCGGGCCCGTGGCCTTGCCAGCGCCCGTGGGCGTCCGCCTCCGCCGGGTCGAGACCACGAAGGAGCTCGAGGCCGCGGTCCGCGAGGAACTGCCCGACACCGACGTGCTGGTCATGGCCGCCGCCCCGGCCGATTTTCGCCCCAGCGACCCGAGCGACAGCAAGCGGGCGCGGGTGGATGGCGCGCTCGCGATTCCGATGGAGCCGACGGATGACATCCTCGGCGCCACACGCGGGCTCCGGAAACCGGGGAGCGTCATGGTCGGCTTCGCGCTCGAGACCGGCGACGCGCTGGCCAAGGGCCGGGCCAAGCTGGAACGGAAAGACCTCGACCTGATCGTGGTGAACGACGCGCTCGAGCCGGGCGCCGGGTTCGAGGTAGACACCAACCGGGTGGCGCTCCTGAGCCGTGACGGCGCCGCCCGGATCCTTCCGCTCCAGGCAAAGCGCGACGTCGCGGACGCCATCCTGGACACCGTGGAGCAGTCTCTTGGCCGATGAGTGGCGGCGTTATCTTGCGCAGCAGATCGAGCTCGGTGGTCCCGAGATCATCCTGGCTCATCCCCGCGCACCGGCGCCGGCGGAGCCGACGCCACGGCAGGAGCAGACGACGAGCATGCCGATTCCGACCCCATCCAACGCCGCCAGGTGGATGAAGGGCGCGCCGCCGGTCCCCGGCCCCGGCCTCGCGGTCCTGTCGCCCACACCCGTGCTGCTGGGCAACGACCTTGGCGTGCTCGAGTCGCTCGAGGACCTGGCCGAGCGGATCCGCACCACCTACTGCTGCGAGCTCTGCCCCCATCGTACCAATGCGGTCCCCGGCGAGGGCGACCCGCGGGCCCGGCTGGTGCTCATCGGCGAGGGCCCGGGAGCCACGGAGGATGCGACCGGCCGGCCCTTCGTGGGCCAGGCGGGCGCGCTGCTGGACTCGATTCTCGAGGCTATTGATGTTCCGCGGAGTTCGGTGTACATCACCAACGTCGTCAAATGTCGTCCGCCACAGAACCGGAAGCCGTTGCCCGACGAGATCTCGGCGTGCATCCCCTATCTCCACCGCCAGCTCGAGCTGATCCGTCCGAAGGTGATCCTCGCAATGGGGGGCACCGCCGGCGAGGCGCTGCTCGGCGTCCGCAAGAGTCTGGGCGAGCTGCGCGGCAAGGTGCACACGTACAACGGCGTCCCGCTGGTCGTGACGTACCATCCCGCGGCACTGCTCCGCAACCCCAACTGGAAGAAGCCGACCTGGGATGACGTCCGTATCGCACGACAACTTCTCGACCGCTGATCCGTACGTCGGCCGCTCGGCTCCCTGGAGCCAGGAGGCCGAGCAGGCGGTGCTGGCGGCAATGCTGCTCGATCAGGACGCGGCCCTCCGGGCCGCGGAGCTGGTGGCCGACACGATGTTCTACCGTGAGGGCCACCGCCGGCTCTTCCGTGCCATGCTCGCGCTCACCGAGCGCCGGGTCGTGCTGGACCACATCACCCTCCGCGACGAGCTCCTCCGCCGGGGCGAGCTCGAGATCGCCGGCGGTCTCGAGTATCTCGCCGAGCTGGTGGACGCGGTGCCGACCGCGGCCAACGTGGAGTTCCACGCGGCCATCGTCCGCGACAAGGCGACCCTCCGCCGCCTCATCGAGGCGGGCACCTCCATCATCACCGAGGCCTACGACGGCCACTCCACCGCCAACGACCTGCTCGACGTCGCCGAATCCCGGATCTTCCAGATCTCGCAGCAGCGCGGGAACGACGGCTTCACGCGGATCAAGGAGATGCTGTGGCCGACGATGGAGCGCATCGAAACGCTCCAGCGGAGCGGCAAAGCGATTACCGGGGTGCCGAGCGGCTTCCTAGACTTGGATGCGCTGACGTCGGGCTTCCAGGCGTCCGAGCTCGTGGTGGTGGCGGCCCGACCGTCAATGGGGAAGACCGCGTTCTGTCTCAACATCGCCGCCAACGCCGCGGCCGAGGGGCAGGGGGTGGCCATCTTCTCGCTGGAAATGTCGAAGGAGGCGCTGGTGCAGCGGATGCTGACCGCCACGGCGCGGGTGGACAGCCACCGCGTGCGCCAGGGCACGCTGCGCGACTCCGATTTCACCCAGCTGGCGCGCGCGGCCGGCATTCTTCAGACCTACCAGCTCTGGATCGACGACACCCCGTCGCTCACGCTGCTGGAGATGCGTTCCAAGGCGCGGCGGCTCAAGATCGACAACGACCTGAAGCTGGTCATCGTGGACTACCTGCAGCTCATGCGCAGCCCGGAGTACTCGGACAACCGGGTACAGGAGATCTCCGACATCTCGCGCTCGCTCAAGGCGCTCGCGCGCGAGCTCGAGATCCCGGTCATCGCCCTCTCGCAGCTTTCCCGCGCCTCCGAACAGCGCGGCGGGGAACGGAAGCCCATCCTGTCCGACCTGCGCGACTCGGGCGCCATCGAGCAGGACGCGGATCTCGTCGTCTTCATCCACCGGCCGGAGTACTACGACCGGGAGGACGAGACCAAGAAGGGGGTGGCGGAGGTCATGCTCGCCAAGAACCGGAACGGACCTACGGGGGACGTGCAGCTCAGATTCGTGCGCGAGTACACGCGGTTCGATAATGTGTCGAATCGTGAGGAGCCCGAGTGATGGAAGGTGGAACGGCGGAAAGGTGGAACGGCGGAAAGGCGGGCGGTTCGCCCCGCGCCTTCGCGTTCGCCACTCCGTCTTTCCGTCTTTCCGTCTTTTCATCTTTCCGCCGTTCCGCCTGACGGCCATGCCCAAGCCCCGATCCGTCTACCGCTGCACCGAATGCGGCCACGAGCACCCCAAGTGGGTGGGCCGCTGCGAAGCGTGCGCCGCGTGGAACGCCGTGGCCGAGGAACCCGTGCTGGTCCGTGCCGCGGTGCGTAGCCCGACGAAGCGCGGCCTGGGTGCCGCGGGCAGCGTGGCGCCGCCCGCCCGCCTCCGCGAGGTAGCCACCCGGCCGCTCGAGCGCTGGCGCACCGGCATCCCCGAGTTCGACTTCGTGCTCGGCGGCGGCCTGGTACCGGGTTCGATGATTCTCATTGGCGGCGAGCCCGGGATCGGCAAGTCCACGCTCCTGCTCCAGGCCGCCGCGCGGCTCGAGGCCGCCGGCCGCACGGTGCTGTACGCCAGCGGCGAGGAGTCGCCCGATCAGATCCGGCTCCGCGCCGAGCGGCTGGTGGACGAGGACGCCGGCGCCGTGCACGTGCTCGGTGAAACCCGGCTCGAGGCCATTCTGGGCGCCGCGGCGGCGGTGGCGGCCGACGTCGTCGTCATCGACTCCATCCAGACGGTCTACACCGAGGCGCTCGAGAGCGCGCCGGGCAACGTGGGCCAGGTGCGCGAGTGCTCCGGGCAACTCATGCGGTTCGCCAAGGAGAGCGGTACGTCGGTGGTCGTGGTCGGCCACGTCACCAAGGGCGGCGGCATCGCGGGCCCCAAGACGCTCGAGCACATCGTGGACACCGTGCTCTACTTCGAGGGCGAGGCCACCCTCGACTACCGGCTGCTCCGCACCACCAAGAACCGCTTCGGCTCGGTGGACGAGCTCGGCGTCTTCTCCATGACC
>DASSBA010000228.1:0-2435 GCA_035699205.1 Gemmatimonadales bacterium
GCGGACAATTTACACGGCGGGGCTGCCGGACGGCAGCGGCCGCGCCACGATGGACATTCGGCCACCTTCCTTGTAGTGTGGATGGCGAATGGATGTTCGTGGCATCCATCCCCCACCTCGGATTTCACTTGTCCATGCCCGTTGCCCCAGGCGCGCCGCCAATCCTGGCCGGCTCCGCCAATTGCCTGATCGTGGACGACGAGCCGAGCGTGCGCCGCTCGCTCGTGCGCATGCTCCAGGCCCAGGGCTTCCACTGCTTCGAGGCCGGCAGCGGGCGCGAGGCGCTTGGCGTGCTGGAGCGCATCGGCGAAGCGCCGCTGGTCATCTCCGACATGCGCATGCCCGAGCTCGACGGAATCGGCCTGCTGGAGGCGGTCCGCCAGCGCTTCCCCGACACGTCGGTCATCATGCTCACCGGCATGGGCGAGACGACCACGGCCGTGGACTGCCTGCACATGGGGGCCGCAGATTTCCTGCTGAAGCCGATCTCGGTCAGCGAGCTGCAGGCCAGGGTGTCGCGGGTGCTGGAGAAACGCGCCCTGGTCCTGCAGAACCGCTACTACCAGGAAAACCTGGAGCGCCAGGTGCACGAGCAGGCCCAGCGCATCCAGGAGCTGTTCCTGCAGGGTGTGCAGATGCTCGCCCGCGCGCTCGAAGCCAAGGACGCCTACACCCGCGGCCACTCGATTCGCGTGAGCCAGTACGCGGTGGGCACGGCCCGGCAGCTCGGCTTCGGTGGCGCGCGGCTGGACGGCATCCGGCTGGGCGGGGAGCTGCATGACATCGGAAAGATCGGGACCCGGGAGGCGGTGCTGCACAAGCCCGGCGTGCTCACCGACGACGAGTTCCGCCAGATCTCGGAGCACCCGGCCCTCGGCGAGCGGATGCTGTCGCCCCTCGCGCAGGAGTCGCCGGACGTGCTGCGGATCGTCCGCTCCCACCACGAGCGGTTGGATGGTGCGGGCTTCCCCGACGGCCTCCGCGGCGAGAAGATACCGATCGAGGCGCGCATCGTCGCCGTCGCGGACGCGTTCGACGCGATGACCACCGAGCGGCCGTACCGCCAGTCCCGTCCGCCTGATGCCGCCGTGACCGAGCTCCGCCGGGTCGCGGGCACCCAACTGGACCCGGACGCGGTGGAGGCCTTCGTGGACGCCTTTCCCGACCCCGCCGAGCTGCCGGTCTCGGCTTAACCGCCCGGCTGGCCTTCCGCGGCTTTCTGCTGCTCGTCCTGTTCGTCGCCGTCCAGTCCGGGATTCGCCTTGGCCGCCTCGGCCAGCCGTACGTACCGGGCCTTGAACTCGTCCAGCTCGCTCTCCGTCATGTCCTCCAGATCGGCGAGCGCCGTGTGGGCGCCTTTCACCGCGCGCAGCAACTCGTCCAGCTTGATCTGCATCGCCACGCTGTCCCGGTTCTGGGTGTTCTGGATCAGGAACACCATCAGAAACGTGACGACCGTAGTGCCGGTGTTGATGACGAGCTGCCAGGTATCACTGAAGTGGAAGAGCGGGCCGGTGACGGCCCAGGCCAGGATGACGAACACGGCAAGGCCGAAGGTGACGGGGTGACCCGAGGCCCGTGCGGTCGCCTTCGCGAACCGGGTGAATGACTCGCCGATGGTCATTCCTGCCTATATAGGCCCGCTCGCGCGGGGGGGCTGTGGCGTGCCTCACCGGGAGGGTCGACTACTACAACACCCCCCTCCTCTTCAGCTGGTAATACCGCGCCACCACCGCCTCGGCCGCCGCCCCGGGTGGCACATCGAGCACCAGGACGCCCCGCCCCCGCATCTCCGCCAGCGCTGCCTCGCGGGCGCCGAGCAGCTCCTCGGCGGCCGCCCGCTCGAACGCGCCCGCGGACGTGTCCGGCCGTGCCGAGGCCATCGCCTCGAGCGCCGGATCGCGCAGGGTGACGGCGAGCGGGAGGTGCCGCGGCCGGAGCGTCGCCGCGTGCGCGACGAGCGCCTCGCTGGCGGTCCGGTCGATGACGTCGGTGAAGAGGACGGTAAGGGCCCGCTTCCGGTTGTGGGCCGCGAGATAGCGGAAGGCGGCCGGGTAATCCGACTCGGCCAGCCGTCCTTCGGCACGCGCCAGGCCCTCGAGCACCGCGCGGAGCGCCCGGCGACCGCGTGCCGGTGCGACATAGCGCTGTACCTCATCGGCAAAGATCATGAGGCCCACGTTGTCGTCGTGGTCCACCGCCGCGCGGGCGAGCTGAACCGCGGCGGTGAGGACCGCCTCGAGCCGGGGCACGCCATCCACCTCCGCCGTGAGCAGCCGGCCCGCGTCGATCACCAGCAGCACCTGCTGCCGCCGCTCGTCCTCGTACTGCCGCGCGATCGGCTTGCCGCGCCGGGCCGTCGCCTTCCAGTCGATGATCCGGGTCTCGTCGCCGGGCACCCACTCGCGCAGTCCCTCGAACAGCCGGCCCTCCCC
>DASSBA010000229.1:0-8274 GCA_035699205.1 Gemmatimonadales bacterium
CATTGCCGGCTCGGTGGCCCTGGCGCGCTATACCCGGAAGCTCACCTGCAACCCACGGTTCGCGCTGGATCTCGCGCTGGGATACGAGGTGCTGCTGGCATTCGGCGTGGGGGTGGTCAACCAGTGGGAGCCCGAGCGGCTGCTTGCGGGACGGCTCTCGTGGATCTGCGTGCTGGTGCTCCTGTTTCCGATGGTCGTCCCCAACACCCCGCGCAAGACGCTGATCGCCTCCCTGCTGGCCGCGTCCATGGACCCGGTGGGCATCCTGATCGCCCACTGGCGCGGGGCGGAAATCCCGGGTTTCACGGCCATCCTGTGGAACTACCTGCCCAACTACGTCTGCGCGCTGATCGCGGTCGTGCCGTCCCGGATCATGACCCAGCTTGGCCGTCAGGTGCAGCGGGCGCGCGAGCTGGGGAGCTACCGGCTGGAGGAGCTGATCGGCCGCGGCGGGATGGGCGAGGTCTGGCGCGCGTCGCACCGGATGCTGGCGCGGCCGGCAGCCATCAAGCTGATCAAACCGGAGCTGGTCGGCGCGCCCGACCGCGATGCCGCCGCGGCGGTCATCCAGCGGTTCCGCCGGGAGGCGGAGGCCGCGTCGTTCCTGGAGTCGCCCCACACGATCCGGCTGTACGACTTCGGCGAGACCCGCGCGGGCACTTTCTACTTCGCCATGGAGCTGCTCGACGGGCTGGACCTCGAGACGCTGGTCCGGCGCCACGGGCCGCTCCCGCCCGATCGCGTGGTGCACATCCTCCGCCAGGCCTGCCACTCCCTGGCCGAGGCGCACGAGCGCGGGCTGGTGCACCGCGACGTCAAGCCGGCCAACATCTATCTCTGCCGGCTCGGCCGGGACCACGACTTCGTCAAGGTGCTCGACTTCGGCCTGGTGAAGTACGACCGGGATCACTCGGTCATGGACACGCTCAAAACCGCGACCGAGCTCACCACCGGCACGCCGGCGTACATGGCGCCGGAGATGGCGAACGGCGACGCCGTGGACCGCCGGGCCGACCTCTACGCGCTCGGGTGCGTGGCCTACTGGCTGCTGACCGGCCTGCTGGTATTCGAGGCCGACAATCCGCTGCGCATGCTGATCCAGCACATCCAGGCCGAGCCGGTGCCGCCGGGCCGGCGCGCCGGGATCGTGCTCCCGGCGCGGCTCGAGGGGCTGATCATGCGCTGTCTGGAGAAGGACCCCGCCAGGCGCCCGTCGAGCGCGGACGGGATCGTGACCGAGCTCGAGGCGGTGGAGCTGGATCAGCCGTGGGACGAGTCGCGGGCCCGCGCGTGGTGGGAGATCCACCGGGAAGCCGGTGCTCCCGCGGCGGGCTCGAGGCACGATGACCTGCGGACGCTCGCGGTGCGGACCTGACCACCCGGGGAACGAAGCCGATGAGACTGCCGAGCCTGACCCTCCTGACCATGGTATCCACGGGCTTCGTCGCGAGCTGGGGGCCGCGCCCCCGGCCGGAGTCCGTGCTCGCGCGCTACGACCTGGATGCGCGCCCGGGCGACCGCTGGGAGCTCCCCCGCCGGCTCGACGAGATCAGCGGGCTCGCCGTCGACAGCCTGGGCCGGGTGTTCACGCACGCGGACGAGCAGGCCGTCATCTTCGAGCTCGAGCCCTCGATGCATCGCGTGGTGCGGCAATTCGCCTTCGGTTCGCCCGCGGTGCCGGGCGACTTCGAGGCGATCGCGCTGGTCGGAGATTCGGTGGTGCTCGTCACCAGCGACGGGGTGCTGTACGCCGGCGCCCAGGGGCGGGACGGGGAGGCCGTCCCGTTCGTGAGGTATCCCACCGGCGTGGGCCGGAGCTGTGAGGTGGAAGGGCTCGCGTACGAGCCCGCGGACCGGTCGCTGCTCATCGCCTGCAAGGTGCCGCGGGACGCATTCACGCGCGGGCACGTCACGGTGTTCCGCTGGTCGCTCGACCAGCAGAAGCTCGTGGCGCGCGCGGCGCTCCACATCCCCCTCGCGCACCTGGCGGAACCGGCCGGCGCATCCGACTTCCATCCTTCGGACCTGACGCTCGATCGCGCGACGGGGCGCTACCTCCTGGTCGCCGCCCGCGAGCACGCCATCGCCGAGCTCACGCCGGCCGGTGAGGTCAAACGGGTGGTCCGGCTGCAGCGGAAACTGCACCCGCAGGCGGAGGGGATCGCGATCACGCCGGACGGCGCGCTGCTCGTGAGCGACGAAGCCGCGCGGGGGCGGGCCACGCTCAGCGTATATCCGCGTGTCCGGTAGCGGCGCACGCCGGTTTCGCGGGGGATGGGCCGTCGCGGCGCTGGTGGGCTGCACCGCGACGCACGCCGTCGGCCCGCCGGCCACGATGGCGGCGCCCGAGCACGTCGCCAGCACGCTGCTCCTCATCGGCGATGCCGGCAACCCCGCACCGGGCGGCGAGCCGGTGCTGGACGCGCTCACGCGGATGGCCGCGGCCGCGCCCGGGCATACGACGGTGTTGTTTCTGGGCGACAACATCTATCCCCGCGGGATGCCCGACAGCCTCTCGCCGGACCGGCCGGAAGCGGAACGCCGTCTGCGCGGCCAGATCGCGGCGGTCCGCGCCGCGGCCGTGCCCGGGATCTTCATCCCCGGCAATCACGATTGGGCCAAGCATGCGGCCACGGGGTGGGATGCGATCCGCCGGCAGGAGGCGGTGATCCGGGGCGCCGGCGGCCCAGTCGTCCTGCTGCCCGGCAAGGGCTGCCCCGGCCCCGCCGTCGTGGACGTGGGCACCCGCGTGCGCCTGGTGCTGCTGGACACGCAATGGTGGCTCCACGGTGGGCCCAAGCCCGAGCCTCCCGACACCACCTGCCTGCCGGACACGGAATCCGGCGTGGCCGACTCGGTCCGGGGCGCGCTCCGGTCCGCCGGCGAGCGGACGGTCATCGTCGCGGGACATCACCCGCTGGAGTCGGCCGGGGAGCATGGCGGTCACTTCGGCTGGAAGGACCACCTGTTTCCGCTGCGGAAGGTAGCCTCGTGGCTCTGGCTGCCGCTGCCGCTCATCGGCTCGATCTATCCGATTGCGCGGCAACATGGAGTGTCCGGGCAGGACCTCTCGGGGGCGGACAACCGGCGGATGCGCGCGGCGCTGGAGGAGGCGTTCCGGCCGCGAGCGCCGCTCGTCTACGTGTCCGGGCACGAACACGCCCTGCAGGTGTTCCAGCCCGGGCACCTGCCCTATGTGCTCGTGAGCGGCGCCGGAATCCTCGGCCACGAGAGTCCGGTCGGGTGGCATTCGGACACGCGCTTTGCGTCCTCGGCCCCTGGCTTCATGCGGCTCGACGTGCTCGACAACGGCCGGGTCAGACTCGGCGTGTGGACGGTCGACGATGATGGGGGGGCCGTCGAAGGCTTCTCGATGTGGCTCGAGCAGGCGACGGCCGGCCGGTGAGGGTCACGCCTCCGGAGCGGCTCGCGCGCTCACGGCGCCGAGGCGCGCGGGGCCACGCAGGAGCCAGGCGCGGGCCGCCTCGACCTCCGCCGGCGTCACCGCGTGACCGCCCGGCTCCCAATGCAGGGTGACCTCGGCTCCCGACCCGCGGAACAGCTCGGCCAGGCGCTCGGCCTGGCCGGCGGGCGCGATCGGATCACTCCTTCCGGCGCCGATGAACACCGCCGTACCCGCGAGCCCCGGCAGGACGGCCGGCTCGAACGGTACCATCGGGCTCAGCAGCACCGCGCCACGGAGCAGTCCGGGACGGCGCAGCAACAGGCTGGCCGCGATATTCGCGCCGTTGCTGAAGCCCACGGCGACGATGCCGTCGCGATCCAGCCCGTACGTGGCCGCGGCGCCCTCGACGAAGTCGCCCAGCTCCTCCGTGCGCCGCGCCAGGTCTTCCTGGTCGAATACGCCTTCGGCGAGGCGGCGGAAGAAGCGCGGCGCGCCCCGCTCGAGCACCTTGCCGCGGGGACTCAGGAGTCCGGCGCCCGGCAGCAGCGCTCGGCCCAGGGGAACGAGGTCGTCCTCGTCTCCGCCGGTGCCGTGCAGGAGGAGGAGCGTGATGCTGGCCGCCCCCTCCACGCCGGTGGTGGGCGGCAGGTAGCGGTGCACGAAGCCGAGCGCGGCACCGCTCACCTCCTCGGGCGCGTTCTCGCGGGCGATGATGCCGGCGCCGGCCGTCGGAACCGGGAGGTGAATCGGCGGGAGCACGGCCTCGAGCTGCGCCCGGTAGGGTTCGTACTGCGGTGGCAGCATCAGTCGCTCACCCAGAGCGTCCACCGGCTCGTCGATGGCAAAGCCGGGCGGGTCGGTGGCCAGCTCGAAGAGGACCCCGCCGGGCTCGCGGAAGTACACCGAGTGGAAGTATTGCCGGTCGATCACCGGCGTCGGCTCCAGGCCCGCGGCGATCACCCGCTCCCGGACCTGGAGCTGCGCTGCATCGTCCGTCACCCGCCAGGCAACGTGGTGCACGGCCCCCGCGCCGTCGGCGCCCCTGAAGAAGCCGCCCACCGTGCGGACGTCCACCAGCGTCCCCGGGCCGCCGTCGCCGGCGGCATAGCGCCGGGTGGTCTCGTGCTCCCGCTCGGGGCGGAAGCCGAGCGTGTCCACCAGGGTGCGCCCGGTGTCCTCGCCACGCTCTTCCCACAGCGTCACTGCGTGGAATCCGTGCAGCGCCTGGGGCGGGGTGATTCCGGGCGCCCCGCCCCAGGCGGGGCGCGCTTCGGCGGCGCCGTGCGCGACCAGCTCGACCAGCAATCCGTCCCGGTCCCTGAAGGCGAGCACCTGCTCCGCCTCACCGCCCGCGGGCCCGCGCCTCACCGGCCCCTCGAACGCAACGCCGTGCCGCACCAGCCGGTCCACCCAGAATCCGAGCGCCGCCGGAAGTATGGCGAAGGCGATCACGGCCACCTGCCCCGTTCCCTGTTGGCCGCGCTGGGCGCCCGGCCACGGGAAGAAGGTCAGGATGCTCCCCGGTGTCCCGGTCTCGTCGCCGAAGTAGAAGTGGTAGGTCTGGGGGTCGTCGAAGTTGACCGTGCGCTTGACCAGCCTGAGCCCGAGCACCCCAGCGTAGAAGTCGAGGGTCCGCTGCGGGTCGCTCGCGATCGCGGTGACGTGGTGGATGCCGAGCACGCTCACGAGTCATCCCTCCGCTCCAGCGACGCGCGCTCCCAGCGGCCGAGATCGGCCGCGGCCTGGTAGGTGGACTCGAGGAAGTCGAGCAGCATCGTGTCGGGATCGGCGGCTTCGCGGAGGCGGGCATAGGGGAGGACGAACTCTCCCATCTCCCGGCTGTAGAACGCCTCGGCCGGGCGGACCGGATGCTCGGCATAGCCGTCCGGCGCGGGATAGGCGTACGCATAGAACGCGGGCTCCGCGATGGCGCCTCCCCCCGGCCAGAACCCGCAACTGCTGCACTCGCGGGAGTAGGCCTCCACCATGACGTAGTCCGGGCAGTTCGGGGCACCGCCCGGATGCCGGGGCGCCGCGCGGCCGGAAAAGCGGGTCGCCGCCAGGTCGAAGCTCCCCCAGAAGAAGTGGACGGGGCTCTGCTTGCCGAGGAAGCGGCCGCGGAAGCGCTTGAACACCCGGTCGGCCTGAACCAGCACCCGCCAGCAGCGGTTCGCGGCGTCGGCATCGTACGACGCGTGCTCCCGGTCCTCCGCGAAGGGGATGGCGGGCTCGACCTCGTTGGGGGCGGGCCAGATTTTCGCTTCGACTCCGAGCGTATCGAGCGCCGCCGTGTAGGCGGCGTAGAAGTCGGCCACCGTCCGCGGCGCGAGCGTGACGGCGCGGGTCGCGCCGTCGCTGGCCCGGAGGTAGAGCTGGTGGTCGATGAAGTCGAACTCGGCCGCGACCGTGCGGACTCCCGACGGCATCGCCGAGGTCGTGAGGCCCCGCGGGGTGACGTACAGCGCCACCTGCCACCAGTGGTTTTCCATCGGCGCGAGCGCGAGCCGCGTCTTCCCGACGATCTGGGTCCACATGTGGAGGGTGGCGTAGGTGTCCCGCCACTCGTCGAGCGGCAGCGCCGGCCAGGCAGTGTCGGTCGCTCCAGCGGCGGCGGTCATCCTCGCTGCGGCACGGGGGCCGGCTCCAGCATCAGTTGGTCCAGGTAGCACCAGCCCCAGTTCTCGCCGGGCTCGAAGCTCCGGATGATCGCGTGGTGCGACCGGTGAAAGTGTCCGGTGGCGTGTTTGCCCGGGGAGTTGTCGCAGCAGCCGACGTGTCCGCAGGCCAGGCAGAGCCGGAGGTGGACCCACCAGCCGTTGGTTTTCAGGCACTCCTCGCAGCCTTGCGGGGTGCGGGGCGCCACGTCGTGGACCTGATCGAGATGCGTGCAATGCGTTGCCATGCTCACTCCAGTCCGTGGTCCGCTGGTTCCGTGCTGATGCGCGTTGCGAAAGTTACTCGATCCCATGACAGATGAACTCGGTAGCCGATATACCCATGGCGCATCAATCGGCCGGGGCCGCGATGGCGTTGATGGCCCGCAGGTCCTCCGGGCCGAGCCGCCATCCCACGGCCCCCGCGTTCGCCCGGACCTGGGCCGGTGACGTGGCGCCCGCGATGACGGACGCCACGACTCCGTGGCTCGCCAGCCAGGAGCAGGCCAGCTCGAGGAGCGTGTGACCTCGCGACTCCGCGAACGCGAGGAGCCGCTCCACGATGTCCAGGTTGTGCTCGGTGAGCAGCCTGGCGTAGCGGTCGCTCGCCTGAATTCGGGTGCCCGCCGGCGGCGGCCGGCCCTTCCGGTACTTCCCCGTGAGCAGACCGCTGGCGAGCGGGAAGTAGGGCAGGAAGGCCAGCCCGGCGCGCTCACACTCGGCGAGCACCCCGGACTCGGGGTCCCGATGCAGCAGGCTGAACTGGTTCTGCACGCTGACGAACCCGGCGGCCCCGGGACGCACCCCCGCCTCCGCCTCGCGGATCTGCTCCACCGAGAAGTTGGAGCAGCCGATCTCGACCACCTTCCCCGCCTTCACCAGCTCGTCCAGGGCGCCGAGCGTGTCGGCGATCGGCACGGCCGGATCGGGACGGTGGAGCTGGTACAGATCGATGCGGTCGGTACCGAGCCGGCGGAGACTCTCGTCGGCGGCGCGGCGCACGTACGCGGGCCGGGCGCCTTTGCGTTCCCCGTCGATCTCGTGCCCGAACTTGGTGGCGATGACCACGCGGTCGCGCCGGCCGGCGAGCGCCCGCCCGAGAAACTCCTCGCTCCGGGTACCGCCGTAAATGTCGGCGGTGTCGAAGAACGTGATGCCCGCGTCCAGCGCGGCGCTCACTACCTCGCGGGTGGCCGCCTCGTCCAGACGGCCGCCGAAGTTGTTACAGCCCAGCCCCGCGAGCGACACCGTCAGCGAGCCGATGCGGCGAGTCTCCATGTCGTCTCCGAAAAGAACCCGCCCCTAGTTGCCACCGCCACCGCGTCGGGTCCGTGACCTGCGGCACACGCGCCCGATGCGGGTCACCTCCGCTGCCATCGGTCGACCGCGTCATGCAGCGTGTGAAGCTGCCGTTCGAGCCGGCTCAGGCGCCCCCGCAGCAACGGTGGCACCCCATCGGCATGCCGGCCGGGTCCGGGAAGCTCGGCCCAGGGCAGCGGCGCGCGGCCGTCGGCCACCGAGACGACGAGATCGTCCAGCATCGCGTCGGCCGCCCGGGCGAACGGCGCCAGGGCCCCGGACGGTACCTCGGTTCCCGAATGGCGACTGAGGGCCAGGGCGGCGGCCGACGCGGTGACCCGCCGGGAATAGGTGAGCAGCGCCATCAGCGGTTCCAGCTCCCCGGGAGCACCCCGGTGCTCCGCCAGCAGCCGCTGGAACGATTCCTCGGCGTTCAGAATGGCGAGCCCCGCATCTCGCCGGGCGGCCCGGAGCGAACGGCCGGCGTCTGGGCTCCGATCCCCGAACAGCGCGACGACGCGCTGCAGGTAGCTGCGGACCGCGCCCAGCGCGGCCGCCAGGCTCGCCGGCAGCCGCTCGGCTTCCGGGCTCGGCCAGAGCCACCGGGTTCCGGCCAGGGCCAGCGCGCCGCCGAGCACGGTGTGGAGAACCCGGAGACCCGCGAGGTTCCACTGACCCGCGCTCGCCTCGGCCAGCAGCACGAACGTGGGTGTGAGGAAGACCGAGAACACCGCGTAGTTGAGCGGCAGCAGCGCCACCGACAGGGCCGCAGACACGAAGGCGAGCGCGAGGATCGCCGCCATGTTGTGGAACAACGCGGCGAGCCCTGCCGTCAGCGCCGCGCCCGCGATGGTGCCGAGCACCCGCTGCAGCACCCGCCGGTTGGTGAGGCCGGAGTACGGCTGGAGCACGATC
>DASSBA010000230.1:0-4487 GCA_035699205.1 Gemmatimonadales bacterium
TCCGACGAGGTGCGCGAGATGGCCATCCTGCTCCGCACCGCCATCTCGAAGCAGGCCACCCTGGTGTGGGACCTGTCCCCCGACCTGCCGGCCATCACCGCCGACCCCACGCAGGTACGCCAGGTGGTGATGAACCTGATCACGAACGCCTCCGATGCCCTGGGCGACGCGCCGGGGGGCATTACGCTCCGCACCGGCCTCGTCGAGGACGCGAGCGCGGACGAGTCCCATCCTTTCGTCTTCCTCGAAGTGAGCGACACCGGGTGCGGCATGGACACGGGCACCCTGCAGCGCATCTTCGACCCGTTCTTCTCCACCAAGTTCGCCGGCCGCGGGCTCGGGCTCGCGGCGGTGATGGGAATCGTCGAGAGCCACCACGGCCACGTCCGCATCCGCACCGCGCCGGGTGACGGGACCACCTTCCGGATACTCTTCCCGGCCGTCCTGGACTCCGCCGACAGCGCGCCGCGCCCTGACTCGGTCCCGCAGTGGCGCGGCCGCGGCACGGTGCTGGTGGTCGAGGACGAGGAAGGCGTGCGCGAGGTCGTGGGGCGCATGCTCGAGCGACTGGGGTTCCAGGTCATCACCGCGGAAGATGGCATCGAGGCGCTCCGGCGGCTCGATCACCACCAGGGCGCGATGGCCGCGGTGCTCCTCGATCTCTCGATGCCCCGGATGGGCGGGCCGGAGGTGCTGCAGCAGATCCGTGAGCGCCGGCCCGAGGTGCCCATCGTGCTGATGAGCGGGTACACCGAGCAGGAGGTGGCCTCGAAGCTGCTGGGCCCGGAGGGCGCCGTCGCCTTTCTGCAGAAGCCCTTCCTTCCCGAGGACCTGACCAGCGTCCTTCGCCACGTGTCCCTGTCCGTCGGCGCATGACACGGCGGGCACGGGACGTGCAAGCCCGTCGCGCCGGCGCATCTCCAGCGGTTCCGGCGTCCCATCCGGCGGCCCGACCAAGGTGGCTAAGTAACCGTCATCACGCAGCTTGCGTCAATTCGGCAGCCCGGGTCTGGACTCCCGTTCCCCGGACCGATAGGATGCGCATCACGGTATACGTGTCCCTCCGCGCCAAGATTGGCCGGCTCGGGCGCTCGTCCATTACCTCAGGGGTCCATGACGGCCGACCTCGCCCAGCTGTTCGAGCAGTACTATGCCTCGCTGGTCCGCATGCTCTATCGCCGGACCGGCGACCGCGACCGGGCGGAGGACTTGGCGCAGGAGACGTTCGCCCGGGCCGTCGCCGCGCCGCCGGACAACCCGCGACCCTGGCTGTTCGCGGTGGCGCTCAACCTCGTGCGGGAGGACGGTCGCCGGTCCGCCACCCGAGGGCGGCGGCTGGAGTTGCTGCGGGCGGAGCAGGATCAGCCGGCCGCCGGCCCCGAGGCCGATTTTGACCGGCGCGAGGCCACCGCGCGGGTGCGCGCGGCGCTGGCCACGCTGAACGAGCGGGACCGGGAGGCGCTGCTGCTCAAGGCTGAAGGCTTCGACTACGAGGAGATCGCCGCTACCCTGGGACTCGCGAAGGGCGCGGTCGGTACCACGCTGGCGCGTGCGCGCCGGCGGCTGGTCGAGGCGTATCGGACGCAGGAACGAGGGAAGAATGTCGCATCTTGACGAAGGCACGCTGCACGCGCTGCTGGATGGCGAGCTGGAGACCAACGAGGTGGCGGAGATCCAGGCCCATCTGGGCGCCTGCTCCGCCTGCGGCCTGCGCCTGCGCGAGGTCAAGGAGTTCCTCTCCGAATCCGACCGCCTGATCGCCTCCGTGGAACTGGGAGACGCGCCGGCCCCGCAGCCGGAGCCGCGACCCCGGCCGCGTCCTCCGGCCAGAGCCCCGGGCACCGAGCCGTGGAACGAGCCGCCCCCGCTGCTGCTCCCGGACAACGAGACCGCGGCCGACCGGCGCTTCAACCGGCTCCGGCGCCTGAACCAGGCGGCGATGCTGGCCGTCGTCGTGGGCATCGGGCTGGTGTGGAACAACCTCTACCGCGGGAGCGCGCCCGGGCCGGAGGCCGCGCCGAGCGACTCCGCTGCACCCCAGCCCACCGCCGTGGTGAGCACCGCCGAAACCGCCCGGCCCGACTCGCTGACTTCGCAGCCATTCCGGGCGGCACCGCCTCCGCGGGACACCCAGATCGCCAAGGCGGCGGCCCGGACACCGCCGGCCCGGACACCGGCGGCCGCGGCGGCAAAGCCAGCCCCCGCGGCGCCCGCCCCCGCGGCGCCCGCCCCCGCGGCTGAGCCACAGCTCGCCGATCGCGACGACCTCCAGAGCGTGGACTCGATGGCGGAAAGCGCCGGCGCCGGGGAGGGCGCCGACTCGGCAGCCGCCGAGGACATCGCCACCGTACGGGCGCGCGCCGCGGAGGCGCTGGCGGACCTGGACCGCGAGCGGCGCCGCAATCAGGCCGCGGCCGCGACGGCGGCCCTCGATAACGAGAAGCGCCGGCGCGCCGCCGTCCCGGCCCAGCCGCGCGTCGAAGCCGCGGCCGCGCCGGCGCCCCCTCCGCCGCCGACACCGGAGCAGCGCGCCGGCATCTATCTTCGCATCGGGCTCGACGAGGCTTCCCGCCAGCTCGGCGCCCCGGCCCACGTGATCGAAGGGATGGTGCCGATGTTCATGGGGCTGGCGCAGGGACGCACCGTCCAGGGGGCGGACACGACGCGGCCGGTGGTGCGGGTGGTGTACCAGGACCCGCAGGGCCGGCTGATCCTGCTGGACCAGCAGCGGCTGCGCTCGGGAGAGTCCGGCTTCCGCGGCTCCGCGCTGGCGTGGACGCAGGGCGAGCACGCGCTCTGGCTTCACGGGGAGCCGAACGCGGAGGTGCTCCGCACCTACCGCCCCCGGGTCCGCTGACCGGCGTCGATCAGGCGCGTGCGTCGTCGAGGAGCGCGCGCACCCGCCTGACCAGCTCTTCGGCGGCAAACGGCTTCCGCAGGAGGGCCATCTCCCGGCCGCTGACCCCGCGCTGCAGCACCTCGTCGTCGGTGTATCCCGAGACGTAGAGCACCTGGAGATCGGGTCGGCGGTCCCGCAGCGCCTGCACCAGCTCGCGGCCGCTCATCTCCGGCATCACCACGTCCGTCACCAGCAGATCGATGTCGGCCGCCGCCTCGCCCGCGAGCATCAGGGCATCGCGCCCGTGCCGGGCGGTGAGTACCGTGTAGCCGAACTCGGTCAGGATCTTGCGCAGCAGCTCGCGCACGCCATCCTCGTCTTCCGCCACCAGCACCGTTTCGCTTCCCCGCGCGGCGTCCGCGTCGGCCGGCGCGGCGTCCTCCCCGTCGCCGGCGTCGAGGCGCGGCAGGTACACCTTGACCATGGTGCCCTCGCCCGCCTCGCTCGCCACGCGCACCACCCCGCCGTACTGCCGCACGATGCCGAATACGATCGACCGGCCGAGCGCGCTCCGGAGCAGCGACGGAGCGTCGCCGTCGGTTCCGGTCTCCTCAGCCGGACCGGACCCCGAATCGCCCACGGCGAGCACGACATAGCGCCCCGGCCGCACGGGACGGCCCCGGTTGAGCTCGCTGATCCGCCGCTCGGCTGTCTCGATGGTGAGCCGGCCGCCGGCCGGCATCGCGTCGCGGGCGTTGAGGACGAGGTTCACGACGACATGCTCGAGCTGCGCGGGGTCGATCCGCACCTGGCCCAGCCCGCCGGTCAGCCGGATATCGAGCGCCACGTCCGCGCCGACCAGGCGCTGGATCAGCGGCTCCATCCCCCGCACGACGTCGTTCAGGTTTACCGGGCGCGGTGCCTGCGCCTGATTGCGGCCGAACGACAGCAGTTGCCGGGTGAGGAGCGCGCCCCGGTCGGCGGCCTGGCAGATCCGCTCGACGTCGTGCCGGCGGCGGTCGTCGGGCACCATGTCGCGCAGCAGCATCTCGCCGAAGCCGCGGATGGTGGTGAGCAGGTTGTTGAAGTCGTGGGCCACTCCGCCGGCGATCCGGCCGAGTGCCTCGGTGCGCTGGGCATGCCGGAGCTGCTCCTCGCTCTGGTGCAGCGCCGCGCGGGCGCGGGTCCGGTCCGTAGTGTCGGTGGCAAGGACCAGCCGTGCCCGCCGCCCGTCGAGCTCCAGCTCGTGGGAGACGATCTCCATGTCCACCAGCGTGCCGTCGCGGCGCTGGTGGTGCGCGAGTGCCGTCTCGCCCCGCAGCGTGCCGTGGCCCGGATCGGCGGCGGCCTGCGGTGGGGCGTCCTCCGGCGGCAGCAGATCCATGATGGTCATTCCGAGGAATTCATCCCGCGTGTACCCGTAGTGGTGAACCGCCGCGTCGTTCACCGCCAGGAACGCCAGGGTGTCGCTATCGAAGATCCACATGGGCTGGGGATGGGACTCGAAGACGAGCCGCGACCGCCGGTCGGCTTCGTGCGCTTCCTGGCGCAGCCGTGCGTTCTCCACCGCCACGGCCGTGCCCTGGGCCAGTTCCTCGGCCAGCTCGACGTCCGCCGGGGGGAACCGACGCCCCGAGCCGGCGGCCTG
>DASSBA010000231.1:0-4678 GCA_035699205.1 Gemmatimonadales bacterium
GCCGCCTCGAAGTATTCCCGCGGCTTCCCCATGCCGAAGACCTTGGCGGTGAGGTTGTACGGGAAGCGGCGGATATACGCGTTGTACTCGCCTACGGCCGTGTTGTAGTCCTGCCGGGCTACGGAGATCCGGTTCTCGGTCCCCTCGAGCTGGTCCTGCAGCTGACGGAAGTTCTCGCTGGAACGGAGCTCGGGGTAGTTCTCCGAGATGGCGATCAGCCGGCCCAGACCCTGGGTGAGCTGGGTGTTGGCCGCCGACATCTCGGGGATGCTGCCCGACTGGATGGCGCCCCCCAGCCGGGAGCGGGCGTTGGCGATCGAGATGAACACCGTGTCCTCCTGCTTGGTGATCCCCTTGACCGTGTTCACCAGGTTGGGGATCAGGTCCGCCCGCCGCTGCAGCTGGGTCTGGATCTGCCCCTGCGCCTGGTTCACCTTTTCGTCCATCGACTGAATGGTGTTGTAGCCGCATCCCGCGGTGAGCATCGCGAGGCCGGCGAGGAACAGGGCAAACGCCGACGAGCGCTTCATCACTGGTCTCCGGGCTGAAGTTGGTCCACATACCCCGCGGCGCGCGCCACGGCGTCCATGTACTGCTCGAACTCCTCCGGGCTGCAGCGCCAGCCGCGCTCGCCGCGGTGCTCCACGGGCCCCGAGAGGGCGCCCGCCGACGCGCCGACCAGGGCAACGGCATCGGTCGCCAGCCCGCTCACCCCGGCCGGCACGGGGCGGCCGGCCAGCGTGAGCAGCGCGCGGAACAGCACGAGGATCGTGCCGGCGCTCGCGGCCGCGAGCTGGCCGAACGCCCGCTCGTTGCCCGCCGCGGCCGCGTAGCCCTGCCGGAGCCGAAGCAGCTTGCCGCGCAGCTCGCGCTCGAGGGCCTGGCGCAGGTCGGCGGGGTCCACCCGGGCCTCGGCGAGCGGATCGGAGCCGCGGAGGACGCGGTAGCCCGCCCGCATATCGCTGATCTCGATCGGGAACACGTCCGAGGCACGCGCCCACTCGGCGCGGCTGATGAGCAGCGGCGGCTCGGCCGCCGACTTCCGCCACGCCTCGAACGCCGGGGCGAGCGCCCGGAGCCGCGACGGCGCCGGGTCGTCGAGGACCAGCATGAGATTGATGTCGGACCGTCCGGGGACGTAGTCGCCACGCGCGGCGGAGCCGTACAGGATGGCGCTGTAGCCGGCGCCAAGCGCCGCGTCGGCCGCGGCGAGAAACGGCGTGACCACCTTGTCGATCGATGCCTGCATGCTCAGAAGCTCCTCCCGGCGCCGCCGCCGCTGGCCCCACCGCCACCGCCGAACCCGCCGAACCCGCCGCCGCCGAAGCCACCTCCGCCCCAGCCCCCACCCCCCCACCCGCCTCCGATCCACGGGCCTCCCCAATATACCCCCCGGCGGCGTCCGCCCCGGTTGGCCAGCATGATGAAGATGATGAACAGCAGGATCGGCAGGAGCGAGAGGAAGCGGCTTCCGCCCGTGCCCCCGGCCGGCGACGCGGGGCTGGCATTGGCGAGGGTGGAGTCGGTGACGCCATAGGCGCGCGCGATGCGGCCAGTCAGCGCCCGCACGCCGGTCAGAAGCCCGGGGCCGTACTCCCCGCGGCTCAGCTCGGGCAGCATCAGGTCACTCACCTGGCCCGCCTCGGCGTCGGTGATGACCCCCTCGAGCCCCTGCCCGACGGCGACGTAGATCTTGCCCGAGTTCGGCTCGCCCTCCCGACGGGGGACGAGGAGCACCGCGAGACCGGCGTTCCGGGTGGAGTCGCCGATCTCCGCCCTGGCGCCAATCCCCCAGCGCCGGATGATCGCGACGCCTACCTCGTTCGGCGAGCGGTCGCCGATGGTGGGGAGGGTCACCACGGCGACTTCCGCACCCGTGGCGTTGCGCAGGCGCCCGAGCAGGTCTTCCATCGCGGATCGCGAGGCGGGGTCGATGACCGAGGCGAAGTCGTTGACGTAGCCGACGGGCCGCGCCGGGAAGAGCGAGTCCACCGCGGTGCTCTGCGCCAGCAGCACGGCGGCCGTCAGTTGTAGCACCGCCACGAGCACGGTAGCTTTGCCTCGTGTTCCGCTCACACGCGTTCCTCCGACGACTGATCCCCACCCACCTGGCCCTCGCGGCGCTCGCCGCGCTGGCGGCGTGCGGTGGCCCGCGCGACGTGGCGGTTCGCGTCTCGATCCCGGGTCCCGATACGGTCGAGACGCCGGTCACCGGGGTGGGGCTGGTGGCGCTTCCGTATGATCGCGACAGCGTGCTCCACGAGCTCGAGGCCCGCGCGCGCACCCCACGCCCACCCACCGCGCGGCTCGAGAGCCTGTTCGCCGAGTTCCGCGGCCCCTTCACCGCGTACTCGGCGACGACCTTCAGGCTGGGCAAGCTCCGGGATTCCCTGGCCGCCGCGAAGGCGGAGCTCGACAGCCTGCCCCGCAGCGCGCCGGCCTACGCACGCATCCACGCGGTGTTCGGCCGGCTCAGCGACTCGCTGGCGGCCGTGCAGGCGCACGCGGAAAGTGCACGCGAGGAACTCGATCGGGCCCGGCGCGAATTCGTGAAGCGCAGCGATACGCTGCGGCTCCGGATGCGCCAGTGGGAAGATAGCACCTACGAGGGATACGACAGCATGGTGCGGGGACTGGCGCTCCGGGCCGGACGCGAGCCGGTGACCGACACCACCGGGTCCGACGGATGGGCCCATCTCAAGCTGACGCCGGGGCGGTGGTGGGTCTACGCGCGGTCGTGGGACGCGACGGACCCGAACGCCGAATGGTACTGGAACCTGCCGGCGACGGACGACACCCTGCTGCTGTCGAGCCGCAACGCGCGGCGGCAGCCGAGGTATTGACGAGCTTTGCGTATATCGATTAGCGAGCGTCCTGTCATCCCGAGCGAACGCGAGGGATCTTGCCCGGGAACGGGCCGAGCGTGGCTGCCAAGATCCCTCGCTCCGCTCGGGAAGACACCGGGTCAGCAACTTTCGCGAAGCACATTTGGAACCGGTGATAGCGAACGGTGGAGCGCGAATGAGCCATAGAACAACCGTCGTACCAACCGCCCGATCATTCGCATCGCTCAGGATGACTGGAACACCCCTGCTGGTACTCCTGGCGGTTCTCCTCGCCACACCGGCCGTAGCCCAGGGCAAACCCGGCGCAGACAAGGCGGACACGACCGCGACGGAGGCCTCCAGGGCCGGCACGGCCGCCGCGCGCGAGCCGCAGGACCCGCTGGCCGGCCGCACCCGGGGCTCGCCGCGGGCTCCCGTCACCGTCTACGAGATGTCCGACTTCCAGTGCCCGTACTGCCGCCGCTTCGCCCTGGAGACGTTTCCCGCCCTGGAGTCCGCCTATGTCGCCACCGGGAAGGTCCGGTGGGTGTTCGTCAATTTCCCGCTGACCAGCATCCACCAGAACGCGCTGGCGGCGGCGGAGATCGCGGTCTGTGCGGCGCAGCAGGACGCCTTCTGGCCGGTGCACGACCTGCTCTATCGGTATCAGGAGGTCTGGGCACCGCTGAAGGAGCCGGGCGCGTTTTTCCTCTCGCTGGCGGATTCCGCGAAGATCTCCCGGCCGGCGCTGCTCGCCTGCGTCCGTTCACCCGCCACGGAGGAGACCGTGCGGGCGGAGGCGCAGGGTGCGGAGCGCTCGGGGGCCACCAGTACACCATCGTTCTATATCGAGGGCGGCCTCCTCGCCGGGGCGCACCCGGTGGCGGTGTTCAGGGGGGTGCTGGATTCGATTCTGAAGGTGAAAGAAAAGCGGTGAGCGGTGAGAGGTAAGCGGTGAGCACCGCTCACCGCACCGCCAGCACCACATCGTACAGCGCGTGCGTCCACGCCGTGATTCCGAACCCGCGCAGCAGGTACAGTCCGCTGAACAGCACGCCGGCGATGGCTCGGAAGGTGAACGAGGCGAGGTCGAGCTGGTCGCCATAGGGGCCCAGGTAGTGGAAGGCGGAGAATACGAGCGCTCCCAGCACCGTTGCGAACAGGCCGGCGGCAGCCGTGCCCCACCCGAACAGCCGCCTCCCCATCCACGCGAGTGTGCCCACCAGCAGCACCCGGAACAGCAGCTCTTCGTAGATTCCCGCGCCCAGCGAGATCATGAGCTGGGTGGCCAGGCCGAGCCCGCGGGGGCCCAGCGCGAGCCCACGCAGGAGCAGCCCGGTCAGCGTCCCCACCACCAGTCCGAACGCCAGCGCGTACGTCACCGCCTCCAGGCCCATCAGGAGGAACACGCGTCCCTCCAGCGGACCCGACCGCCGGCGGTCGCGCCAGACGAGGACCGCGCCGGTCCCCACCAGCAGCAGCCCGAAGGCGATCAGCCCGTCGCGTCCGCCGAGCAGCACGAAGGCGCTCTTCAACAGGACGTCGGCCCCGTTCCGCACGCCTGTGAGAGCGTCGTGCGACAGCGCGAACGCCAGCGTCTCGTAGGCCACCAGCAGGGGAAAGGCGAACGTCAGGCTGTACCGCGGCGCGCGGCTGGCCTGCCAGTATCGTCCGGATGACAGGGTCACGGTCATGCGCTCGATGGCAGGGGACAAAAAAAGGGGCCGCTCGTCGCGGCCCCCCCAGGTTCCAAGTGTCGCCCGGGTCTCAGCATGCAGTGCCGCTCAGCGGCCGCAGGCGACCCTTGACTCTGTAGACAATGGATCACCTCCTCGGTAGCAGGTGGAACATGA
>DASSBA010000232.1:0-12207 GCA_035699205.1 Gemmatimonadales bacterium
GCCGCGTGGATCGCGCAGGAGCAGAAGAACCCGCGCCAGGTCTGGGAGCTGGGCCACCGGGCCGAGATGCTCGCGGCGTCTCCACTCCTCGCCGAGTCCGACCGCGCCGCGATCCTGCAGCGGATCAGCCGGGCGCCGGAGACGATGCGGACGGCGATGCGGGTAGGGCCGTAGGCGAGCCGCAGAGCGGTCGTCGTGAGCGGAGCGACGGGGGTACACCTCTCTGGTGTGCCCCCTTTCCGTTCGAGGAGCGGATGGGTCCGGGTCAGTCGAGTGTGACCGTGGTGCCGAGTCCGGCGTAGACGTATCGGCCACCAAAGGCGCGCGCGAGCGCCCGGAATGCCGACTCCCCGGTGCAGTGGCCGGGCGCCACGCGGTCCAGTCGCCAATCGTCGCGCAGCGCCTTCGCAATGCGGGCGATCTCGGCGTCGGGCGTGGCCACCAGATGCAGCCCGCCGAAGATGGCATGCACGTGCTCGCCGAACGGGCGCGCGGCCGCGAGGATGGTCTCGATGCCGGGATGGGAGCAGCCGACCACGAGCACCACGCCGGCGGGCGTGCGAAGTGCCAGCGACAGCTCCCTGAGCTCGAGCGTGCCCGGCGTGCGCGACACGGTCGAGATGATCGCCACGCCCGGCGCTACCTCGGTCAGAGTGTCCAAGCGGACGAAATTGGCCCTGGGCCAGGGGCTGGAGGAGATGATCGCCTCCGGCAGCGCGCCGCCGTAGTACCGCATCCGGGGCGGCAGCGTCGAGTCCAACCGCACGAATCCGCTGGGTATCTCCGCCCCGAAGGTGCCGAAGTTCTCCTTCGGCGCGTAGATGGTGACGCCGGGGTTGACCTTCAGCAGGTACGCCAGGCCGCCGGTGTGGTCGCCATGCCGGTGGGAGACGACCACAAAATCGAGCCGGCGCAGGTCCACGTGCAGCGCCCGGACGTTGCGCTCGAATGTCGCGGCGTCGTTGCCGGTGTCGAAGAGAATCCGCTTGCCGCCGTACTCTATGAGCGCCGCGAATCCCCAGTCGCGGACGAGCCCGGGGCGGTCGCCGAAGGCATCGTAGAGGATGGTGATCCGGTCGGCAGGGGGACCGCGCACGGCGGCGTGCACGGGAACGGGCAGGGCGATGAGCAGGGCGGCGAGAAGACGCATGGTGGGCTCCGGCAGGGGAGAGCGGGGACTGCGAGTGGACCGAGGTCCCCATCTGCCGGGCGGGCCGGGGGCCGCCTTGAGAATGTACATCATTGGCGGGGCGGGATCGCGACTCTCTCCCGAGGTACGAAGCCGCCGGGAGTGGTGATGCGAGGCCGGCGTCGTGAGGCCATCCCCTCAGTCTGGCGCCCCGCCCCCCACGCGCGATATTAGCCCATCCCCAGCGGCCCCGACCGCGGAGAGCACCCACGTGACCACCGACGCGACCCGCCTCTCCACGGCGCTGGCCGGCCGCTACCGCCTCGAGCGCGAGCTGGGCGCGGGAGGCATGGCCACCGTCTACCTGGCCCAGGACCTCCGCCACGACCGGAAGGTGGCGCTCAAGGTGCTCCGGCCGGAGCTCTCGGCCATCCTCGGCGCCCAGCGCTTCCTGGCCGAGATCAAGACCACTGCCAACCTCCAGCACCCCCATATCCTGAGCCTGTTCGACTCGGGCGAGGCCGACGGCCTCGTCTTCTACGTCATGCCCTACGTGGAGGGCGAGAGCCTGCGCGCCCGGCTCACCCGCGAGAAGCAGCTCCCGGTGGACGAGGCCGTCCGGATCGCCCGCGAGGTGGCCGACGCGCTCGACTACGCCCACCGCCACGGCGTAATCCACCGCGACATCAAGCCCGAGAACATCCTGCTGCACGACGGCCGTGCCCTGGTGGCCGACTTCGGGATCGCGCTCGCGGCCGCCCGCTCCGAGGGCGGCTCGCGCATGACCGAGACGGGAATGAGCCTCGGCACGCCGTACTACATGAGCCCCGAGCAGGCCATGGGCGAGCGCGAGATCACCGCCAAGAGCGACGTGTACGCGCTCGGCTGCGTGACCTACGAGATGCTCACGGGCGAGCCGCCCTTCACCGGGCCCACGGCGCAGGCGATCATCGCACGGGTCATGACCGAGGAGCCGCGCCCACTCGTGCTGCAGCGGAAGACGATTCCGCCGCACGTGGAGGCGGCGGTCCTCACCGCGCTGTCGAAGCTCCCGGCCGACCGGTTCGCCACCGCGGCGCAGTTCGCCGAGGCGCTGAGCCGGCCGGGCCTCGCCACGGTGGCGACCACGCCGCTCCGGCCACGGGAGCGCGCCGCCGGTACCCGGAGCCGGCGGGCACGCGCGCTGGCGCTCGCGCCGTGGATCGTGGCCCTGCTCGCGCTGGCGGGCGCCGCGTGGAGCTGGCGCGGGCGGCCCGCCCCGCGGGGCACGAGCTGGCAGTATCTCGAGCTCGGCGAGGGGCTGTCCCCCAACACCATCGCACCCTCGCTCGCGCTCTCGCCGGACGGAACCATCCTGGCGGTCAGGGAGAACGGCCAGAACGGCCGCCTCTACGTCAAGCGGCGGAGCGAGCTGCACGCGGTGCCCGTGCCGGGGACCGAACGGGCGGCGTATCCCGCCTTTTCGCCGGACGGCCAGTGGATCTCGTTCATCGCCGACGGGCGCCTCAAGAAGGTCCGGGTGGGCGAGGGCGGCGTCACGACCATCGCCGACTCGGCCAACGCGCCGTTCGGAGGTTCGACCTGGCTCGACGACGGGAGCGTCGTCTACACGGGCCCCGAGATCGACGAGCTGTCGCGGGTGCCGGCGGCTGGAGGGCCACCGGCGGTGGTGCTGCGCGACTCCACGCTGGCCGGCCTCGGCCTCGGCAATCCGGCCGCGCTGCCCGACGGTCGCGGGGTGCTGTTCACCGTGTGCACGTCCGGGTGCGTGACGATGAGCGTCCACGTGCTCGACCTCAGAACCGGCGCCCAGCGCGTCCTGCTCTCGGACGCGGTCTCGGCGTCCTATCTCCCGACCGGTCACCTGCTCTACTTCCGCCGCGACGGCTCCGCCCTGGCCGCGCCGTTCGATCTCGAGCACCTTCGCACCGCGGGCCCGGCCGTGGCGGTGCTGGACGGCGTCATGATCGGCACGGGGTCCGCGTTCCTGGCGTGGTCCCCCGCCGGCACGCTGGTCTACCTGCAGGGCAGCGCGGCGGGCGCGGAGCTCGAGCCGGTGCGGGTCGGCCGGGATGGCGCCGCCGCGGTCATCGACACGGCGTGGCGTGGGGGGTTCAACTCGTTCGCCGTGTCGCCCGACGGCCGCCGGCTGGCGGTGGGCGTCGGGCTCACGAGCGGGACGCTGGGCATCTGGATCAAGCAGCTCGACCGGGGGCCGTTCAGCCGGCTCACGTTCGGCGGACAGGACCGGCGCCCGGCATGGTCGCCGGACGGGCGGGACGTGGCGTTCATCCGGGATTCGCTCAACGGCAGCAGCGTCTACGCGCGGCTCGCGGACGGCAGCGCGCCGGAGCGGCCGCTGGCGCGGCTCGACCGGCAGGTGCAGGAGGTGAGCTGGTCGCCCGACGGGCGCTGGCTGCTGCTGCGCACGGACAACGGCGGGCCCGGTGCCGGCGACATCGTCGGCGTGCGCACCACGGGCGACAGCGCGCCCGTGCCCCTCGTCTCGACGCCCTTTACCGAGCTGCACCCGGCCGCCTCGCCCGACGGGCACTGGCTCGCCTATACCTCGATCGAGTCGGGTACCAACGAGGTCTACGTCCGGCCGTTCCCCTCCACGACCGGCGGGCGCTGGCAGGTCTCCAACGGCGGCGGGTCAGAGCCGCGCTGGTCGCCCGACGGCCGGGAGCTGTTCTATCTCGACGGCAGCTTCCGCCTGGTCGCCGCCGAGCTCCGCACTTCACCCACGTTCGAGGTGAGCGAGCTGCGCCCGCTGTTCGACGCGGCGCGATTCACCATCGACATCTATCACACGTCCTACGATGTGCTGCCCGGCGGGCGCGGCTTCCTCTTCCTGCGCCCGCGGCAGGCCGACCGGGCGGCCGCCGGGCCGCTGCTCGTCCAGGCCGAGAACTGGTTCGCGGAGGTGCGGGCCAGGTCGGCGCACTGATGAGCTTTGCGTTTGTGAACGCGTTCTGTCATCCCGAGCGAATGCGAGGATCTGGCCGGGACCGAGGTCCTCCGAGGTCCCCTAGGGAAGCAGCGCCAGCACCTCGCCGGGAGCGCGGGTCGTCACAGGCGCCCCCTGAAAGTCCTTCGGGTTCCGCGTCACCAGATAGTCGGCGCTGACCTGCAGACATGCCGCCGCCTGGACGCCATCCTCGAAGTCGCGCAGTGCCAATCCCAGGGCCCGCTGAAAGTCGGCCGTCCCGAGCGGCACGACGGAGAGGAGCTGCAGAAGATCACTCACCGCGGTCGCCGCAGTCGCGTGGTCATGCTGCCTGTCGACGATGTAGTACACGGTCGTCACTGCATGCCCGGCGATGAAGCCCTGAGCTCTTCCCCTCGCTACTGCATCGAGCAACGCGGCGGCATCGCCCGCCCACGGCTGCCGATTGAGCACGACGTCCAGCACCACGTTCGTGTCGACCAGCAGTGTTGTCACGAGATGCCGTACTTGCGAGACAGATGCTCACGATAGGTTTTGCGGTCGGCGTCCGACCCGGCCGCCACCCCCAGCAGGCGGCGCACGACCGGGGACAGCTCGGCCGGCGCGGGGCGGTCCGAGGGAAGCGCGTGCAGCAGGTCATTGACGAGCTGCGACAGGTTTTTCCCGTGCCGCGCGCCATATCGCTCGCCTCGCTCGATTGCTTCCGGCTCCAACGACAGGTTCTTTGGGACCCTTGCCATGACGCCCTCCCGTATGCGCATGTTCACGTCATAATTATGCGCATAACGGCGAACGCAGTCAAGCGGTTGGGAGAGCAACCAAGTAATTGCCGACATAGTAACTGGTTGCGCGTCCCAGGCATTCGCGCAGGCGAAGCAAGAGCGACTTTCGGGGCGGCGTGCGAGCTGACGAGGCTCGCGCAGATTCAGTTACATGACGCTTCGTGCCGGTTCCGTGCCTTCCGCCATCGAGCCGACCGCGCTCAAGGTGACAGCCTCTCGACCTTCCACCTTCCCCCGCCCTCCCGCGAATACCGTATCCGGTCGTGCAGCCGGCTCTCCCGCCCCTGCCAGAACTCGATCGTCTCCGGCTCGACCCGATACCCGCCCCAGTGCTCCGGCAGCGGTACGTCCCCATCCCCGAACCGGGCTTCGACCTCCCGCAGGTCCGCCTCCAGCGCCGCCCGTCCCGGAATCACCCGGCTCTGGTGCGACGCCCACGCGCCGAGCCGGCTGCCGAGCGGCCGGCTTCTGAAGTACCGGTCCGACTCCTCGTGCGAGGTCGGGCCTACGCTGCCGGTGATCCGCACCTGCCGGTCCAGGTCGCCCCAGTAGAACACCAGCGCCGCCCTGGGATTGGCCTCGAGCTCGGCGCCCTTCCGGCTCCGGTAGTCGGTGAAGAAGACGAAGCCGCGCTCGTCGAACGCCTTGAGCAGGACGATCCTGGCCGACGGCGCGCCGTCCGTGGTGGCGGTGGCCAGGGTCATGGCGGTAGGGTCGCGGAGCTCGGCTTCCTGCGCCTCCGCGAACCAGCGGGCGAACTCGACCAGCGGATCGTGACTCACGTCGGCTTCATCGAGCCGGGCCCGCGCGTATTCCCGGCGAATATCGGCGATGGACATGGGACTAACCTTAGCAGGGGCCCCGCGCCCGCGGCTAGATTGGGAGATGCCGTCCATCGTTCGGGCGCTGGGCGCGATGGCGCTGGCGCTCGGGGGGCACGCCGCCGCGCTGCCCGCCCAGTCCGCCTCGGCCACCGCCGGGGAACCGGGAACGCTCCGGGTGAACGGAGTCGAGCGCACCTTTATCATCTACGTGCCTTCGACCTACCAGCGGGGCAAGCCGGCTCCGGTGGTCCTGGTGTTCCACGGCGCGGGGGGAAGCGGCCGGCGGATGGCGCCGCACACCGGCTTCAACCGGCTGGCCGAGCGCGAGGGGTTCGTGGCGGTGTATCCGGACGGGCTCGGCCGGCGGTGGAACGACGGCCGGAGCGCCGCGGCCAGGCACGACGACGTGGGCTTCGTGAAGGCGCTGCTCGACACGCTGCACCGCGAGCTGAGTCTCGACTCCACCCGGGTCTACGCCACCGGGATCTCCAACGGCGCGATGTTCTCCTACCGGCTTGCGTGCGATCTCCCGGGCGTGCTCGCCGCGATCGCGCCGGTGGCCGGTGCCACGCCAGCCAATCTGACGGCGGGCTGCGCGCAGACGACGCCGGTTTCCGTGCTCGCCATCCAGGGCACCGCGGACCCGCTGCTGCCGTACGCCGGCGGCGGGGTGGCCGGCGTGCGGGGCAGCGTGCTCTCGGCCAGGGAGAGCATCGCGTTCTGGGCGAAGCTGGCGGGCTGCGGTGAGGCACCGGCCGTCACGGAGGAGCCCGACCGTGTTCGCGACGGGACACGGGTACAGCTCACCGCCTACGCCGGCTGCCGCGACGGGCGCGGGGTGGAGCTCCATACCGTGCAGGGCGGCGGGCACACCTGGCCGGGCGGACCGCCGGTGGGCCGCTCGGTCGGGCGGGTGAGCCGGGAGATCGACGCGACGGCGCTGATCTGGGAGTTCTTCGCGAGGCATTCGAGGCCGTAGTGAGCGTCCTTGCGACCGCCACGCCGTATCGGGAATGTCGTCCCGATCGGGATTGTCATCCCGAGCGGCCCCGCACTTGGCAGGAGCGCCCATGCTCGGCCTGACCATGGACTACCAGCTCACCATTCCCGCCATCGCCCGCCGCGCCGAGTCGCTGTTCGGCGAGCGGCCCGTGGTAAGCCGCCGCGCCGGCGGCTCGCTCCACCGCTCCACCTGGTCCGAGTCGCTCCGCCGCGCCCGCCGCCTCGCCTCCGCGTTGCACGGGCTTGGCGTCCGCCCCGGCGACCGCGTCGCCACACTCTGCTGGAACCACGACCGCCACCTCGAGGCCTACTTTGCCGTGCCGCTGCTGGGCGCGGTGCTGCATACACTTAACCTCCGGCTGCACCCCGACGAGCTGGCCTGGATCGCGCGGCACGCGGAGGACCGGGTGGTGCTGGTGGACCAGTCGCTGCTGCCGCTGCTCGAGACGTTCCGGAAGCGCGCGGCGTTCCGGCACGTGATCGTCGTGTCCGACGGCGGCGGCGTGCCGCCGGGGATGCTCGACTACGAGTCGCTCCTGGCCTCGGGCAGCGAGGCGGCCGACTTCCCCGAGCCGGACGAGCGCGCCGCCGCCGCGATGTGCTACACCTCGGGAACGACCGGCCGTTCGAAGGCGGTGGTCTACTCCCACCGGGCCCTGGTGCTCCACTCGATGGCCACCGCCATGCCGGGAAGCTTTTCCCTCGGTCCGGCCGACGTCGTGCTCGCCGTCATCCCGATGTTCCACGCCAACGCCTGGGGGCTGCCGTTCACCGCGGCGCTCACCGGCGCGGGTCTCGTCTTTCCCGGACCGCACCCCGAGCCGGCGGCGCTGCTCGAGCTCTGCCACACGGAGCGCGTCAGCTTCAGCGCCGGCGTCCCCACCGTGTGGCTCGGCGTGCTCGAGGTGCTCGACGCCTGCCCCGGCGTCTACGACCTGTCGGCGATGCGGACGATCGTGATCGGCGGCGCGGCGGCGCCCGAGGCGCTGGTGCGTGGGCTCGAGGAGCGGCACGGGCTCCGCGTGGCCACCTCGTGGGGAATGACGGAGATCGCGCCGGTCGGCACGATCGGAACGCTCACGCCCGAGGGCGAGGCGCTGCCGCCGGCCGAGCGCCACGCGCTCCGGATGAAGCCGGGGCTGCCGGGCGCGTTGCTCGAGATGCGCGTGCGGAACGAGCACGGCCTGGTCCCCCGGGACGGCATCACGCCGGGCGAGCTCGAGGTGCGCGGCGCCTACGTGGCCTCCTCATACTACCGGCCGGACGAGGCGGGCGACTGGTTCACCGCCGACGGCTGGTTCCGCACGGGCGACATCGCCACGCTGGATCCGCGCGGCTACCTCGAGATCCGCGACCGCACGAAGGACCTGATCAAATCGGGCGGCGAGTGGATCAGCTCGGTGGCGCTCGAGGGCGCGCTGATGGGGCATCCGGCCGTGGCGGAGGCGGCGGTGGTCGCGGTGCCGCACCCGAAGTGGACCGAGCGGCCGCTCGCGGCGGTGGTGCTGCGCGAGGGGCGGTCGATCACGCGGGAGGAGCTGCTCGCGTCCATCGAGGGCGGCTTCCCGAGCTGGTGGCTGCCCGACGACGTGGTCTTCCTGCCGGAGATCCCGCGCACCTCCACGGGCAAGTTCCTCAAGTCCGCGCTCCGCGAGGCGTACCGCGGCCACTACGCCGGCGGGTGACGGGAGCCCGGGCCGGTGAATCCGCTGCTCGATCTGTCGGCCCATCCCGTCATCGCCCACCGGGGCGCGTCCGCGCACGCGCCCGAGAACACGCTGCCGGCGTTCGAGCTGGCGCTCCAGCAGGGCGCCGACGCGTTCGAGCTGGACGTCCGCCTCACGCGCGATGGCGCCGCGGTCGTCCTGCACGACGCCACGCTCGAGCGCACCACGAGCCTGACCGGGCCGGTGCGCGCCCGCACGCTCGCCGAGCTGCGGGCGGCGGACGCGGGCCGCTGGTTCACCACCGACCGCGGCCGCACCCTGCCCTTCCGCGGCACCGGCGTCCGGATCCCCACGCTGGCCGAGGTGCTGTGGAGCTTCCCGACGGTGCCGGTGCTGATCGAGGTGAAGGAGCCGGAGGTGCAGGAGGCGGTGCGGCGGGTGCTGGTGGAGGGGAACGCGACCGGGCGCTGCGTGATGGCGTCGGAGCAGGTGGGCGCGCTGGAGGTCTTTCGGGAGGAGCCGTTCGCCTGCGGCGCGTGCGGGGCGGAGATCTCGGCGCTCTACCGCTCGGTGCTGCTGCGCCGGAGGCTGGCGCCGTGCCGGCACCGGCTGCTCTCGGTGCCGCTGCGGTACAAGGGGCTGACCGTCCCTACGCGGCGGTTCGTGGCCGCGGCGCGGCGGCTCGGGTGTCCGGTGCACGTGTGGACCGTGAACCGCGCCGCCACCGCGCGGCGGCTGTGGGCGCGGGGGGTAGCGGGGATCGTGACGAACGTGCCGGGGGTGATCCGGGGGGCGCGGGACCGTTGAGGCCGCTCGAGCGGCTGGTCCGCGCCCAGGACTCCGCCCCTGGCTGGGCGCCACGGAAAGAAGGCCCGGCTGGCGCCGGGCCTTCGATCCGTGTGGGGAACTCCCGCGGCTACTTCTTGAAGGTGAAGAACGCGAGCGGTCCCCGGGTCGTGGGTTCTCCCAGATTGAGCCCGATCGCCCGGCAGCCGTTCGCGTAGCTCGCGGGGGTCTTCCAGTTGAACTGGTAGTAGCCGTCACCGAGGTTCTGGAGGCCCGAATTGCCGGCGTACTCTTCGATCGCGTCCACCGACGCCGAGGCGTCGCAGGGCAGCATGGTAACCGCGACGCCGAAGGCGGCGGGGGCGAAGTTCAGCACCGGAGCTCCGTTGAAGTCCGTGAGCCGCCACTTGAGCGGGATCCCCTGGCCAGCCTTGGAGACGTTCATGGTGTTCGGCCGGTCGACGGGGGCATAGAGCCCCGCAAAATTGTACTGGACCTGCTGCGCCACCGAGCCGTTGCTGCTGTTGAAGTTGTCATTGCCGGCGTAGCAGGCGACGACGGTATGGTTCCCGACCGCAAGGCTCGAGACGTCGGGGAAGCTCGCCTGCCCGCCGCCGTCGAGAGCGGTCGGCCCGCCGAGCGATGACAGGGCGGCGCAGGTCCCGTCCTTGAGGGTCACGTTGCCCACGGGCGTGGCCGTGGCGGGCAGCACCGAGCTCACCGTCGCGGTAAAGGTTACCGGCTGATTCAATATCGATGGACTTCCCGAGGTCGAGACGGCTGTCGTGGTGACGGCCTTGTTCACGGTCTGGCTGACACTGTTGTCGCTGGCCAGGAAGCTCACCGTCTCGGCGTAGCACGCTCGGATGGTGTGGGCGCCGGCGGCAAGGGCCGACGTGCTGAAGCTCGCCACGCCGCCGGCCAGCGCCACGCCGCTCGCAAGGATCGACGTCCCGGTGCCGCATGCCGTGCCGCCCTCCTCGAAGCTGACGCTGCCCGTGGGGGTAGCCGTGGCGGGGAACACTGGGCTTACCGTGGCGGTGAAGCTCACGCTCTGGCTGAACACCGAAGGGTTCACGCTGGATGCGGCCGCGGTCGAGGTTGCGGCCTGATTGACCACCTGGGACACATCGTCGTCACTGGCCTCGAAGTTCGAGCTTCCGAGGTAGCACGCGGTCACGGTGTGGGGGCCGACGGCCAGGCTGGAGACGCCGATGCTCGCCTTGCCGCTGGCGTCCAGCGCGGTCGTCGCGCCAAGCGAGGCACCGGCGGCGCAGGTCCCGTCCTTCAGGATCACGTTGCCGACCGGCGTGGCCGTCGCCGGGGTATTCGGGGTGACCGTCACGTCGAAAGTGACCGACTGGCTGAAGACCGAAGGATTGGCCGAGGAGGCCACCCCGGAAGTAGTACCGGCCTTGTCGACCGTGTGGCTGATGGATTTGTCGCTCGCCTCGAGATCGGCGTTTCCCTGATAGCACGCGGTGATGACGTGCGCCGAGCTCGCGGCGGGAAATGTGGAGATCGAGAGCTGTGCCTGCGCGGACGCCAGGGTCTCCGTCCCGAGCAGCGAGCCGTTTGGCGAATCACAGGTTCCGCCGGAGGCGAGCTCGTAGAACTTCACGTCGCCGGCCGGCGTACCGGCGCCAGGCGCGGTGACGCTCACCGTCGCGGTGAACACCACCGGCTGGCTGAAGACCGTGTTGCCGACCGGACTCTTGGCCAGGGCGACGGAAGTCGGCGCCTTGTTCACCTCATGCGTGGCCTGCCCCGCTTGCTGGGTGAACCCACCTCCGCCACCGTAGCAGGCGGTGATGGTGTGGCTCCCCACGGACAGGGTGGTCGTGGCGTCGCTGGTCGCGTTTCCTCCCGCCAGCGTCTTCGATGCGCCGATCTGCGGATCGGAGCACGTGGCGCCGTCGTGGAAGGTCACGCTGCCGGTCGGCGTGCCGACCGCGGGGGCCACCGCGGTCACGGTGGCCTTGAAGCTGACCGACTGCCCGAAGACAGTGGGCGAGGCGGGAGTGGCGGTCACCCCCACCTGGGCATTGCCGGCGGTGATGGTCTCTCCCTGCGTAGCATCCGTCAGCCCGGACGCGGACGCTTTGACCGTAGGCGTGCCGGCGTCGGCGTCCTTGTAGTAGAAGCTCGCGCTGTTCGCGCCGGCGGCGATGGAGGTCGTGCCGGTCGTGGTGCATGCGGCGTCGGTGTAGAACGTGCCGCCGGCCGAGGTGGAAGTCAGTCCGAGGGTGGTGCTGCTGGAAACGTTGGCCGGTGTACCGTCCGCCAGTTGGCTCTGGACGGTGAGTACGGCGGTGCACTGGCCCACGGCAGCGGTACGGGAGTCGGTAACGAACGCAAGCTTCGTCGGCGTCACCGGGCCGCTGACCGTGAACGTGGCCGAGGCCAGGAGGTTCCCGCCCGAAGCACAGTTGCCGGTGGCCTTGCACACCCGCACCGTCCAAGTGCCCGCGGTGGTCGGCTCGAACTGGTCCACCTGCGTCGATCCATTGGCGCCAGACTTGGACGATTCCTGCTCGACGGTCGTCGCGGGCGCCGGCCCGACCCACTGAAAGCGGAATATGCCCGGACCTGCCGGCGGCGTTTGAACGGTGATGGTAGTCTGGGCGCAGACCGTCTCACCCAGAGTGAATGCGTTCTTCGATGCCGCGGCACACGTCGTTCCGGTGCTGGGCGCATGTGTCTCCGGCCCGGTTGCTGCCGTCACGTTGCCATCGGTGAATGTGACGGTCAGCGTCCGCCCCGTTGCCCGGCTCGTCGCCGTGAGCGTGAACGTCACGTTCAGATCGCCCTCGTTCACCACATACGTCGAGTCCCGGAACGTCCCGTCCCCGGCGATCCCCACCGCCCACTCGTGCAGATCCTGGGTGTCGTCGGTGAGCACGATGTCCAGCGAATCCCCCGCCACCCACCCCGCCCCCGTGAACCACACCGTATCCCCCGGCGCGTAGTCGTCCTTGTCCGTCACGATCGAGAGCCCGTCCTCCGACGTCGCCGTCGCCAGCGCGATATTCCCCGGCACCTGCGCCGGCTCCCGTTCGGGACCCGT
>DASSBA010000233.1:0-2555 GCA_035699205.1 Gemmatimonadales bacterium
AATATCTCCCCAGATACGTGTCGATCTCCCACTGGCTCACCTGGAGGTTGTACTGCAGCACCTCGTTCCGCTTGGCCTCGAGAAACCGCTCGGTCAGGTGCGGGCCCAGCGCGTCCTTCACTACCCGGTCCTTCTCGAACATCTCCAGCGCTTCATGCAGGTCCCGCGGCAGCTCGTCGATCCGGTACTTGCGGCGATCCCGGAAGCTCATGGTGAAGATGTTCCGGTGCACCGGCTGCCGCGCCGTCAGCTTCCGCTCGATCCCGTCGAGCCCCGCGGCGAGCTGCACCGTCAGCGCGAGATAGGGGTTGCAGGCGGGGTCCGGCATCCGCAGCTCGCAGCGAGTCCCGAGCCCGCGGCGGTCGGGAATGCGGACCAGCGGAGAGCGGTTCCGGGTGGACCACGCCACGTTGCTCGGCGCCTCGTAGCCCGGCACCAGCCGCTTGTAGCTGTTGATGATCGGGTTGGTGATGGCGCAGAAGCCGCGGGCATGCTGCAGCAGCCCCTCGACATAGCTCAAGGCAACCCGCGAAAGCTGGTACTCGCCCTTGGGATCGTAGAAGGCGTTGTCCTTCCCCCGGAACAACGACTGGTGCGTGTGCATCCCGCTGCCGTTGACCCCCTGGATCGGCTTCGGCATGAAGGAGGCGATGTAGCCGTACCGGTTGGCGACGTTCCGGACGATGAACTTGAAGGTGGTCAGGTTGTCGGCCGTGACCAGCGCGTCGGCGTACCGGAAGTCGATTTCATGCTGCCCGGTGGCCACCTCGTGATGCGCCGCCTCGACCTCGAACCCCATCCGCTCCAACTGCTCCACGATGACCCGCCGGATCTCCTCGCCCTTGTCGAGCGGCCCCAGGTCGAAGTAGGACGCGGAATCGTGCGTCGTGAAGCTCGCCGACCCGTCCGCCGCCCTCTCGAACAGGAAGAACTCCGCCTCGCAGCCCGCCATCATGCCGAACCCCAGCTTCTTCGCCCGCGCGAGCTGCCGCTTGAGCGTCGTCCGGGGGCAGCCGGCGAACGGCTCCTCGTCCGGGGTGTAGATGTCGCACAGCAGCCGCGCCACCCGCCCGCCTTCGTCCTCGTACGGCAGGATGCGGAAGGTGCCAAGGTCGGGCTTCAGCAGCATGTCCGACTCCTCGATCCGGACGAACCCCTCGATCGAGGACCCGTCGAACATGATTTCCCCGTCGAGCGCCTTGGCGAACTGGCTCCGAGGCACCTCGACGTTCTTGTTGATGCCCATGATGTCGGTGAACTGCAGCCCGATGAAGTCGACCCCGAACCGCCGCGACAGCTCCAGCAGATCGTCGCGGCTCGTTCCGCTCAGGTCGTCCGGAAAGCCGTCGAGGCTGGGCCGCTCGGCCGGGCCGCTCGGCCGCTGCTTGGCGTGCGCCATGAAGTTCCGTCTCCGGGTCGGGTGAACAGTGAAAGAAATCCCCGGAGCCCCTCCGGGGTAAGGCCCCGGGTGTCCTTTCCCCCGCTTACCGACCGGGTTACGCTTCTCCCGCCATGACCGCCTCGCCCTCCCCCTGCCCCGCCTGCGGCACCCCCGCCATCGGCAACTTCTGCAGCGCCTGCGGCGCCAGCCTGGTGGCGCGCGCCTGCGCGGGGTGCCGGGCCGACCTCTCACCGCAGGCGCGATTCTGTCACCGCTGTGGACGGCCCGCCGCTGCCGCTGCGGCAGCCCAGACGGGTGCCGCGCTCCCGGCCCGTGAGCGCAACGCGTGGCTCGTGGCGGGCGTGCTGTGCGTGGCACTCCTCGCCGCCATCGCGCTTCGGGTCTGGCACCCGCCCGCGCCCGTGGCCCCCGACATGGCCAACGCCGGAGGGGGAAGCGCGCAGCAACTCGGCAGCCAGGGCCCGCTCCCGGCCGGGCCGGCGCCGGACATCAGTCAGATGACACCGCGGGAGCGGTTCGACCGGCTCTTCAACCGGATCATGCAGGCGGCGGAGGCCGGCGACAGCGCCCAGGTGCTGCGGTTCACCCCCATGGCGCTTGGCGCCTACGCCCAGCTCGACTCGGCCGACGCGGACGCCCGCTATCATGCGGCCGTGCTTCGTCTTCAGGTGGGCGATGCGCCCGGCGCGCTTGCCCTGGCGGACACCATCCTGGCCCGCACTCCGGGCCACCTGTTCGGCTATCTGGTCCGAGGCGATGCCGCCGACATCCAGGGCGACACCGCCGCCGCCCGCCGCGCCGGCCGCGACTTCCTGGCCCACTACGACGCCGAGATGCGGGCGGGCCGGGTGGAGTACCGGGAGCATGCGGGGGTGATCGCCGAGTTCAAGCAGCGGACGGAAGGACGGAAGGAAGGAAAGTCGGAAAGCGGCTGAGCACCACGGCTTTGTGTCCCGTTCCGTCTTTCCGGCTTTCCGTCTTTCCGGCTTCCCGAGACCCCCATGCCCAGAACCATCCGCGTCGCCCACAGCCCCGACTCCGACGACGCGTTCATGTTCTACGCGCTCGCCGAGGGCAAGCTCGACACCGGCGAGCTGCGCTACGTTCATGAGCTGTCCGACATCGAGTCGCTCAACCAGCGCGCCCGCCGGGC
>DASSBA010000234.1:0-10142 GCA_035699205.1 Gemmatimonadales bacterium
GATCAGGTTCATCACCACCTGGCGTACCTGCGTGGGGTCGGCGGTGATGGCCGGCAGGTCGGGGGACAGGTCCCACACCAGGGTGGCCTGCTTCGAGATGGCGGTGCGGAGCAGGATGGCCATCTCGCGCACCTCGTCGGAAAGGTCGAGGTGCCGGATCTCGACCGCGCCGCGGCCGGAATAGGCCAGCAGCTGCTGGGTCAGCTCGCCGGCGCGCTGGGTGGCGTGCACGACCTCGTCGAGATGCTCCCGCGCCGGCGAGTCTGCGGGCACGTGGAGCCGCGCGAGGTCGGCGTTGCCGAGGACGACGTGCAGGAGATTGTTGAAATCGTGGGCGATTCCGCCCGCGAGCACACCGATGCTCTCGAGCTTCTGCACGTGCCGGGCGCCGGCCTCGCTCGCTTCGGCCTCGCGGCGGGCGGCCTCCTCGCGGAGGCGGAGCTCGTCGGTGAGCTGCCGCTGGGCCGAGATGTCGCGCACGAGCCAGCGGAAGCCGATGGCGGTATCGTCCGGGCCGCCGCGAGCCACCGAGAGGGTGATCGCCGAGTCGAACGGGACGCCGTGCCGGGGCTGCAGCCGCACTTCGAGGCTCTTGGGAGTGGGCTCGGATTGCCAGCGGCCGAGCTCCGCGCGGACTCTCGCCCGGTCCTCCAGCGCCACGAACGAGACGAATGCCTTGCCGGCCATGAATCGCGGCTGGACGTTCAGCAGCCGCGCTGCCGATCGGTTGGCCTCGCGCACGATGCCGCCCAGGTCGGTCAGCAGGTACGCGTCGGGCGCATAGTGAAACAGGTGCTGGTAGCGCCGCCGCTCCTCCTCGACTTCGACCTGGGCGGATGCCAGCTGCTCATTCTGCTCCCGAAGCGCTTCCGCGGCGACTCGCAGCTCACCGAGCGCCGCCAGCAGCTCCTCGAACCGCTCCTTAGGCAGCTCCGGAGTGCCCTTCAACTGCTCCACGCGCCGGCGCATCTCCTCCATGCGCCGGCCGAACCGCTCTGCGTTCACTGACACCTCGTCGGAGACCTCGGGGCGGTCAATCCCGCCCATGCGCCGCCTCCATCAAGAGAATCAACGTCACATGCGGAGCCCCGGGCCGCGACGAGCCTCGATGAAGAGTTTTCGTGTTCCGAACCTCCCAGGCCAGATAGTCTCGCACCACGGGGTTCGAAACGCGGTGACGTGGCCCACGTGGCGGGAGTCTAAGCCCTTGGATATCTTTCCGTTGAGTCATCGACGCCCAGGGAGGACCGCATGCAGACCGAGACCCTCGCCACCCCCGTCACGACGGGCGACACATTCCCCATCAACGGCACCGACTACATCGAGTTCTGGGTCGGCAACGCCAAGCAGGCCAGCCACTACTACCGCGCCGCGTTCGGGTTCCAGCTGGTGGGGTACCGGGGTCCCGAAACGGGGGTGCGGGACCGGGCGAGCTATCTGCTCCAGCAGGACAAGATCCGGTTCGTGCTCACGACCCCGATCCGGCCGGACCTGTCGGAGGAGGCCCGCGCCATCGCCGACCATGTCTACCGGCATGGTGACGGGGTGCGCGACCTGGCGCTCTGGGTGGACGATGCCCGCGAAGCGTACGCCCGGGCAACCGAGCGCGGCGCGGTGTCGGTGCAGGAGCCCCGGGTGCTCCGGGACGACGACGGCGAGATCGTGACCGCCGCCATCCGGACCTACGGCGACACCATTCATTCGCTGGTGGAGCGGCGCGGCTACCGGGGACTGTTCATGCCGGGCTTCCGGCCCGTGCAGCCGCACTATCAGCCGGGCTCGGTCGGCCTCAAGTACGTGGACCATTGCGTGGGCAACGTCGCGCTCGGCCAGATGAACGTATGGGTTCGGTTCTATGCCGACGTGATGGGGTTCCGGAATCTGCTCACGTTCGACGACAAGGACATCTCGACCGAGTACAGCTCGCTGATGTCGAAGGTGATGGCCAACGGCAACGACCGGATCAAGTTCCCGATCAACGAGCCGGCGGCGGGGAAGAAGAAGTCCCAGATCGACGAGTATCTCGAGTTCTACCAGGGGCCGGGCGTGCAGCACATGGCGCTGGCCACCGACGATATCGTCCGCACGGTGACCGCGCTCCGCGACCGTGGCGTCGAGTTCCTGTCGGTGCCGACGTCATACTACGCCGAGCTCCAGGATCGGGTGGGGACGATCGACGAGCCGGTGGACGTGCTCGCCTCGCTCGGCATCCTGGTGGATCGCGATCCCGACGGATACCTGCTCCAGATCTTCAGCCGCCCGGTCGAGGACCGGCCGACGGTGTTCTACGAGATCATCCAGCGCAAGGGCGCGCGCAGCTTCGGGAAGGGAAACTTCCGGGCGCTGTTCGAAGCGATCGAGCGGGAGCAGGCGGCGCGGGGGAATCTCTAGTCGCGGGTCGCGAGTCACGAGTCGCGAACGCGGATAGCCCTCGAGACTCGCGACCCGCGACTCGCGACCATTTGGAGGCCACATGCCCATCTACCACACCCTCGGCCAGATCCCCCGCAAGCGCCACATCGCCTTCCGGCGGCCGGACGGGGGACTGTACGCGGAAGAGCTGATGGGACACGAGGGATTCACGGGGACCTCCTCGCTGCTCTACCACACGCACCCGCCCACCACGGTCAAGAGCGTGCGGCGGCTGCGGGAGACGAAATACGAGGCCGACCCCGACCAGACGCTCCGGCACCGCCACTTTCGCACCTCGCAGGTGAAGCGCGGGGGCAGCCCGACCCTCGACCGGATCCCGCTCCTGTTCAACCAGGACGTCGCGATGCTGTACGTCGAGCCCGACGAGAACGACGCGCACTTCTACCGCAACGCGCAGGCCGACGAGCTGGTCTACGTGGCGAAAGGCTCGGGTACGCTCGAATCGGTGTTCGGCGACCTGCCATACCACGAGGGCGACTACCTCGTCATCCACCGCGGCATCATGCATCGGTGGCGGCTCGACCTCGGCGCCGAGCCCGCCAAGCTGGTGATCATCGAGAGCCGGGGGCATGTCCGGTGGCCCAAGCGATACCGCAACGAATTCGGGCAGCTCATCGAAGGCGCCCCGTACAGCGAGCGGGACATCCGGCGGCCGAGCGCCCTCCGGCCCCACGATGAGCGCGGCGACTTCCCCATCCTGGTCAAGCAGTACGACGGGCTCAACGAGATCATCCTCGACCATCATCCGTTCGACGTGGTAGGCTGGGACGGATACTTCTACCCCTGGGCGTTCAACATCTACGACTTCGAGCCGATCGTCGGCCGCGTGCACCAGCCGCCGCCCGTGCACCAGACGTTTCAGGGCGACGGGTTCGTGGTGTGCAGCTTCTGCCCGCGTCCGTACGACTTCCATCCGGAGGCCGTGCCGGCGCCCTACAACCACAGCAACGTGGATTCCGACGAGGTGCTCTACTACGCGTCGAGCGAATTCATGAGCCGCAAGGGAATCGAGTTCGGGAGCATCACCCACCACCCGGACGGTATCCCGCACGGCCCGCACCCGGGCCGGGCCGAGGCGAGCATCGGGGCCAAGTACACCGAGGAACTGGCCGTCATGATGGACAGCTTCCGGCCGCTCAAGGTGGCGACGGCGGCCACGACCATCGAGGATCCGGAGTACCACAAGTCCTGGCTGGATGCGCAGCACGCGCAGTTCAATCCGCCGACGAGTTGAGCAGGCGGAGAGGGGAAAGAATGCCGGTGACGGCTGGGAGTGAGGCGCCCGGCCGGCCTCGTGCCCGAATTCGGGTCGGTCGTTCACCACGGAGGCACGGAGGGCACGGAGGGCTCCCGGTCGGGAAAGGTCCCTTGGACCCGGACACACCAACCAAAGTGGCGGTGGTTCCGCGTCCCGATGCGCTCCGTATCCCGGTCCCTCTGTGTTCCTCCGTGCCCTCCGTGCCTCCGTGGTGAAGCCCACCTCCGACATGTGACTGCACCCGACGAGTCGCGCGTGACGACCCCGATCTGGTCTCCCGATCCCGACCGCATCGCGCGGGCAAACATGACGCGGTTCATCGCCCGTGTGCGGGAGCGACGACCGCCGGGTGCGGAGGCGGTGGCGGATTTTCAGTCGCTGTACGACTGGTCCGTGGCCAGGCCGGAGGCGTTCTGGCCCGAGCTGTGGCGGTTCTGCGGCGTCGTGGCGGACGAACGGCCCGGACGCGAGCCGTGGGACGCAGTTGTGGTGGGGCTCGAGCGGATGGCCCCGCCCGACCCCGTGCTGGGCCCGCGCTGGTTCACCGGCGCGCGGCTCAACTTCGCCGAGAACCTCCTGCGGCACGATGGCGAGCGGGACGCGCTCGTCTTCTGGAACGAGCGCGGGCGGCAGCGGCGGCTCAGCCGCCGGGAGCTGCGCCGCGAAGTGGCCGCCGCGGCCCATGCCTTCGGGGCACTCGGTGTCGGCCCGGGCGACCGGGTGGCCGGCTTCCTGCCCAACCTGCCCGAGACCGTCGTCGCCATGCTCGCCGCCGCGAGCCTCGGCGCGATCTGGTCCTCCTGCTCCCCCGATTTCGGGGCCAATGGCGTGCACGACCGGTTCGGCCAGATCCGCCCCCGGCTGCTCGTCTGCGCGGACGGCTATCGCTATGGGGGGAAAGCGGTCGATTCCCTTGCCCGCGTTCGCGAAGTGGCGGCGCGCATCCCCGCGATCGAGCAGGTGGTGGTGGTCCCCTACCTCGACGACCGGCCCGACCTGGCCGGCCTCGATCGTGCCGTGACCTGGGAGGAGCTGCTGGGCCCGCACCGCGGCGCCGAGCACCCGCCGTACGCCCGCCTGCCGTTCGACCAGCCGCTCTACATCATGTATTCCTCGGGCACGACCGGGCTGCCCAAGTGCATGGTGCATGGCGCCGGCGGCACCTTGCTGCAGCACCTGAAGGAGCTGGTCCTGCATACCGACGTGGGCCCGGACGACCGGCTGTTCTACTTCACCACCTGCGGATGGATGATGTGGAACTGGCTGGTGTCGGGGCTGGCGGCGGGGGCGACGGTCGTGCTGTTCGACGGGGCTCCGCTCACGCCGCCGGAGATCCTGTGGGACATGGCCGCGGGGGAACGGGTCACCGTCTTCGGCACCAGCGCCAAGTACCTCGCCCTGGCCGAGAAGGAGGGGCTTGCGCCCGGCCGCACGCACGATCTGGCGGCGCTCCGCGCCGTGCTGTCGACCGGCAGCCCGCTGCCCGCGCACGGCTTCGACTACGTATACGGCCGGATCAAACGCGACCTGCACCTGGCGAGCATCAGCGGGGGCACCGATATCATCTCCTGCTTCGCCCTCGGCAACCCGGTCGGCCCCGTGTGGCGCGGCGAGCTCCAGACGCGCGGCCTGGGCATGGCGGTCGAGGTATTCGACGAGGACGGCCGTCCCTGTCGGGGCCGGGACGGTGAGTTGGTGTGCACCCGGCCCTTCCCCAGCATGCCCGTGGCATTCTGGGACGATCCGGACGGCGCCCGGTACCGGGCCGCCTACTTCGAGGCGTTTCCGGGTGTCTGGCGTCACGGGGACTGGGCTCGCCTCACCGAGCACGAGGGCCTGGTGATCTTCGGCCGGAGCGACGCCACCCTCAATCCCGGGGGCGTCCGCATCGGCACGGCGGAGATCTACCGGCAGGTCGAGCAGTTGCCGGAAGTCCTCGAGGGCCTGGTGGTGGGGCAGGAGTGGGAGGGAGACGTCCGGATCGTGCTGTTCGTCCGGTTGCGGGCAGGCGATGTCCTGGACGAGGGCCTTCGGGACCGGATCCGGCGCCGCGTCCGGGAGCACGTGAGCCCCCATCATGTGCCCCGTAAGATATTGCAGATACAAGACATCCCTCGAACCATCAGCGGCAAGATCACGGAGCTGGCGGTGCGGGAGGTCATCCACGGCAGGCCGGTCCGGAACCTGGAGGCGCTGGCCAATCCCGCTGCCCTGGAGCTGTTTCGGGACCTGGAGGCCCTCAGGGTCTGACGGAGGTCGCCCCAAATGTGTGATCCATGACCTAGTGGAGTGGCCCGGAAGCTGATAATATGGGGCCTCATTGCAATCCGTGTCGGAAGCAGGCCCGCAGCCGACGAACATCGGCGACACTAGGAGCGACTTATGAAAACCCTTTGGATCCTGGCGGCGGCTGCCACCTTCGCCGCCTGCCACAACCGACCGAACGACGAGACGGGCGCGGCCCCGGATCGGGGTGATACGACGATGACGACCACGCCATCGAACGACACCACCCAGACGACTACACCGTCGTACGACACCACCCAGACGACCACGCCGCCGTCCTACGACACCACGCAGACGACGACGCCGTCCTACGACACGACGCAGACCACCACGCCGTCGTACGACACCACGCAGACCACCACTCCGTCCTACGACACGACGCAGACCACGACGCCGTCGTATGACACGACCACCACCACCCCGCCGAGCGCCGGCTACGATACCACCAGCACCACCCCGCCGAGCGCCGGAGGCTATGACACCACCACCACCAACCCCTCCTCCACGGGCGTCGGGACCGACACCACGATGGGCGGCATGGGCGTGGACAGCACCAGCACGCAGCGGTAACCCTTTCCAGGGTCCAACACGGCAGCGGCCCCGGCAACTCATCGCCGGGGCCGCTGTCGTGTTAGACTCTTCGGTATGCTCACCCGGGTCACCCGCACCTATCTCGAGCTGAGCTCGGCCGCCGATCTACGCCCCGGGCCGGTGCCCGACCCCGCACCCGCGGTCGAGCGAGTGGCGGCATGTCCCGCCTCGTTTTATCGCTATCTCTACGCCGAAGTGGGGCGAGCCTTCCACTGGGTGGATCGTCTGGGCTGGAGCGACGACGCGGTCCGGCGGCACCTGGACACGCCGGGCCTGTCGCTCTGGCTGCTGACGTTCGGGGCGGCGCCCGCCGGATACTTCGAGCTCGCTCCACACGACGACGGCTCGGTCGAGATCGCCTACTTCGGCCTCCTGCCGGAGTACATCGGACGAGGATGGGGCAAGTACCTCCTCACGGCGGCGGCGCGCGCCGCCTGGGAGACGTCGCCCACGCGCGTGTGGCTTCACACCTGCAGCCTCGATCATCCGGCCGCGTTGCCGAACTACATCCGGCGCGGCTTCCGGCCCGTGCGGGAGGAGGTCTACACCGTCGAGGTCGAGCCCGGCGGCCTCTAGACCGGGTCAAACCGGGCCGTGAAGTGCCGCAGCACCGGCGCCTGCTCGAGGAACCGATACCCCCGCACCTCGGCGCGGCGCTCCCAGACGTTGAGGATGGCCTCGACCACGTAGTCCACGTGGCTCTGGGTATAGACCCGCCGCGGGATGGCCAGGCGGACGAGTTCCATCGGCGCGGCGGTCTCGGTGCCGGTGGCGGCGTCGTGGCGCCCGAACATCACGCTGCCGATCTCGACCGCGCGAATGCCCGCCTCGCGGTACAGCTCGACCACGAGCGCCTGCCCCGGCAGCTCGGCCGCCGGGATCTGCGGGAAGAAGGCGGAGGCGTCGAGGTAGATGGCGTGCCCGCCCGGCGGCTGGACGATCGGGACGCCGGCCCGGCTCACGTGCTCGCCGAGGTAGGTGGTGGAAGTGATGCGGTAGAGCAGGTAGTCCTCCTCGAGCACCTCCCCGAGGCCCACCGCGATCGCCTCGAGGTCGCGTCCCGCCATTCCGCCGTAGGTGGGGAATCCTTCCGTGAGAATGAGCAGGTTCCGCTCCCGCCGCGCGAGCGTGTCGTCGTTGGTGGCGAGAAACCCGCCGATGTTGGCCATCCCATCCTTCTTGGCCGACATGGTGCAGCCGTCGGCGTGCGAAAAGAGCTCGCGCGCGATCTCGATCGGCGCGCGCGCGCCATAGCCCTCCTCCCGCAGCTTGATGAAGTAGGCGTTCTCCGCGAAGCGGCAGGCGTCGATATAGAGCGGAATGCCGTGGGCGCGGCAGACGGCCGACACCTCCCGCACGTTGGCCATCGAGACCGGCTGGCCGCCGCCCGAGTTGTTGGTCACCGTGAGCATGCAGAGCGGGATCCGCTCGGGCCCCACCTCCTCGATGAGCGCCCGGAGCCGCCCCACGTCCATGTTCCCCTTGAACGGGTGCCGCGCGGACGGCACCCGCCCCTCGGCGATCACGAGGTCGCGCGCCTCCGCGCCGGCGGCCTCGACGTTCGCGCGCGTGGTGTCGAAATGGGTGTTGTTGGGAACGACGTGGCCGGGCCGGCAGAGAGTCGAGAACAGGATGCGCTCGGCCGCGCGGCCCTGGTGGGTGGGGAGCACGTGCCGGAAGCCGAAGATCCCGTGCACCGCCGCCTCGAACCGGTACCAGGAGCGGCTCCCGGCATAGGCCTCGTCGCCGCGCATGATGCCGGCCCATTGCTCCGCGCTCATCGCCGCGGTGCCGCTGTCGGTGAGCAGGTCGATCAGCACATCGTCGGCGCGGAGCAGGAAGACGTTGTAGCCGGCCTCCCGCAGTCTGGCCTCGCGCTCGGCGGGCGTGGTCATCCGGATCGGCTCGACGGATTTGATCTTGAACGGCTCGATGATGGTGCGCATGCCCAAAGCTAACCGCGCCCCCGGTCCTCCTCGAAGAACATCGACGCCGATTCATGGGTGGCGCCCATGGTCCGGACCAGCCGGCGCAGCAGGCGGGCGAGCTCGCCGGCCTCGCCGTGGGGCAGGGCACGGAGGCCGTCGATCAGCCGGCCCTGCGCCGCCTGGGGCGAGCGGCGCACAAGCGCCCGGCCTCGAGGCGAGAGCCTGAGCTCTACCCGGCGGCCGTCGTCCGCCGCCCGGCGCTTGAGCACCAGGCCGCGCTGAACCAGCCGGTCGACCACGACCGACACCGTGCTCTGGTGGGTGACCGTCCGGCCGGCGAGCTCGTTGAGCGACGCGGCCGGGGCCTCCGCGAGCGTCTGGAGCACGAACAGCTGCGCGCCGGTGACCCCGGCACGCATTTCCGCCTGCCGGCCCGAGCTGCGGAGCGCGTGGAGGATGCGGCGGATGGCGTCCACGACCGCCGTCACGTCGGCGGCGTCGGGTCGGGGCGGGGCGCGGCGGGGCATGAGCGACGGCCTGTCCTGAGGGAGCGATGCATCAATTGGTTGGCGAACCATACACCGGCGGCGCGCGGCGAGCCGGTGATCCAACTCACAGCGGCGGGGCCGGGAAATCCTGATCTAGCAGCGGCGGCCTGGATGCATTGACTCCCATACGTCAACCGGCTGTTCCGCGATGCGCACGAGTCCAACCGTCCTCTGGTTCCACCGGTGCCTGCTCGCCGGCCTGCTCGGGCTCGCGCTCGGCTGCGGGCGCGACGGGGTGCGCCGCGAGCGGCTCGGGGCTTCGGAAGGAACCAGCGCCGAGGCCGGGCTGCAGCGGGCAATGGCCGACAGCGCGAGCTGGCCCTCCTACGGGCGCGACCGGACCAATCAGCGGTACTCGCCCCTCACCCAGGTGACGGCGGAGAACGTGGGCGGACTGAGGCTGGCCTGGCGCTACAAGACCGGTCTCCCGCACGCCTTCGAGGCGAGTCCGCTGGTCCTCGACGGCGTCATGTACGTCTCCACCCCGCTCAATCACGTCATCGCCCTCGACCCCGCCACCGGGCGGAAGCGGTGGGAGCACGCCGAGACGCTCTCCACGACCGTGCACTGCTGTGGCCCGGTGAACCGCGGAGTCGCGGTGTACGGCGGGCGGGTCTACATGGGCACGCTGGACGGGCGGCTCGTCGCGCTCGACGCGCGCACCGGCCGGCGGGCCTGGCAGGCGCGGGTCGCCGACAACGAGCGGGGCTATGCGGTGACCGGCGCGCCCGTCGCGGCGGACGGCAAGGTCATCGTGGGCGTGAGCGGCGCCGAGTACGGCATCCGCGGCTTCGTGACCGCGTACGACGCCGGGACCGGCCGGCAGGTCTGGCGGTTCTACACGATCCCCGGTCCGGCCGAGGGCGGCTGGTGGGGCAAGTGGAGCGCGACCGATCCATTCGGCACCGATCTCCACCGCGACCTCGCGCGCGAGCAGGCCGACAGCGCCCGCTACGCCGACACCTGGAAGACGGGCGGCGGCTCGGTCTGGCAGGCGCCCGCGATCGATCGCGAGCTCGGCCTCGTCATCTTCGCCGTCGGCAATCCGTCGCCCGACCTGGACGGCTCCATCCGGCCGGGCGACAACCTCTACACCGC
>DASSBA010000235.1:0-2429 GCA_035699205.1 Gemmatimonadales bacterium
CCACGACGGTGGGCTCCTTGCGGTGGCGGCGGATGATATCGACGGCGTGGCGGACAGCGGCGGAATCGGCCAGCGACGCACCGCCGAACTTGTGCACGTGAGGTGCGCGGCGGGATCGGGGCATAAGCCGTGGAGGATACCTAGGATGTTCACCCTGCTCAAGCTGATCCAGTCGATCATCAAGACGCTGCACTCCGAGGGCACCCCGGGGCAGGTGGCGCTCGGCATCGCGCTGGGATCGGTGCTCGGGCTCACCCCCCTGATGAACGTGCACAACCTGCTCATCTTCTCGCTCATCGTGCTGCTCAACGTGTCGTTCGGCGGGGCCATGCTCGGCTGGGCGCTGTTCGTGCCGGTGGGCTTCATCCTCGACCCGGTGTTCGACCGGATCGGGTCGGGCCTGCTCGGCGCATCCGCGCTCCGCCCGCTGTGGACCTCGTGGTACAACACGCCGCTCGTGCCTTACACCAACTTCAACAACACCGTGGTGCTCGGGAGCGTGGTGGCGTGGGTGGTGCTCACGGTCCCGATCTTCTTCGCGGCCCGCTGGGCCGTGGACCGCTACCGGGCCACCATCGGCGAGCGGGTGCGGCAATCGAAATTCTATAAGGCGGTGACCGCCTCGAAGGTCTACAACGTGTACAAACTGTTCCGGCCGAGCTGATCGTGCGCGTGAAGATCTTCCGCTGGAAGGCAATCGGCCCGCTGCTCCTGCTGCTGGCCATCATCACCGTGCTGGTCATCCTGTTCGCCGAGCCGGTGGCGCGGCAGACCACCGAAGAGGTGAGCACCGAGCTGCTCGGCACCCAGGTGGACGTCGGCCGGCTCGACCTCATTCCGAAGACGGCGTCGGTGGATCTGGGCGGGCTGCAGGTGGCCGATCCGTTCGAGCCGCGGCGCAACCTGGTCGAAGCCGACCGGATCGTGCTCAAGCTCAATCCCGAGGCACTGACCGAGAAGAAGCTGGTGGTGGAGCGCTTCGCCCTGCAGGGGATGCGCTTCGGAACGGCGCGCAGGACGCCGGCGCGGCCGGTCTCCGGCAGCGGCTTCGCGCCCCGGGCGCTCGCGGCGGTGCGGGAGTGGGGCAAGCAGTTCGACGTCCCACTGCTCCAGCTCACGCCCATCGACACGGTCAGGCAGCTCGTCCTCAATCCGAGCCAGCTCGGCACCGTGCAGGCGGCGCAGGGACTGCTCGCCCGGACCGACTCGACCCGCCAGGCGCTCGAGCGGGGATTCCAGGCGCTCGACGTGCAGGGCACCGTGGACTCGGCGCGCGCGCTCGCGGACCGCCTGGCCGGCACCGATGTCCGCACGCTCGGGCTCGACGGTACCCGGCAGGCCATCCAGTCGGTGCAGCAGACGCTGAAGCAGATCGACCAGGCCAGGCAACAGGTGAGCGGGCTGCGGCAGAACGTGACCCAGGGGGTCGGGCTCCTTGGGGCCGGCGTCCAGGACCTCGACGCGGCCCGCAAGAAGGACTACGCCTTCGCCAGATCGCTGCTCAAGCTGCCGACGTTCTCGGCGCCCGAGCTCGGCAACGCGTTCTTCGGCAAGGTGAGCGTGGACCGGTTCCAGCAGGCACTGTACTGGGCCGAGCTCGCGCGCCACTACATGCCGCCGGGGCTGCTGCCGCGGGAGGACCCCGGGCCTCAGCGGCTCCGAGCCTCCGGAACCACGGTGCGGTTTCCCAAGGAGCACACCTGGCCCTCGTTCCTGCTCGAGGCGGGGCAGGTGGACTTCACGATCGCGGAGGGGCTGCTGAAGGGCGCCTACGCGGCGAGCGTGCAGGGGCTCACGTCCGCGCCCGCATTGTACGGAAAGCCGATGGTCGCATCCGCCCGGAGGAGCGCCGCGGGATCGGTGATCGCCGGCCTGGACGTACACGCCGTCGTGGACCACCGGACCGCGAACGTGCGCGACTCGGTGGCGGCCCGGCTCCGCGGCGTGAAGCTCCCGTCGTTCGACCTCCCGGGGCTGCCGTTCCGCCTGAGCCCCGGCACCGGCGCCGCCAACCTGACCTTCGCGATGCGCGGGGAACGGCTGCTGGGCCGCTGGTCCATCGGCTCGAACGAGGTGGCGTGGGCGCTCGACAGCGCGGGCCGCCGGCCGAACGATCTGGAGCAGGTGGTCTGGCGGGTCGTCTCCGGGCTGAAGCGGCTCGACGTGGCCGCCCAGGTGAGCGGAACGGTCAGAGCGCCCCGGCTGTCGGTGCAGAGCAACCTGGATGCGGCGGTGGCCCAGCGGCTCCAGGCCGTGGTGGGCGAGGAGGTGGCCAAGGCGGAAGCGATGGCTCGCGCCAAGGTGGACAGCATCGTGAGCGACAAGGTCGAGCCGGTGAAGCAGCGCATCGCGGCGGTGCAGGCGGACGCCACGAGGCGGGTGGCAGCGGAGCAGCAGCGGCTGGACCAGGTGGAGGCGGATCTGCGGAA
>DASSBA010000236.1:0-13307 GCA_035699205.1 Gemmatimonadales bacterium
GCCTCCGCTCCAGACAGCTCTCGACGGGATGGATTTGTCGGAGGACCAACTAGACTAAACTTACCGTCGGGCCCCACGGCAGCTGCAGCCTCCCCCACGACCGCCTGCGATAGCCTCGCGGCGTCAGGCACAGGCATTACCGTGCCCGTCATCGACGCGTCATTGCACGCGCCGAGAACCAGCATGCTAACAAGTACCCACGACGATCGGCATCTCAAGCATGGCTGCTGAGTCGATGAGGGCGCTCGGAGCGTCGATCTTGGCGTGTGTTCAGTGGCGTGCCTCATGGTTCCCCCGAACTTAGTTGAAGACTCTAACTGTTTTTGTGGTGCCTCCCGTGATTAAGACAGAAAAAGTTTGAGAAGACTACAGACGATCGCGTTCGCAATTCCACGCTTCAGCTTGTCGTCGGAGCGCTGCGATGCCTCTTTGATAGTGGGTTTTCGCAGCAGAGACGCTGCAATCGAGACACCGCGCCACGTGTTCAAAACTTCCCCCGCGAAACTCGCGGAAGACGACTGCTGCCCGCTGCTGTTGAGGCAGCTTAAGTAACCACAGTTGCACGATGCCTGTATCGAATGTCGGGTCGTCGAGCGGCCAACCAGTTTCGTCGTTCGACGAACGAATGACGTTCGCATCCGGCAGATCGACCTCTCGCCTGTGAGCGGCCTTCCAGCGCGAGCATGCGCGCCGCGCGTGCTGAATCAGCGCACTCTCGTCTAATGTCGCTGAGAGCATCATGCTGCGCTCGCACCACGCCAAAGCAATAGTTTCTGCGAGCAGGTCTTCGACTTCCTCATGACACCAAGTTGTTCGCCGGATGTAGGCGCGGAGCTGCGACTCGAATCGCGAGACCGTTGCGAGCCACTCGCCCGCACCGCCCGATAGGATATCATCTTCTGCGTGTTGAGAGCTACGGCTCGTAGAATCGCTTTGCACCTCACGCGTGCCGGAGGAAGCATCACGATCGCACTACAGGTCGAAACTGGACACGTTGATCCCCAAGGGTAGCCACTCGTCCGCGCAGCGGCGTCGCTCACCATTTACTTGCGCATCTTGCGAATGATCGCATAGATCCAAGGGACTACCATGTACTTCCCGCGCCAGCCCGTCAAGAAGTGGCCGGGTACCTGCGCCTAGAGGATGTACTTCCTCAGATCCTCGTCCTCGACGATCGCCTTCAACTTCTCGCGCACGAGCTCCGCATTGACGACGATGTGCTTCGTCGCCGGATCGGGGAGGTCGAACAGCGTGTCCTCGAGCTGCGTCGTCATCACGGTGTGCAGGCGCCGCGCGCCGATGTTCTCCATGCGCGAGTTCACCGTGGCCGCGATGCGTGCGATCTCGGCGATGCCGTCCGGCGTGAACTCGAGCGTCGCACCGTCGGCGGCGACGAGGGCGGCATACTGCTTGGTGAGCGCGTTCTCCGGCTCGGTCATGATACGGATGAAGTCCTGCTCGGTGAGCGGCTGCAACTCGACCCGGATGGGGAAGCGGCCCTGGAGCTCGGGAATGAGGTCGGATGGCTTGGAGACGTGGAACGCACCGGCGGCGATGAACAGGATGTGATCGCTCCGGACGTAGCCGTAGCGGGTCTGGACGGTGGAGCCCTCGACGATCGGGAGGAGATCGCGCTGGACCCCCTCGCGCGAGACGTCCGGGCCGCCGGCCTGGCCGCGCTCGCCCGCGATCTTGTCGATCTCGTCGATGAAGATGATCCCGTGGTTCTCGACCCGGTCCAGGGCCTCGTTCACCACGTCGTCCATGTCCACCAGCTTCTTGAGCTCCTCGTCCACCAGCACGCGCCGGGCCTCGGGCACCTTGACGGTGCGCCGCTTGGTGCGCTTGGGGAGCATCTCCTGCAGCATTTCGGTGAAGTTGAAGTCGGTGCCCTCCATCCCCTGCGGCGGCTGCATCATCTCCATCATCGGGAAGCTCTGCGGGGTGACCTCGATCTCGACTTCGCGGTCGTCCAGTCGCCCGTCGGCCAGCATCTCGCGCAGCTTCTCCCGAGACCGCTGCCGCCGCTCCTCTTCGGCGGAAGCCGCCCGCTCCGCCTTGACCTGGCCGCTCGTGCCCACGACGAACACCGACCCCCTGTCCGTCTTCTCCGTCCTCTCCGCCTTCTCCGTCGGGGCGGGCGGCGGAGCCGGAGGGAGCAACAGATCCAGCAACCGCTCGTCCGCCCGCTGCTCTGCCTGCGGGTAGACCTCGTCCTCCCGCTCGGTACGCACCATGTTGATGGCCGCGTCCACCAGGTCCCGCACCATCGACTCGGCATCCCGGCCGACGTAGCCGACCTCGGTGAATTTCGAGGCCTCGACCTTGATGAACGGCGCTCCGCTCAGCCGCGCCAGCCGCCGGGCCACCTCCGTCTTTCCGACGCCCGTGGGTCCGATCATGATGATGTTGTAGGGGGTAATCTCGTCCCGGATGTCGTCGGGCGCCTGCGCGCGGCGCCAGCGGTTCCGGACCGCGATCGCCACCGCCTTCTTCGCGGCCTCCTGGCCCACGATGTAGCGGTTGAGCTCCGCCACGATCTGGCGCGGAGGCATCTCCTCGAGCCACGGCATGGGGGCCGTCGGGTCGGGGAGCTCGATGGGTGGGGCAGCGGTTTCGGGCATTGGGCAGTCGTGAGTCGTGAGTCGTGAGTTGCTAGTCCTTGGTCGTGGCTCGCCGCAGGTCGTTAGACTCACGACTCACGACTCAAGCCGGCAGCTCCAGAATGGTCAGGTGCCGGTTCGTAAACACACAGATGTCCGCGGCGATCTCGAGCGAGCGCTGGGCGATGTCCCGGGCGCTCATCCCCGCCACGGGCAGCAGCGCGCGCGCGGCGGCCAGCGCGAAGTTCCCGCCGGAGCCGACCGCCACGATGCCGTCGTCGGGCTCGATCAGCTCACCCGAGCCGCTCAGCAGGAAGCTGTGCTCCAGATCGGCCACCACGAGCAGCGCCTCGAGCCGGCGGAGGATGCGATCACTCCGCCAGTCCTTGGCCAGCTCGACCGCGGCGCGCGGAAGGTTCGAGGGATACCGGTCGAGCTTCTCCTCGAACTTCTCGTACAGAGTCAGCGCGTCGGCCACCGAGCCGGCGAACCCCGCCAGCACCTTGCCGCCCTTGAGAGCGCGCACCTTGTTGGACCGCGACTTCATCACGGTCTCGCCGATGCTGACCTGCCCGTCCCCGCCGAGGGCCACGCGGCCGTCCTTGCGGATGGCGAGAATGGTGGTGCCGTGGAAGTGGATCACCTGTTGTCCGCCTGTGGTGGTTCCCTGCTGGCTGCCCGGCGCGGGAGTGTCATCCCGAGCCGCGGTCATCCCGACCCACTGTCAACTGTCATCCCGAGCGGGCGAGGGATCTACTCGACCGCGCTCGGAATTCGCCGGCCGTCGGGGACCAACTGGCAAGATCCCTCGCTCCGCTCGGGATGACAGTCCTGTCGACAGCCCGACCCCACGCCCGACCGTCCGACCGCCCGACGTACGCCCGACTTACGCCCGCGGATGCGCCTGATTGTACACCTTCTTCAGCCGCTCCACGCTCGTATGCGTGTAGATCTGGGTGGTGCTGAGCGACGCGTGACCGAGCAGCTCCTGCACCGCCCGCAGATCGGCGCCCGCATCGAGCATGTGGGTGGCGAACGTGTGCCGGAGCGAGTGCACCCTCAGGTTGTCCCCGCCGATGGCATCGAACATCGCGTGCACCGCCCGCTGGACCCCCCGCGGGCCGAGCCGGCGACCCAACCGGCTCACGAAGACCGCCCGCCGGTCGCCGCCGCGGCGGCCGACGACCGACTCCCGGAGGTTAAGATAGCGCCGGAGGGCCGACACCGCGCGCGAGCCCACCGGCACGATCCGCTCCTTGCGGCCCTTGCCCCGCACCTTGGCCTGATCGGACAACAGGTCCAGATCCTCCAGGTTCATCCCGCTCAGCTCGGAAAGCCGGATGCCGGTGGAGTAGAACAGCTCGAGGATGGCCAGGTCGCGCGAGGCGGCGAAGTCGTCCCCCTCGGCGCGCGCCTCGGCCCACTCGAAGAGCGCGTGGGTCTGGTCACGATCCATGTAGGTCGGGAGCCGCTTGTCCAGCTTGGGCACCCGCGCGGCCCGGGCGATGTTGGTGGGGACGCCGTGATTCTCCTGCAGGTACCGGTACAGGCTCCGCACCGCCGACAGCGCGCGTGCCGCCGAGCGCTTGGAGAGGCCGCGCCGCTGCAGCTCGCCGAGGAAGCCCCGGAGTCCCAGGCGGTCCACTGTCTCCCACTTCCACGCGCCTGCATAATGACGGTCGCAGAACTCGGTAAACGCCTCGAGGTCGCGGCCGTACGCCTTCACCGTATGCGGCGAGTGGCCGCGTTCCTTGTCCAGATGGGTCAGAAACTCCGTGACTTCCGTCCGGGCGGACATGGTCGGCGACGACGGATCATGGCTTCACCACAGAGGCACGGAGGCACGGAGGCACACAGAGAGAAACAACAAATGTTTGTTGTTCTCCGTGTACCTCCGTGCCTCCGTGCCTCTGTGGTGAATCGCGACCCTGAACAATCACCGGAGCTCCTCCAGAAACCGCTCGAACTCCCCCTGCGCCCGCTCCACCAGCAGCTCCTTCCTGCGATCCTTCCTGACCTCCCTCGGCAGCGGCTCGAGCAGCCCGAAATTGGCGTTCATCGGCTGAAAGTGCTTCGGATCCGCCTCGCGGAGGTAGCGATACAGCCCGCCGAGCATCGTGGTCGGCGGCGGCACCATCACCGGCTTGCCCTCGAGCCGCCGCGCCAGGTTGATCCCGGCCATGAGCCCGGTGCCCAGCGACTCAGTATACCCCTCGACCCCGGTGAGCTGTCCAGCAAAGAACAGCCGGTCGTCGTCCCGCGCGGTGAGCGCCGGGCCCAGGCTGGCGGGGCTGTTGAGGTAGGAGTTCCGGTGAATGCTCCCGTAGCGGAGATACTCCGCCTGCTCCAGCCCCGGGATGAGCCGGAACACCCGCTGCTGCTCCGGGATCCGGAGCCGCGTCTGGAAGCCCACCAGGTTCCACATCTGCCCCGCCCGGTCCTCCCGCCGGAGCTGCACCACCGCGTGCGGCTCGCGCCCGGTGCGCGGATCGGGCAGCCCGACCGGCTTCATCGGCCCGAACCGGAGCGTCTCCCGTCCCCGCCGCGCCATCTCCTCGACCGGCAGGCACCCCTCGAAATACGGGACCGCGTCGAACTCGTGGCCCTGATGCTGATCGGCGTCGAGCAGCGCATCGAGGAACCGCTCGTACCCCGGCACGTCCATCGGCGCGTTCAGGTAGTCGTCGCCCTCGCCCTTGCCGTAGCGCGAGAGCGCGTAGAGCCGCTCGTGATCCAGGGAGTCGGACGAGACCACCGGCGCGATGGCGTCGTAGAACGCGAGCGCCGCCGAGCCGAGCCGGGCCACGAGGGCCTCGGTGAGCCGGGCGGAAGTGAGCGGCCCCGTCGCCACGACGCTGGGTGAGGGCAGCTCGGCCACCTCCTCGCGTACCACCGTGATGTTCGGATGCGCCGTCACGCGGTCGTGCACCGCCTGCGAGAAGATCTCCCGGTCCACCGCCAGCGCCGTCCCGCCCGGCACCCGGGCCAGATCGGCGCAGGGCAGCAGGAGGCTGCCGAGCGCGCGCAGCTCCGCCTTGAGCAGCCCGTGCGCGTTGGTGAGGTCCACCGATTTGAAGGAGTTGCTGCAGACGAGCTCGGCCAGCCGGTCGGTGTGATGGGCCGGCGTGGTCACCGCCGGCCGCATCTCGTACAGCGTCACGCGAGCTCCGCGCTCCGCGAGCGCCCACGCCGCCTCCGAGCCGGCCAGACCACCGCCGACGACGGTGGCGTTCACGCCAGGGCCACCTCCTCGGGCTCGGCGAGGACCAGCTTGTTCCCGCACTTGAGGCAGACCCGCGTCTCCCCCTCGGCCTTGCTCACCTTCTTCTCCATGCCGATCCAGCCGCACTCCGGACAGGTGTCGGGCACGGGCCGGTTCCAGGTGGAGAAGTCGCAGGCGGGGTAGCGGATGCAGCCCCAGAACGACTTGCCGCGCTTGGTGCGCCGCTCGGCCAGCTCGCCCTCGAGGCACTTGGGACACTTGATGCCAAGCGAGATGGCGCGGGTGCCCTTGCACGCCGGGTAGGTGGTGCACGCCAGGAACTCACCGAACCGGCCGGTCTTGATGACCATCGGCGAGCCGCACAGATGGCACTTCTCGTCGGTGGGGCGGTCGGGCGCGCGCCCCTTCCGGAGCGACTTCACGTAGTCGCAGGTGTCCTTGTACTTGACGCAGGCGAGGTACGGCCCGAACCGCCCGGTCTTGAGCTCGATGGCGGAGCCGCACTTGGGGCAGCGCTCCTTGGCCAGGTCCTCGGGGTTGAGTCCGTGCGCGTCGGCCACGAGGGCGTTCAGGTCCACCGCCTCGAGCGCCTTGCTGAACGGCGTGTAGAAATCCTTCAGCACGCCCTGCCACAGCAGCTCCCCTTCCTCGATCCGGTCGAGCTCCGACTCCATCCCGGAGGTGAACTCGACGTTGAAGATCTCGGGGAACTTGGCCACCATGATCTTCTCGACCAGCTCGCCCAGCTCGGTGGGGAAGAAGCGGCGCTGCTCCACCTTGACGTATTCGCGCGCGCTGAGCGTCGAGATGATGGCGCTGTAGGTGGACGGCCGGCCGATGCCGAGCCGCTCGAGCTCCTTCACCAGGCTGGCCTCGCTGAACCGGGGCGGCGGCTCGGTGAAGTGCTGCGACGGGGTGATCTCCCGGACCTCGACGGCGTCGCCCTGGGCGAGCGGCGGGATGGGCGGGAGATCGTCCATCGTCTTGCCCTCTTCCTTTTCTCGGCCCTCGGTGTAGAGCACGTGGAACCCGTCGAAGACGAGTACGGAGCCGGTGGCCCGGAAGAGGTACTGGCCCAGATCGAAGTCCACGATGGTCATGTCGTAGACCGCCGGCGTCATCTGCGACGCAACGAACCGTTGCCAGATGAGCTGGTACAGCCGGAATTGATCGGGCTCGAGATACTTCTGCACGTGCTCCGGCCGGCGGCGCACGTCGGTGGGGCGGATGGCCTCGTGGGCGTCCTGCACCCGCGCGTTCTTCCGCGTGCTGTACCGGTTGGGCGATGCGGGGAGGTACGGCTTGGCGTAGCTCTTCCCGATGAACTCGCGCACTGAGGCGATGGCGGCGTCGGACACGCGCACCGAGTCGGTCCGCATGTAGGTGATGAGACCCACCGCGCTGTCCTCGCCGACGTCCATGCCTTCGTACAGGTCCTGCGCCGCCCGCATGGTGCGCCGCGAGCTGAAGCCGAGCTTCTTGGCGGCCTCCTGCTGAATGGTGCTGGTGGTGAACGGCGCGGCCGGGTTCTTCCGGCGGTTGCGCTTCTCGACCTTGGAGACGACGAACGGCAGTTGCCGCACGGCGTCCACCACCGCCTGCGCGTCCTCGGCCGAATGGAGCTGCGGCTTGTGGCCGCCCACCTTGGCCAGCGCGGCCTCGAAGGTCTGCCCATCCTTGGCCAGGAGCGCCTCGATGCTCCAGTACTCCTGCGGCGTGAACGCGCGAATCTCGCGTTCGCGCTCGACGATGAGCCGGAGGGCGACAGTCTGCACCCGGCCCGCGGAGAGGCCGGTCTTGATGCTGCGCCAGAGGATGGGGCTGGCCTTGTAGCCCACGAGGCGGTCGAGGATCCGGCGCGCCTGCTGCGCGTTCACCTTGCGGTCGTCGATCACCCCAGGCCGCTCCATGGCTTCGTGGATGGCATCCTTGGTGATCTCGTGAAACAGGACCCGGTGGGTCGGCGCGCCGCTGTTGAGCTGCTCGGCCACGTGCCAGGCAATCGCCTCGCCCTCGCGGTCGGGGTCGGTGGCAAGGTAGATGGTGGACGCGGTCCTGGCGGCCTTCTTGAGCTCCGAGAGGGTCTTGGTCTTGCCCTTGATGGTGACGTACTTGGGCTCGAACCCGCGCTCCACATCCACGCCGAGCTCGCGGGTCGGGAGGTCCCGCAGATGGCCGATGGTGGCCTTCACGTCGTAGCCGGCGCCCAGGTATTTCCCGATGGTCTTGGCCTTGGTGGGCGACTCGACGATGACCAGCGCGCTCCCCTTCCCGGCCCTGGCGCGGGGCGTGGCCGCCTTGGCGCCGCCCTTCCTGGGCGCCGCGGGGGCCGCGGCCTTCTTGCCGGGCTTGGCGCGGGGTTTTGCTGCTCGTCTGGGTCTGGTCGCCATGAGTACACTATGCCTGCTGGAGTCATCGAACGGTCAACGTCGGTGGGTGCAAGAAATCCGCGTAGCCGGGGCGGCGCAAGGCGGAGCTTTGTAACTCTTTGTGGGACAACGGGTTGCTCGCAGCGAGTCATCCTGAGCGGAGCGAAGGAGCCATGCCTCGGGTCATGGCTCCTTCGCTCCGCTCAGGATGACTCGGGACGGTCACTCGTGTCAGGACGCCTTCGCGGCCCCCAGCTACCACCCCCCATGCGCCCGCGCCAGCCGGATGACCTCCTCCGCCACCACTGCCGGGTCCTTCCTGTCCGCCGCGACCTCATAATGAGCGAGCTTGTAGAACGGTTCCCGGGCCGCCAGCAGGGCCCGCACCTGCTCCAGCGGATCCGCCCCCACCAGGAGCGGCCGGGCCTCGCCCTGCTCGGTGCGGTGGGCGGCGGTCGTCACCAGGCATTTGAGATACATAATGAGGCAGCCCTGCCTGGCCGACTCCATCTGGCCGGGCTGGGCGGCCCATCCCCCGCCCGGGACGATCACCGCGGGCTCCCGCGCCTGCGCCGTAGCCACCGCGTCCCGCTCCATGGCCCGGAACCTCGGCTCTCCCACCATCCCGAATATCTGGGCGACGGGCATTCCCATCTGCCGGACCAGGATGCTGTCGATGTCCAGCAGCGGCGCCGGGAGCCCTTCGGCCACCAGCCGGCCGACGGTGCTCTTCCCGGAGCCCGGGAGGCCCACCAGCATGACGTGGCGCCTCACCTCAGCCCTCCACCTGGTCCCGCAGCGGGCCCCACCGCGCGCCGAGCGCGGCGACGTAGCCGTCGAAGTTGCGGCGCATCTCGCCGAGCGAGTCGCCCCCGAACTTCTCGAGCATCGCGTCCGCCAGCACCAGCGCCGTGAGCGCCTCGGCGATGACCCCCATGGCCGGAACGGCGGTGACGTCCGAACGCTCGCTCTGGGCATTGGCGGGGCCACCGGTGGCGAGATCCACCGTCGGAAGCGGGGACATGAGGGTGCTGATCGGCTTCATCGCGACCCGGATAACCAGCGGCTCCCCCGTGGTGATCCCGCCCTCGAGCCCGCCGGCGTTGTTGGTGCGGCGGCGGAATCCGGCGCGGCGGTCGCCGGGCTCGGGCGGGGGCGCGCTGGAGGCCGCGTCTATGGGATCGTGCACCTGGGAGCCGGGCCGGCGCGCGGCCTCCACGCCCATGCCGATCTCTACCGCCTTGACGGCCGGGATCGACATGAGCATGCCTGCCAGTCGCCCGTCCAGCTTCCGGTCCCAGCTCACGTGGCTGCCGAGGCCGACCACCACCCCGCGCGCCACCACCTCGACCTCGCCGCCGAGGGTGTCGCCGGCCTTCTTGGCGGCATCGATGCGGCGGATGATCTCGGCCTCGACCGACGGGTCGAGCACGCGCACCTCGGAGCGGTCGGCGGCGTCGTTGAGCGGCACGGGAAGCTCGGCCGGCCGCGCCGCCGCGATGCCGCCGAGGGACACGACGTGGCTGCCGACCTCGACGCCGAACTCGTCGAGCAGGCGCCGCGCCAACGCGCCGGCCGCGACCCGCGCGGTGGTCTCGCGGGCGCTGGCGCGCTCCAGGATATCACGGGCGTCTACCCGGTCGTACTTGAGGACGCCGACGAGATCGGCGTGGCCGGGCCGCGGGCGGGTGACGCGCCGGCGGCGGAGCTCGCCCGGCTGCTCCGCTTCGTACGCCATCACGTCTTCCCAGTTGGCCCAGTCCCGGTTGGGGATGAGCATCGCCACGGGGGTGCCGAGCGTCTCGCCCGCGCGCACGCCGGAGAGCCACTCGATGTGGTCGCGCTCGATCTTCATCCGTGCCCCGCGGCCGTAGCCCTGCATGCGGCGCACGAGCTCGCGGTCCACCCATTCGGCGCTGACCGGCAGTCCGGCGGGGAGGCCCTCCACCAGGGCTACGAGCGCCTTGCCGTGCGATTCGCCGGCCGTGAAAAATGTCAGGTGCACGGGACCTCCCTGCGTTCCGATTGCCGAGTCACCCTCGCATGGCGGCAAACGAACGAGCCCGGCCTGCGCCGGGCTCATTCCCGCCGTGGTGCTCGGACGCTCCGCGCGTTGGCGGCTACTGCTCCGAGGCGCCGTCGTCGGTGATCCGGGGTGTGACCAAGATAATGAGGTCGCGCCGGTTTTCCGTATCGCTCGTGAAGCTGAAGAGCCTGCCGACGATGGGGAGACTTCCCAGCAACGGGATGCCCGATCGCGTCTTGGTGACCTGGGTGACCGTCAGGCCGCCGATGACCGCCGTCTCGCCGTCGTTGACGAGGAGCTGGTTGTCGGCCTTCTGCTTCTGGAAGATGAAGCCGAGGTCCGCGGCCGCGAGCGGCTGGATGGCCGACCGTTCGGTGTGGAGCTGCATCAACACCTGGCGGTTGTTGGTCACGTGCGGGGTGACCGTGAGACGGATGCCCGTTTCCTTGAACTGGACATTGGCTCGGGCCGTCCCGCTGGAGCTCGAGTTGGCGTCGATGACGCGGACCGGCGTCTCCTCACCGACCAGGATGTCCGCCTGGCGGTTGTCCAACGTGGAGATGACCGGCTCCGCCTGGATGTCGGCGAGCTCGGTGCGTTCGAGCGCGCTCAGGAACGTGGTCAGCGCAAAGCCGCCGATGCTGGTCGAGTAGATCAGGTCGAGCGCGGAGTTGGGTACCTCGGCGGTGGCATTCCCAACGGCCGCCACGGAGTTACCGCCCAGATCGATGACGTTGACGTTCCGGTCGAACATTTCGCCGGGATTGGACGGATCGGGCCGCTGGACCAGGCGGTTGAAGAACTGGGTCTTGCTGCCGAGGTCGTACTTGAGGCCAAGCTGCTCGACGTCCGTCCGGTCTACGAAGATGATCTTGGCCTGAATCGAGAGCTGCGGTGTCCGGACATCGAGTCCGCGCACGAAGTCGGTGACGCTGGCGATCTTGCTCCGCGTGTCGGTCAGGATCAGCGCGTTGGAGCCGGTGTCGGCTACCACCCGGCCGCGGTTCTTGGTCAGGATGCTTTCGACCGTCTTGGCGAGCGAGCCGGCCTGGGCATAGTTGATCCGGACGATGCTCGTCTCCAGCGGCTCGAGCGAGTCGAGTGCCGCGAGCGCCGAGGGCGCATCCACCCGGATGATCCCGCCGGCCATCTCCTGGGCTGAGAGCCCCTGGGATGCAAGAACCGCCTGGAAGGCCTGGGGCCAGGGCTGGTTCTTGATTTCGGCATTGACTTCGCCCTTCACGTCCTTGCCCAGGATGATCGTGCGGCCGCTGAACGCGGCGAAGCCGGCCACCACGTCCCCGATGCTCGCACGGTCCCAGGTGACGGTGATGCGCGGCTCGTCGGCCCGGACCAGCATGGCGGCGTTCCGGAGGCCCACCTCGGGCTTCCGCACGGGCGCCTGCTCGGCCGAGGGGGCGGCGGAGGCCTCGTCGGTGGCCGGCTCAGCCGCCGGCGCCGCGACGGCGTCGGTGGACGACCAGGCCTGGAACCGCTGGCCGTCGCCGAAGCTCACCCGGATGGCGTTGTCGGAGCGATCGACCGTGTAGGTCTCCGGCCCCTCGAGGTCGATCACGATGCGCACGACGTCGGGGCGGAACTGCGAATAGCGAAGGTTGAGCACGCCGCCCCGCTTGAGCCCGTCGTACAGGCTCGCGCTGGTGGTGCCGAGCTTCGCGCCCACCACGTCGAGCACCAGGCGGTCAGGCGAGGTCAGCAGGAAGTCGCGCACGTCCACGGCCCCCCGGACGGCCACGACCACCTCGGTCTTGCCGGCGGCCGGCGCCAGACTCACGGCGGTCACCTCTCCGCTCCCCGGGCCCTCGGCCCGGAGCGGGGTGGCGGCCCCGAGGGCCGCGGCGGCGACCAGCATCAAGCGATACAATCCCGTCATGGCGTCTCGACCTCCTGCTTGCGCAGCGAGAGAGTTTCCTGGCGCTCGAACCCGAAGTCCTGAATTTTGAACACCGCGTCGCGTGAGCGGATCTGCACGAGCCGCGCGCGCCCCAACTGATCCCCCACCCGCATCTTGTGACGCTTGGAGGAGGCCCTCTCCCGCAGCACGACCACGTTGTTGGACGGCGTGCGGAGATCCAGATAGACGCCCACGAGGTCGAGATCGGCGATCTCGGGCCCGGTCTTGTTGGCGTTGATGAGCGATGCAAAGGGGTCGCGCGTGCCGCCCGCGTAGGCGAACGACTCGCGCATCACGTCGATCTCCCGCGCGCGCTGCACCGAGTCGGCCAGCGCCGACTCGGCGTCCTGGTTGAGCGAGTCGGACTTCGCCGCCGAGGCCGGCGCCGCCGTGGCGGTCGGGGTGGCCGCGAGCGAGGCACGGGGGCTGGAGTCTGCGGGCGCGGCAGTGCTGCCCGCCACGTCGATACTCCGCTCGCGCTTCCGTTGGATGGTGTCGGTGCGCGCCCGCACGTTCGCGAGCAGCGTGTGGGCGGTGGCGGGGGACTGCGCCGCCGCCACCTCGCTCCCGCCGGATCCGGCGGCCGCCACCAGGGCGAGCAGCGCGAGTCCGAACCACGGGTTACGTGCCACTGGCCTCTCCCTCCTCGCTGGAAGACTTGACGTAGGTCCGGACCTGGAACTTGGCCTCGAGCAGCGATCCGCTCGTGTCATTCAACGCCTTGGCGGCGCCTGCCGCGGCGGGCGCCACCGAGAGCGCGTAGGGCACGATGATCCGCTGCAGGCTGGACACGTCGGCCAGGAACGCGCCGATCTGATCGTAGTGTCCGATGACCGACATGTTGTACTTGTAGGTGTCGAACGGCACCGGGCCGGGCTCGACCGGAAGCGGGACCACCTGGGACAGCGTCACGCCGCGGATCTTGCTGCGGGTCGAGATGTCGTCGAGCAGGTTGGGCACCTCGTTCCGCTCCGGCACCAGCCGGCGCAGCAGGGCCAGGCTCCCGCGGTAGGTGTCGAGCCGCTTGCGGAGGTCTTCGACCGTGCCGCGGGCCAGCTCCTTCTTGGCGCTGTCGGTGGCGGCGTCCAGCCGGGCGATGGTGTCCTGCACCGCCTCGACGCGAGCCTGCCGCGACGCCAGGCCCGGGAGCCCGGCCACGTCGATCACGCTG
>DASSBA010000237.1:0-1158 GCA_035699205.1 Gemmatimonadales bacterium
CGACGCGGCCCCTGCGAACACCTCCGCCGGCGCCTCGTCCACCGGCGCGGTCGCGACGACGACTTCTCCGACGCAGGCGCCGGATGCCACCACCGGAGGCGGCACGCGGGTGCATGCCGACTCCCGCTCATCTTCCACGGATTCGCCGGTCCTCGCCCCGTCCGGGCACTCGCCGGTCGCCGGGCTCGCGGACTTCTTCGCGCCGGGCGCGACTCGCGGTCAGACCGGCGACGAGCCCGCCGCGGCTCCCCGCTCTGTCCCGGCGCCGTTCGCGCCGCCGACGGGCGGAGGCGGCCCCGGCGGCGGTCTCAACCCAGTCACCTTCTTCTTCGCACTGCTCTTGGCGCTTGCGGCCGCTTTCTATCTGGCGGCCCAGGGGGTGGGCCGAAGGCTCCGGCTCGCACCGGCCCCCATGCGGGCGCCGTTGTACGTCTCCCTGCTCGAACGCCCCGGCTAGCCGCGCCGCGCGCTGCCAGTTCACCGGGCCCCGGTGCTTTGGGCCCGGTCATAAGACGTTCGAGAAACCGAAAGGAGATGTACGTGACACGCCATTTGATGGCGGCCATCGCGGCAATGCTGTTCGCGCTGGCGGCGGCGGGGACCGCCGGAGCCTCCGGGCTCGGGCTCCCGCTCGGCGACCAGGAGAACTCGAGCAACCAGGCACAGGCCCAGATCGTGCCGATCGCGCCGCAGGCCAACCTGCAGAACGTCAACGTCGGCGGGACCACGCGGGACGGCAACAGCACGAGCTCGCTGATTCCGGACGACGGAAACCACGAGAGCAGCATCCAGCAAGGCAACGCCAACAACGCGAATACCGGCCAGGCGAGCCAGCAGGAGAACACGCAGGCGAGCGATGGCGGTCAGAGCCAGACCAGCCATTCCGGCCAGACGAACGAGAACGACCAGAAGCAGATTCAGGTCGTTCCGATCGCCCCGCAGGCGAACGTGCAGAACGTGAACGTTGGTACGCAGGGCGACGTCCAGCAAGGGAACGCCAACAACGCCAATACCGGCCAGGCGAACCAGCAGGAGAACACGGTGCAAAGCGGCTCCGGTGGCCGTGAGCACGGGGACTGTCGGTGCGAGAAGGAACGCACTGTGAAGCACGAGAGCTCGAAGAGCGGCTCCACGAGCCAGAGCAATCGGAGCGAGCAG
>DASSBA010000238.1:0-5269 GCA_035699205.1 Gemmatimonadales bacterium
GGGGGATGTCATGGGCGTGAATAGTAGCGGAGGACGGCGCAGATCCGGGCGCGGCCGCCCCCGTGATGCGTCCAGTAAGAAGCCTGCTCCCTGATCCGGCCGTCGAGCTCGCCCCGGCAAGATCCCGCGCCCCGCTCGGGATGACAGTGCCGCCCGGATGCGACGTTCCGCCCCTCCGCCCCTCCGTCCTTCCGTCCTTCCCTGCTTCCGTCTATATTTGCACCACCCTCGGGGGCGACTGGCTTCGACGGGTTTGATGAAGGAATGGCAGCGTGCCCAGGTCCAGAGTCCTGGTAAAACCGTCTGGAACGTTTCAACTGCCAACACTGAACTGGCACTGGCCGCGTAAGCTGAGCTAACGCTCGCTTGACGCGCCTTCGGCTGGTGGAGCCCGCCCGGAGCGCCTCCAGTCGAATCGCAAACCCGGGCTGGCCGACCGCGCCGCTCCGGCGCGAACGGTGAGATCCTTCAGGAGCTAGGCTGAGGGGAGGTCGGTTCGGCACCGACCCGAGGCGACGGCAAGAAGACGAGCCTACGCACGTAGACGCGGTTCTGGATACTTACTCGGACCAGGGTTCGATTCCCTGCGCCTCCATCACGACACGGCGGGCCCATCCCGGAGCGGATGGGCCCGCCGTGTCGTGTCCGCCTTCAGTCCGCGGTGCGCTCGGCGCAGAAATATCCCTCCGCAACCCTGCCGCCGTCCCCGCTGGCCCAGGTCCCGGCGAAGGCCGTGCTGTCGATGCGACGTACCGTGAGCGCCAGGAAGCCGCCATCGAAGCGCACGGCGTCGCGCCGGTTCGCGTCCGATCCCACGCGCAGGATGATGGAGGCCGGCTCGCCGGGACGGCCGGAGTGCCGCTCGATGACGAGCACGCCGGGCGCCCTCGGGTCGTCCGACCCGGGGTCACCCGGCACGGTCGCCCCGATGGCGCCCGGCTCGAGCTCGGCCGCGCCGCGGAGTGGCAGGACCGTGAGCGAGTCCCGGATTCCGAGCACGGGCGCCGGGCTCCGCAGCGAGTCGTCTGCCGGACTCAGGTGAACGCGCCCGTTGGTCGAGGCGCCCGGCCTCGAGCCGCTGGTAGCCACCAGCCGCAGCCGGTATTCGCCCGCCAGAGCTTCCGCCGACGCGGCCGGGGCGAGCTGGCCGGACGGCGGGCCACAGCCGTCGGCACCCGGGGGGTCTCCAGCCCGTCCCGAGCGGCACGCCAGCACCAGCGGCAGCGCCGCGATCATCCCGAGCCGCTTCATCGCGACATCACCCGCATCAACTCGCCGCCGGGGCCGACGACATGGAGCGGGAGGGGGAGCACGTCGCCCTGAAGCTCGAACGCCGGACCCCGATCGAAGGCCAGCAGCGAGGGGACGAGCGTATAGCTGTCGGCACCCGCCAGGTTGACGACGTAGCCTTCGTCGGCGAGGGCCGCGACCGAGACCCGGCTGAGGGGGTTGATTCCGGGGTTCACGAACCCGGTCATCAGCTCGCTCCCGAACACCGACTCGCGCCAGTGCGAGTCGGCAGTACCCGCGCCTCCGGTGTTCTCGACCGGGACCTTGAGCCCGCCGGCGTAGGTCGCACCGCCGGCGGCATTGAACTCGGTGGTGGCATCCGTTCCGATGAAGTGAGGATCGGTGCCGCCCGAGAGGGACGCGTCGGCAAGCAGCCCGCGGTTCGGCCACAGGGTGCCGTAGCCCAGCACGTGGGCCATCTCGTGCAGGATCACCGCCTGCAGCACTCCCGCCGTCTCCAGCACGTCCATGTCGGCGGTGTCGAAGCGCATGAGCCCCAGCACCGTCTGAAATTCCGGGTCACGCGCGTAGCATGGCCCGGCGGAGCCGAGGATGCCGCCCGGTCCGTCGATCGCCTCCAGCGTGACGAGAATCACGACGTCATCCACGGTCCGCTGAATCGCGGGCGAGTCGTCGCCGCAGGTGCCGGCCCCGGCGTCGAGGCGGACGTCCGCCAGATCGCCGACGACCAGGCTCTGCCACCGCTGCTGGGCTGCGAGGAACGCGTCGCGCTGTGTCTGGGTGGGCGGAGTGAGGAACCGCAGCTCGATGGCGAACGCCGAGACGCCCGTCGCCGTGAAGCTGGCCGCGAGTGGGGTGTTCGCCACCGTGGCGGTGATCTGCTGCGGGCCGAGCGCCACCGGCGTGAACCCGGTCGAGGCGCGGCCATCCGCTCCGGTGGTGGCGCTCGCGGCGAGGACGGTCCCGCTGGCCGGTTCCGCCGCGAACTCAACGGTGGCCCCGGCCACCGGCGAGCCGCTCGCGTCGTCCACCTGGACCGTAAGCGGCAGCGGAAGCGACTGCCCGGGCGTGCCCGTCTGGCCGTCGCCGCTCACTTTCTCGAGCTGGGTCGGGAGCTGGACGACCGACACCGCCGCAAAGGCGGAGGCGGCGCCCGCCGTCGCGGTGATCTCCGCGGACCCGCCACCCGAGGCCGTCACCAGCCCGGACGCGGAGACCGTGGCGACGGTCGTGTCGTTCGATGCCCACGAGAGCGAGGGTGACGCGATCGGGTTCCCGTCCTGGTCGGTCACCGTGGCGCCGAGCTGCCGGGTCTGGCCGAGGGCGGTAAACGACGCGCTGGCCGGGTCCAGGACGACGGCGGCGGGCACGACGGGGCCCGAGCCTCCGTCACCGCAGGCGGCGATTCCGATGACCGTTTGAAGAAGGAGGCTGCCGCGCCTGGCAAGGCGGGTTGCGTGCACGCGCATCTGAGGGTCCGGGCAGAGTGGACTCGCCATCCCGGTGGGCGCGAGGACAGATTGTGGAGCGCGGCGGCAGCCGGACCGGCCGGGCGCGCGGCGGACTGACCGGCCCGGAAGTTAGACGGTCGCATCGCCCGGGGCTACCAGCGCCGGGTCCGGATATTCCGATCGCCGGAGCGGGCCGATCTGTCCAGCGCTTGTCTAATGTTGCAGATGAACGGCCACTACATCAGTGACTTAGCTGATCATACGTCAAGTGATCTGTAACCTCATTCAGGACGGGTTCTTCATGACCGCGACCGCCAACACCCGCGAGACCGCGTCGATTCCCGAGATCCGGCGTCAGTTTCCCGCGCTCGCCCGCCGGTATCGCGGGCACCCCGTGGCCTACTTCGATGGGCCCGGCGGTACCCAGGTGCCGGACGCCGTGGTGGACGCGATGCGCACCTATCTCCTGCACCACAACGCGAACACGCACTGGCGCTATCCGACCAGCCAGGAGACCGACCGGCTGCTCGCGGAATCGCGGCAGGCCCTGGCCGATCTCCTGGGCGCCGACGCCGGCGAGATCGCGTTCGGGGCCAACATGACCACGCTGACCTTCCACCTGGGGCGCGCGCTGGGTCGCGGCTGGGGGCCGGGCGACGAGATCATCATCACCGAGCTCGACCACCACGCCAACGTGGCGCCGTGGCGCGCGCTGGAGCGCGAGCGCGGCATGACGATCCGGGTGGTCCCGTTCGTGCCGGCCACGGGCCAGCTCGACTGGCCCGCCCTGGAGCGGGCGTTCTCGCCGCGGACCCGGCTGCTCGCGATCGGGGCGGCATCCAACGCGCTGGGCACCGTCAGCGACGTCACCCGTGCGTGCGCCCTCGCGCGCGACGCCGGCGCGCTGGCCTTCGTGGACGCGGTGCACTACGCTCCGCACGCGCTGGTGGACGTGCGCGCGATCGGATGCGACTTCCTCGCCTGCTCGGCCTACAAATTCTACGGGCCTCATGTCGGGGTGCTCTATGGCCGGCGGGCGCGGCTCGAAGCGCTCGACCTGCCGAAGCTGGCGCCGGCGCCCGACACCGCGCCCGAGCGCGTGGAGACCGGGACGCTGAATCATGAGGGGATCGTCGGCGCCGGCGCCGCGGTGGACTTCCTCGCCGCGCTCGGCGGGACGGAGGGGACCCGGCGTGAGCGCCTGGCCCGCGCGTTCGCGGCGCTGCACCGGCGCGGGCAGGAGCTGCTCGAGCGGCTCTGGAGGGGTCTCGAGGCCACGCCCGGCGTGCGACTCTACGGGCCTGACCCGGGGCTGCCGCGGACGCCCACCGCCGGCTTCACGGTGGCAGGACGCACGACCGACGACGTGGCGGCCGCGCTCGCGGAGGAGGGAGTGTTCGTGTCGAACGGGGACTTCTACGCCACGACGGTGGTCGAGCGCCTGGGCCTCACGGCGCACGGACTGGTGCGCGCGGGGTGCGCCTGCTACACGACCACCGACGAGATCGACCGGCTCGTAGCCGGGGTACGGCGGCTGGCGGGCTGAGTGCGGCTCCCGCTCACGCGGGCTTGACCGGAATCCTCACGCGGGTCCTCTCCCATTCCAGCACGAGAGTGGCGCCGCCGGCCGCCGGCTCGCTCCGGATGGTAAAGGTTTCGACCGGCTTCTCGACCCGCTCGCTCTTCACTTTCGCCCGCCCTACCTCCTGCGCCTCGACCGCGGCGGTGTAGTTGCTCTCCTCGCCCCACTGCTTTATCGACCGGTTCACGATGATTTCCCACGTCGAGGCGGTAGGCACGGTGTAGAGCGAGTAGGCGCCCGGCGGGACTTCGATGCCGGCGACGGTGAGCGCCACCGGGGTGAAGAAGACCGTGGGCTCGTTGGCCCCGGTGCGCCAGAGCTTCCCGTAGGGGATGGCCTGGCCCCCCAGCATGACGCGACCGCGCGAAGAGGGCCGGCCGTAGCAGAGCTTCACCGGCTTCCCGGCGACGGTGAACGTGAGCGAGTCGAGCGGGCTCTTGCGTCCCTCGACCGGCACGTTCCTGGGGTTGAGCACCTGGCAGGCGGTGTCCGCGGCCGGCGCGGCGGGGAGCGGCGGAGTGCCGAGCATGGTGCCGGCGACGAGGAGCGGGAGCAGCATGGACATCGTGGCGACCTCGAGTCAGGGGATGAGGGCGGCGTGCGCCCGGTGCGCCAGGGCGAGCGCTCCCTCGGCGGTTTCCGCCATGCAGTTCAGGTGACCCATCTTGCGGCCGGGCCTCGGCTCGGCCTTGCCGTAAAGATGCAGCCGTACGCCCGGCAGGCGCAGCGCCTCCGCCCAGCGGGGCTCGCCGTCGCGCCAGAGGTCGCCGAGCAGATTGATCATGGTGACGGGGGTCAGGAGCCGCGGCTGGCCCAGGGGGAGGCCGCAGAGCGTGCGGAGCTGCTGCTCGAACTGGTCCACGGTGCACGCGTCCATGGTGTAGTGGCCGCTGTTGTGCGGCCGCGGCGCGATCTCGTTCACGAAGAGGCGCCCTCCGTTCGCCACGAACAGCTCGACGCCCAGCACGCCGGCGTACGCCATCCG
>DASSBA010000239.1:0-3754 GCA_035699205.1 Gemmatimonadales bacterium
TGGGCAAAGCTCGCTAGAAGCGAGGGCGCCGGCCGACAGGCACCCCCGCGGACGACTGTCGGCTTGTCGGGAGCGGGGGTGCCCGTCGGCCGGCGCCCGGCTTCGGTGTGCACGACCCTCGATACCGTCCGCACTCACGGCCTTACGGCGTAGCGCGCGCCGGCGCAGTCCAGGCGTCGTTCGACGACACCACGTCCGGAAACCGCCCATCGGGATTGACCCGCGCGCTCACCACCTGCTTCCCGGCCTCGACCCCGTAGACGTAGCGATTCCCGCCGTACCAGATCTCGACCGGGAGCTTGACGAGTTGCCGGGTGCCGTCCGCGAAGCCCAGCTCCAGCTCGACCGGCATCACCGCGGCGCCGAGGCTGCGGATGGTGACCAGCGCGCCGCCGTCGGGACCCTCGGTTACCGTCTCCACGCTCTGATCGAGCGCGGCGGTGGTGTAGAAGAAGCTGCGCCAGAACCAGGCGAGGTCGCGCCCGGAGACCTCCTCCATGGTGCGGAAGAAGTCCGCCGGCTGCGGGTGCTTGAACACCCAGCGGCGGGTGTATTCCCGGAAGGCCGTGTCGAACACCTCGGCGCCCAGGACCTTGTTCCGCAGGGCGAGCAGCACGATCGACGGCTTCATGTACGCCAGGCTGCCCAGATTGTTGGTGGTGCGGTAGCGGTTGGCCGGGGTCATGATCGGCTGCGCCGTGGGGGTCTGGTCCAGCGAGGTGACGAACCCGGTTTCATGCCGCCGGACGTCGCTGTCGTCGCGCCTCCAGTAGTCTTCTTCCGAGAAGGTGTTGATGAAGGTGTTGAACCCCTCGTCCATCCAGGCGTAGCGCCGCTCGTTGGAGCCGACCATCATGGGGTACCACATGTGGCCGATCTCGTGGGTGACGACGTTGTACAGGTCCTCGAGATCGTCGCCCCGCGCTTCCATGGCCACCATCGGATATTCCATCCCCGATACCGGCCCCTCGACCGCCGAAATCTGCGGGTAGGCGTAGGGATACCACCGTTTGCTGTACTCGAGAATCGAGTAGCGGCTCATCTTGGCCGCGTCCTTCCAGGTCGCGTCCGCCGAGGACCGGTAGTAGGCCTGCGCCAGGATCCCGTCCCAACCGGACGCGTCCCACCGGTACTCGGGCGAGGCCGCCCAGGCCACGTCCCGCACCCGCTCGGCGCGGAACCGCCAGGTCAGCATCCCGTCGCGCCGGGGGCGCGCCGCGCCAGAGGCCAGTTCCTCCGGCGTCACGATGGCCATCGTGCTGTCCGACTTCACCGCGGCCGCCAGCCGGCTCCGCTGCACCGGCGTGAGGACCTGCTCGGGGTTCTGCAGCGTCCCGGTGCCCGCGACGATGTAGCCGGCGGGCACGGTCACCTCGTAGTCGAAGTCGCCGTACTCGAGGTAGAACTCGCCCTGGCCCAGATAGGGATCGGTGTTCCAGCCACGCACGTCGTCGTAGACCGCCATCCGCGGGTACCACTGGGCGATCTCGTACAGGCTGCCGTCCCGCCCCATCCGGTCGGCGCCGTGCTCGGGGACGTTGAAGGCGTAGGCCAGGTCGAGGGTCGTCGTTCCACCGGGCGGGATGGGCGTCGCGAGATCGACGTACATCATGGTGTCGTCCACCCGGAAGCGGAGCGGAGCCGCGGCGGCCGGCTTGGCGGCTTTCCGGCCCCGCCCCGCGGCCCGCGCGGCCGTCGCCGTCTGGGTGAAGGTCGCGATGTCGAAGCCGCCGGCGAACCCGGCGCCTCCGAACCGGCTCTCCGCCGGGAACAGGAGCGAGCCGACGCTGCCGGGCCGGAACAGGTTCTGGTCCAGCTGCATCCAGACGAACCGGAGGGTGTCGGGCGAGTTGTTGGTGTAGCGGATCTGCTCCGTGCCCGTGATCCGCTTGGCGGCGGTGTCGAGCGTCGCCGTGATGGTATAGTCGGCGCGCTGCTGCCAGTACCCGGACCCGGGCGCGCCGTCCGCGCTCCGGACGGCGGTCGGCTGCGGCAGGGGAATGGGGCTGAAGATCCCGGTGTCGGCCACCGGCGGCTTCAGCGCCGGCTGCAGGTTGAGCGGCCGCGCCGCCTGGGTGGGGGCGTTGGTATCCGGCTGCTGGGCCGCGAGCGGCGCCGCCAGCGCGAGGAGGAGCAGGAGGTGTCGCATGGGGATCCCGACGGCTAGAGCTTCGGCAGCGTGACGCCGGTTTGCCGCTGGTACTTGCCGGCCTTGTCGGCGTAGCTGGTCTCGCAGACGTCGTCCGCGCCGGCCTCGAAGAAGAGGACCTGGCAGATCCCCTCGTTCGCGTAGATCCGGGCCGGAAGCGGCGTGGTGTTGCTGATCTCCAGAGTGACGTGCCCCTCCCACTCGGGCTCGAACGGGGTCACGTTGGTGATGATGCCGCACCGGGCGTAGGTACTCTTCCCGACACAGATGGTCAGCACCTCGCGCGGGATCCGGAAGTATTCCACCGAGCGGGCCAGCGCGAAACTGTTGGGCGGGACGATGCAGACGTCGCCATCGAACTCGACGAAGCTGCGCGAGTCGAAGTCCTTGGGGTCCACGACGGCGCTGAGCACGTTGGTGAAGATCTTGAATTCGGGGGCCACCCGCATGTCGTAGCCGTAACTCGAGACCCCGTAGGAGATGACCCGCCGGCCCTGCGCGTCCGTCTGCCGCACCTGGGCGTCCACGAACGGCTCGATCATCCCGCGCTCGCGGGCCATGCGGCGGATCCAGCGGTCGGACTTGATGGTCATGCAGCCTCGAATTGGTGGGCGCAGCCGGTCACCGGGCGGGGAATATAGTCGGATCCGGAGCGGGTTGAATTGACCTCCTAAGTCGGTTACCTTCTGCACGATAAGTGAAAAAATTCACGAAAGCCGAGGCGTATGCTTCAGCCCTACATCCCCGTCCTGATCCTGATCGTCTTCGTGGTAGCGAATGCGGTCCTGATGCTGGGCCTGTCGCACGTCCTCTCGACTTACCGCCGGACCCCCGTCAAGATCGCCCCCTACGAGTCCGGGATGCCGGTGCTGGGCGACGCGCGCGAGCGGTTCTCGATCCGGTTCTATCTCGTCGCCATGCTCTTCATCATCTTCGACATCGAGGCCGTGTTCATGATTCCGTGGGCGGTCGCGTTCCGCCAGCTGGGCGACATGGCGGGGCTGCTCATCATCGAAATGTTCGTCTTCATCGTGATTCTCGCGGTGGGGTACGTGTATGTCTGGAAGCGCGGAGCGCTGCAATGGGATTGACCAATCCCGCCACCGAGTACCGCGGGGCCGAATCGGGCACAACCGTCACCTCGGTCTCGCCCAACTGGGTCACCACCCGGCTCGACTTTCTCACCAACTGGGCCCGGAGCAACTCGCTCTGGCCCATGCCGTTCGGCACCGCCTGCTGCGCCATCGAGTACATGGCCACGGCGGCCAGCCGCTTCGACCTGGCCCGGTTCGGCATGGAACGGCAGAGCTTTTCGCCCCGCCAGGCCGACGTCCTGATCTGCGCCGGCCGGTTGCCGTTCAAGCTGGCGCCGGTCATCCGCCGCGTATGGGACCAGATGCCCCAGCCCAAGTGGGCCATTTCCATGGGCGCGTGCGCGTCGTCGGGCGGCATCTTCGACAACTACGCAATGGTGCAGGGCATCGATACCATCATCCCGGTGGATGTGTACGTGCCGGGGTGCCCGCCCCGGCCCGAAGGGCTGATCTACGGCATCATGCTCCTCCACAAGAAGATCCGGGGCGAGTCGATGTCCGACCCGCTCCT
>DASSBA010000240.1:0-13183 GCA_035699205.1 Gemmatimonadales bacterium
TCGACGACCTTCCGGTTGAAGTCGCCGAGGTTGCGCGCGCCGTTGGCCTCCAGCAGCGCATAGCGCCGCTCCATCTCGCCCACGGCCCACTTGAGCGCCCGCGCCGCCTCCTTGTTGTTGGTGACGACCGGGTGCCGCAGATGGGGGAGGTCCTTGTACATGGACAGCTCCACCATCTTGGGGTCGATCATCAGGAAGCGAAGGTCTTCCTTGTGCTGATAGTGGTAGATGAGGGACGTGATGATCGCGTTGATCCCGACCGACTTGCCCGTCCCGGTCGCGCCGGCGATCAGCAGATGCGGCATCCTCGACAGGTCGGCGATGACCGGCCGGCCCTCGAGGTCGAGGCCGAGCGCCACCGGCAGCAGCCGCTCCTCCCCCGACCACTGCTCGTCCTCGAGCAGCTCCCGCAGCACCACCACGCGGGCCTTCGGGTTGGGCACCTCGACCCCGACCATGTCCCGCCCGGGAATCCGCGCGACGCGGATCGAGCGGGCGCTCATCTTGAGCGCGAGGTCGTCGGCCAGGTTGACCAGCCGGTTCATCTTGACGCCCGGCCGCAGACGCACGCCGTACTGGGTCACGACCGGACCGGTGGTGCGGCCGGCCACGTCGCCCTCGACCTTGAACTCGGCCAGGGTCTCCTCCAGCCGGTCCTGCAGCGCATCCAGTTCGCCCTCGCCGGCGTCCTGCGCCTTGGCCGGCGGCGCGGTCAGCTTGTCCAGCTCCCACACCCGCCCGAGGTCCCGCTCTCCCGGTGCGCGCCGCGGCTCGGGTTTCTTCGGCGCCCTGGTCCGGGGACCCTTGCCGTTGGCTCTGCCGTTCCCCGTGAGGGCCGGGGCCCCCGCGTCGTTCCCGTCCCCCGGTCCGGCCACGACCTCCGGCGGCGGCGCGGCGGTGTCCCCCTTCACCTGGCTGCCGGTCCGGCGCTTCGGGTCGCCTTTCCCCTCGACCGGTGCGGCCCGCGGCGGCGCGGGCGCCTCGGGATGGCGCTCCAGCCGCTGGAGGGGGTGCCAGGCGAAGGTGACCAGCGTCAGCGCCGAGAGCGCCAGAAACCCGACCAGCACCGCGCCGGCGACGCCGACGCCCCGCGTGATCTCCACGGCGAAGAACCCCGGGATCGCGCCCACCGCCTGGCCAAGCAGCCCGCGATTGTTGATCTCGAATACGGTGACCCGTCCCACCACGCCGACCAGGTACGGCAGCAGGAGGCTGAGCCCGACGATCAGGAATGCCGACCGCTTCATGTCGAGCGTACCGAGCCGCTCGAACCCGGCCAGTGCCAGTCCGATCCCGAGGAGGGGGATTCCGAGCGCGCCCGCGCCGAGCCAACCCCACAGCACCCGGCCGATCGAATGGCCGATGGGCCCGGTCAGCGGGAACGGGAGGAGCGTCAGGCCGACGAACAGGCCGGCCACCAGCGCGGTGATCGCTCCCAGGCGCCGGCGCGAATCGGCGCTCATACCGGCACGGATGCGAGCGTCACCCGGCGTTCGTGGAACTGCGCGAGCACCGGGTACGCGTCGAGCCGCGCGGCGTCGAGCACGTCGTCGCGGAAGCCGAGCCGGATGAGCTCCCGGCCGGCGCGGCTGTAGGTGAGGGGGCGCTCCCAGCGGTCGCCGTAGCGCCGGACGAGGTCGAGGCTCGCGATGCCCGCGTCGTTGAGTCCGCGGCGGGGCCGGCGGCCGCCGAGCGTGGCCTCGGCCAATCGCCCGGCGCAGTAGGCATCGTCGAGCGAGAAGGCGCCGCCGCGGCCGGCGCAGACGATGAGCACGTGGCCATCCCGCTCGAGCGTCTCGTGCGCGCGCTCCGCCGCCACCGTGAGGTTGCCGGCACAGGCGGCGAACACCGCGCCCGCGCCCTGGCACGCGAGGAGCGCGCGGGTCCCGTTGGTGGTGGTGACGACGAGCGTCTTCCCCCGTACCGCCGGCTCGCTCATCTCGAGCGGGCTGTTGCCCAGTTGGAACCCCGGGATCCGGACGCAGTTCGTCTCGCCGGCGAGGAGCACGTCGTCGCTGCCGAGGGTCTGCGCCAGGCGGAGCGCCTCTTCGGTCGAGCCCACGGGGATGAGCGCCCTGGCCCCGTGCGCCAACGCCGCGCACATGGCGGTGGTGGCGCGCAGGATGTCGATGACGAACACCGTGCGGCCCTGCACCTCCGCGGGTGTCAGGCCGGCCGGGCTGAAGAGCACGTCGAGCTTCATGCGTCGGATCGGAGCAGCTGGGATTCGCGCTCGAGGAACCGGGTGTCGATGTCGCCCGCGACGAAGTCCGGGTGGCGGATGACCCGCGCCAGGAAGGGGATGGTGGTCGTCACCCCCTCGAGGATGAAGCTGTCGAGGGCCTGGCCCATGCGGGTGAGCGCCTCGGTCCGGTCGTTCCCGTGGACGATCACCTTGGCCAGCAGGGAATCGTAGTACGGCGGGACCGTGTATCCCGCGTAGACGTGGGTGTCCACCCGCACCCCGGGGCCTCCGGGCGGATGATAGGCGGTGATCAGGCCGGGCGAGGGCTGGAAGTTGCGGTACGGGTCCTCGGCGTTGATGCGGCACTCGATGGCATGGCCGCGGAGCCGCCGGCCATCGCCTTGGAAGCTGATCGGCTCGCCGGCGGCAACGCGGATCTGCTCCTTCACGAGGTCGAAGCTCGTCACCATTTCCGTGACCGGATGCTCCACCTGGATCCGCGTGTTCATCTCCATGAAGTAGAACTGCCCGTCGGTGTCCAGCAGGAACTCGAGCGTGCCGGCGCCGATATAGCCGATGTTCGCGGCCAGCGCCACGGCCGACCGGCCCATCCGGTCGCGCAGCGCGTCGGTGAGCGCGGGGCTCGGGCTCTCCTCGATGAGCTTCTGGTGACGCCGCTGCACGGTACAGTCGCGCTCGCCCATGTGGACCACCTTGCCGCAGCTGTCGCCCATCACCTGGATTTCCACGTGGCGGGGGTGCTCGATGTACTTCTCGACGTACACCGCCCCGTTGTTGAACGCCGCGAGCGCCTCGTTCTGGGCCAGGCCGAAGAGCTGGGGGAACTGGTCGGCGTCGTGCACGATCCGCATCCCCTTGCCGCCCCCGCCGGCCGTGGCCTTGATGATCACCGGAAAGCCGATCGACTCGGCGAACTCGAGCGCCGCGTCCGGATCCTCGATCGTTCCGGGGGAGCCCGTCACGGTCGGGACCCCGGCCTCGGCCGCGAGGCGGCGGGCGGTGGCCTTGTCGCCCATCTGGCGGATCTGCTCGCCGGTCGGGCCGATGAAGGTGATGTTCGACGCCTTGCAGGTATCGGCGAACTCGGCGTTCTCGGCCAGGAAGCCGTAGCCGGGGTGGATGGCGTCGGCGCCGGTGATCTCGGCGGCGGCGATGATGTTGGGAATCTTGAGATAGGAGCTCCGGCTCGGGGCCGGCCCGATGCAGACGTCGTCGTCCGCGAAGCGCACGTGCAGGGACTCGCGGTCGGCCTCGGAGTAGACGGCCACGGTCGCGATCCCCAGCTCGCGGCACGCGCGGATGACCCGCAAGGCGATCTCCCCGCGGTTGGCGATCAGGACCTTCTTGAACATCAGGGCGTCAGGTCCAGCGCGCCGCCGCCCGCCTCACCCGTGATCCCGGTGAACGTGCGGTCGGAGGCCGAGTCCACGCCCGAGACCCGGAGGGCGAACTCGCTCGGGTTGGTCGAATAGAAGATCGCGCTCTCGTAGGAGATCATGCCGTCCTTGAACCACTTCATGAGCGACTGGTCGAACGACTGCATCCCGTACGACACCGTGCCTTCGGCGATCAGGTCGGGGATGTTGAGCGCCTTCTCGATGTCCCGGATGTTGTCCGCCACCGCGGCCGTGTTGATCAGGACCTCCGCCGCCGGCACCCGGCCCCGCCCGTCCGCCCGCGGCACCAGCCGGAGCGACACCACCGCCTGCAGCGCGGTGCCCAGCACCATCCGGATCTCCTGGTGCTGGTGCGGCGGGTAGAACGAGATGATCCGGTTGAGCGTCTGGGTGGCGTCGGTGGTGTGCAGGGTGCTGAAGACCAGGTGGCCGGTGTCGGCCGCTTTGAGCGCGGTGTCCAGCGTCTCCATGTCGCGGATCTCGCCCACCAGGATCACGTCGGGGTCCTGCCGCAGCACGTGCCGCAGCGCCGACCCGAAGGACAGCGTGTCGCTTCCCACCTCACGCTGCGAGATGTTGGCCATCACGTCCCGGTGCAGGAACTCGATCGGGTCCTCGATGGTGATGACGTTGACCCGGCGGTTCTGGTTCACGTGGTTGATCATCGCGGCAAGGGCCGTGGACTTGCCCGAGCCCGTGATGCCGGTGACCAGCACGAGCCCGCGGGGCTTGAGCGAGATCTCCTCCAGCACCGCCGGCAGGTGCAGCTCGGCGATCGTCTTCACCTCGTACGGGATGGCGCGGAAGGCGAACGCGAGCGTGCCCCGCTGCTGGTAGATGTTGGTCCGGAACCGTCCCACGCCGGGCACCCCGATGGCGAAGTCCGCCTCCTTCTTCTCGGCGAACTCCTTCACCTGGCGCGGCGTCATGACCTGCTCGGCCAGCAGCTTGAGGTCTTCGGGCTTGACCGGGGGCATCTCGAGCATGTGGAGCTCGCCGTTCACGCGCACCGTCGGCGGACGCCCGACCTTCAGCAGCAGGTCGGACGCGTTCCGCTGCACCATCTGGCCGATGGTGAGCTTGAAATTGAAGACCGGCGCGGCGGCCTCAGCCATTGGGATCGACCCGGAAGAGGACCTGGCCGAACTCCACCGGCTGCGCGTCGTCCACCAGGATCTCGCGCACCACGCCGGCGATCTCGGCCTCGATCTCGTTCATGATTTTCATCGCTTCAATGATGCACACGGTCTGCCCCGGAGTGATCCGCGCCCCGGTCTTGATGTACGGATCGGCACCGGGCTCCGGCGCCTTGTAGAACGTCCCGACCATCGGGGACTTGATCTCCTTGAGCGCCGGCGAGGGCCGCGGTGCCTCGCGCGGCTCGCCCTCCGCGCCCGGCGGCCCCGCACCGGGCGCGGGGTGCGCCGCCGGCATGGGCACGAAGCTCGGGGCCGCCACCGTCCGGGTGATCACCAGCCCGGTGCCGAACCACCCCTTCACCTCGATGGAGCCGATCTCCGGCGTTTCCCGCAGCAGCTCCGCCAGGCCCCGGACGTCCTGGAGCTCGATGGACTTGATGCCCGGCACCTTCTGCAGCAGCTCGGCCAGCTCCTTCATCTCCTTGGGCGTCATACGCGGGTGAGATACTTGTCGTCGCGGCGGTCGACCCGGATCACTTGCCCCTCCTCGATAAAGAGCGGGACCTGCACCGTGGCGCCGGTCTCGAGCGTCGCCGGCTTGGTGGCGCCGGAGGCCGTGTCGCCCCGCACGCCCGGATCGGTCCGGGTGACCGCGAGCTCGACGAAGTTCGGCAGCTCCACCATGATGACCCGGTCGTTGTGCACCAGGCCCTCGCACTCCATTCCTTCCTTCAGGTACTTGAGCTGGTCGGCGCCGATGACGTCGGCGGTCAGCATGATGTCGTCGAAGGTTTGCTGGTCCATGAAATGGTGGAAGTGCCCGTCGACGTACGAGAACTGGATCGGCCGGTGCTCCAGCCGCGCCTCGGCCACGCGCTCGCCCGCGTTGAAGGTGCGCTCGAGCACGGCGCCGGTGCGGATGTTCTTGAGCTTCGTGCGCACGAAGGCGCCGCCCTTCCCGGGCTTGACGTGCTGGAAGTAGACCATCTGGTAGAGGTGCCCATCCATCTCGAGCACCATGCCGTTCCTGAAATCGGCGGTCGTTGCCACAGGGACTCCGGTTAGAGCAGCTCCACCAACTCCGTCCGTCCGTCCGAGAGCAGCACCGCCCCGTCCGGCCCGAGATACACGTCGTCTTCCAATCGTACCCCGCCCCAGCCCGGAAGATAGATCCCCGGCTCGACCGTCACCACCGCGTGCAGCGGCAGCGGCGCGTCGGCGGTCGGCGCGAGCCGCGGCGCCTCGTGCACCTCGAGGCCGAGGCCGTGGCCCAGGGAGTGGCCGAAGGCGTCGCCGAAACCCCGCGCGGCGATCACCTCGCGCGCGAGCGCGTCGCCCTCGCGGCCGGTGATCCCCGCCCGCAGGTGCCGCACCGCGCGCTGCTGGGCGGTGCGGACGAGCTCGTACACCGTCCGCTGCCGCTCGTCGGCGCGGGCCCCGACCACCACGGTTCGTGTGAGATCGGCGCAGTATCCGTCCACCTGCGCGCCGAAGTCAAGCAGCAGCCACTCGCCCGCCCCGATCGGCCGCGGACTCGTGCGGGCGTGGGGCAGCGCCGACCGCGGTCCGCTGGCCACGATGGTCGGGAACGGGTGCCACTCGCTGCCGCGCCGCCGGAGCGCGGCTTCGAGCGCCGCCCCCACCTCCAGTTCGGTCTGTCCCACGCGGACCGTCGGCAGCAGCTCGGCCAGCGCCCCCTGCGCCAGTACCGCCGCCGCCCGCAGCGCGTCCACCTCCTCGGGCGACTTGGCCGCGCGGAGTCGCTCGACCAGATCGCCGACGGGCACCGGCCGGCCCCGGGTGAGCCTGGCCACCCGCTCCGCGTCCCGCACCGTGATCGCGTGCGACTCGATGCCGAGCGACACGGCCGGGTGTTCGCCGAGCAGGCGGCCGAGCCGCTCCCAGACGCTCTTCCGGTCCACCTCCACCAGCGCCGCGTCGCCCGCCTCATCCGGCGCCTGAGCGGCGTAGCGGAAATCCGTGATCAGAGTGGTGGTGTCCGGCCGGACGAGAAGGAGCGCCGCCGAGCCGCTGAACCCGGTGAGGTACCGGACATTGGGGAGGTGGGTGACGAGCAGCCCGTCCAGCCCCTCACTCTCCAGTACGGCCCGCAGGGCGGCCTGGCGTTCGCCTCGGCGGTCAGGGGGCACGCAGGCGGCCCACCAGCGCCTGCAGCGCCAGCAGGTAGCTCTGCGCGCCGAAGCCGGTCACCATGCCGAGCGCCAGGTCGGCGATCATGGAGTGCCGCCGCTCGGGCTCCCGGGCGAAGATGTTCGAGAGATGCAGTTCGACGAAAGGGACCCGCACCGCCAGGAGCGCATCGCGCAGCGCGAGGCTCGTGTGGGTGAGCGCCGCCGCATTGATGAGCGCCCCATCCGCCGCGCCGCGGAGCGCCTGCACCGCGTCCACCAGCGCGCCCTCGTGGTTGGTCTGGAACCAGGCGAGCTCGACGCCATGGCCCGCCGCGGCCTCCCGGACCATCCCTTCGATCTCGGCCAGCGTCGTCCGCCCGTACACCTCCGGCTCGCGTTGCCCCAGCAGGTTGAGGTTGGGGCCGTTGAGCACGCTGATGCGCATCAGCGCTTCAGGTTCTGCAGCCAGGCGTGGAACTGGTCGAGATCGTCGCTCGTGGAGTCGGGAGTCCGCGGCGGACGCGCCGCCGTGGGTGCGCCGGCGGCGCCGAAGAATTCGTCGTACGAGACGCCGCTCTGGGCGGAGGCCCCGGCCCCGGCCGCGGGCACCGCGGGCGGGTTCGGCGCGGACTCCTCGCCGAAGACCGAGCTCAGCGAGAGGCTGTCATGCGCGGGGCGCGTCGGTGCGCCCTCGGCGTCGCCGCCGGAACCCCGTGCGGGCTCGCTGTGTACGGCCGGCCCGGCGGCGACGGCCGGCGGACGGGCGGCGAGAATCGCACCGAGGAACTCGCGGACCGGTCGGCCGCGGGTCACCGCGACCGACCAGGCCGGCGAGGGCTGCTCCACCTCGAGGGGCGCGGGCTCGCTCGGGGCCGCGTCGAGCTCGCTGATTTTCTGCAGCAGCCGAAGATCGCCGGGGCTGCGACTCTCGAGATGGCGGTACACCGTGAGCGCTTCGGCCCGGTACCCCTGCTGCAGCAGCAGCTCCGCCATGGACTCCGTGATGACCAGATCGGGCTCGGGCGGCGGCGTGGGTTCAGGACCAGGAGCCTCGATGTCACGAGGCTCGTCCGCCGACACGGCTTCCGCGGTAACCTCGGCCGCGACCGGTGCCTCTACGAGCGGTGCTTCTGCCAGGGACTCGTCCGTGCGCGGTTCATCCGCGGCCGGCTGGGCAGCTACGGGCTCCTCGGCAGGTGCCTCGACCGCGGGTCCGACGGGCTCCGGCTCGGGCGCGCGCTCGACGAGCAGCTCCTCGGCGGCGCTGGCCATCTGGAACTCACGGCTGCCGCTACTCTCGAGGACGATGTCCTCCGCCGTCTCGACCCGGAAATCACCTCCGAACGCCGGCAGCGGAGACTCCGACAGGTCCTCTTCCCGCCCGACCAGGCCCACGATCGGTTCGACCGGCTCGACATCATCTTCGAGGGTGACCGGCTGCTCGAGCTGGATTCCCTCCGGCGGCGGCTCCGTCGCATCCATATCGACGGACTCGAGCTCCTCGAGCTCGAGCGGTGCCGGCTCCTCAGGCTCCGCACCCGCGACATCCGCGGTCCAGTCGAGGCCGGCCTCTTCGGCGACTTCGATCGTTTCGAGCGGAGCCGGCTCGGCGGCCGCGGGTTCGTGAGCGGCGGCCTCGGCGGAAGCGGGCTCCTCGCGGGGCGTGGGGGGCGGCTCCACGTCCGGGGCCGCCTCCAGGGTCTCCGGGGCGACGGACGCGCCGGCCTCGGCCTGCTGCCGTGCCGCGTCGACGCGGCTCAACTGGTCCCGGGCTTCGTCGTTGCTCCGATCCACGGCCAGCAGCGCATTCAGGGCGCGTTCCGCATCGTCGAACCGGAACATCCGCTCCGCGATGTCGGCCAGCGCCTTGAGCGCGATGACGTTCTCCGCGTCCAGGCTCAGCACATGGTTGAAGGCGGCCTCGGCCGCCGGCAGCTCGCCCAGATCGAGATGGCAGCGGCCAAGCACGATGCTGGCGGGGATGTAGTCGGGATGCACGGTCAAGCCGGGGCGCAGCAGCTCCAGCGCTCGGGCGACGTCACCGTTCTTCCGGTGGACTTCGGCGAGCGGCGCGAACGTCAGGCCCTGCGGGTTCTCGGCGTACCGGCGCTCGAGCTTCTCGATCTCGCTAAGTGCCATCCGGGTCCCGGGGTTCCAGGTCTGAGACGTGGGAGTGGAGAATGGTCCAGGTCAGTGCGGGGGGTCAGGTGACAGTAGCGGGCCACCCCCCGGCCTGTCAACTGCCAAGCGGTGCACCGCCTTGAGCTTCGGTGTTGGCATGCTTAAGCTTAAGACTCTCTGTCAACCACAAGTCCGGGGCCTCGGTTTCACCTATGATGCAAGCGTTCCGTAACGCCGCCAAACCGCTGATGGTGGTGGTGGCCATCACGTTCTTCCTCTGGCTCGTCGTCGACCTCAGCGGGATCACCGGCAACACCGGGCTGCTGACCCGGACCGACGTCGGCAAGATCAACGGCCGCAGCATTGACGCGCGCACCTATCAGACGGTCGTCCAGCAGAGCATCGACGCCCGGCAGCGGCAGTCGTCCGGGGCGCTGGGCCTGGAGGGCTACCAGCAGGTCCGGGACGAGGTCTGGGAGCAGTTCATCCAGAACAGCGTGCTCGACGCCGAGTACCAGCGGCGCGGAATCACGGTGTCCGAAGACGAGGTGGTGGAGGCCATCCGCAACTCGCCGCCCCCCGAGTTCCGGGACGTCCCCGAGTTCCAGACCGACAGCCAGTTCGACATGGGGAAGTACCAGCGGTGGCTCACCTCCAGCGTCGCGCAGCAGTATCTCCCCTCCCTCGAGGCGCAGTACCGCGAGCAGCTCCAGCGCTCGAAGCTGCTCCGCGTCGTGACCGCCGACGTGTACCTCTCGGACGCCGCCCTCTGGGAGCGGTACCGGGACGAGCACGAGATGGTCAAGATCGGCCTCACCGCCGTCATCCCGCGCAACGTCATTCCTGATTCGGCGGTCAGCGTGAGCAACGCCGAAATCGAGGCATACTACAAGGCGCATCTGGACGAGTTCGAGCGTCCGGCCACCGCATACCTGAGCTTCGTGGCCCTCCCGCGGCTCACCACCGCTTCCGACACGGCGGCGGGGCGGGCCCGCGCCGCCTCGGCCCGCGCGGAAATCGCGGGGGGCGCGCCGTTCGCCGACGTGGCCCGGCGCGAGTCGGCCGACAGCGCCAGCGCGGCCAAGGGCGGCGATCTGGGCGAGTGGACCAAGGGGCAGATGGACGCGGCGTTCGATTCGGCGGCGTTCGCCCTGCCGCTCCATACGCTTTCGCAGCCGGTGCTTTCGCAGTTCGGCTTTCACATCATCGAGATCACGAGCCGGAAGGGCAACAAGGCCAAGGGCCGGCACATCCTCGTTCCCATCGAGGTCACCGGCGCGCATCGCGACCTGCTGGACGCCGAGGCGGACAGCCTGGAGCGGTTGGGGGCCGAGAAGGCCGACCCGGCGGCCCTCGACACCGCCGCGCGCGCGCTGAGGCTGCCGATCGGCAAAGCGGCGCCCGTGCAGGAAGGGACCAAGGTCCAGGTCGGCAACCTCGTCGTTTCCGACGCCGGGATCTGGGCGTTCGAGGCCAAGCCCGGGGCCACCAGCCAGGTGATCGAGGCGCCCATCGCCTATTACGTCTTCCGGCTGGACAGCCTGCAGCCCGCCGGCGTACCGCCGCTGGGGCGGGTGCGTCCGGCGGTGGCCCACCAGGTGCGCGGCGAGAAGAAGCGCGAGCGCGCCCGCGAGATCGGGCAGACCTACGAGAAGCGGGTCACGGCCGGCGGATCGCTCGCCGCGGTGGCCGATTCGATGAAGCTGCCGTACAAGGAGTTCGGTCCGTTCTCGCGGGTCAACCCGCCGCTGACCGATCCGATCGTGGTGGGTGCCGCGTTCGGCCTGGAGGTGGGCCAGCGCAGCGGTATGCTGGACACCAAGGACGGCATCTACTTCATCAAGGTCCTCGAGCATGCCAAGGCCGACTCGGCGGCCTTCCTGAAGGAGCTCGACAAGTACCGCGCGCAGACGATCAACCTGGCACGACAGGAGCGGGTCCGCAGCTATCTCCAGGCGCTGCGCGAGAATGCCAAGGTGGTGGACAACCGCAAGCAGGTGCTGCAGCAGCAGACGGGGCCGGTCACCCAGGGGGCATAGGCCTGCGAGCGCCCGAGCACAGCGAAGGGGACATGACCCGGGTCATGTCCCCTTCGCTGTGCTCAGGGTGACTCCGCGCACGCCCACCGGCAACGGCCAGCTACTGCGAGAGGCGCTTCGGCTCGCCCGCGGGCGCGTTCGACGGCGGTGGTGCCGCCGCGTCCATCTGGCGCGGCGGAAGGTTCCGCTGCGCGTCGTCCGTGCCCATGATCGCGTCCTGCGTATCGGAGAGGCTTCGCTTGAACTCGCGGATCCCCTTTCCGATCGAGGCGCCGACCTCCGGCAGCCGCTTGGCGCCGAAGAGCAGCAGGACAACGACCATGATCAGCATGATTTCGGTGAAGCCGAGGTTTCCCACGGGACCCCCTAGAAGATCGAGCGCGCGATCAGGTACGCCACGAGGACGCCGATCAGGCTCAACAGGGAGACGTGCAGCCCGACCGGCCCCAGGGTGAAGTTTACCACCAGGAGGTCGGCCGAAACAGGGCCGAAATTGGCCGTCCAGGTGCTGGTGAAGAACGTCCGGGCGGCACTCTCCGGCAGCGTCTGCCGGAGCAGGGCGGTGAGCGCGCCGCCCGCGATGAAGCCGGTGATGAGGATGCCAAGGTAGAACCCGGGCCGGTGCGGGGCCGCCATCAGCGCCTGCGGTCCACGACGTACGTGATGCTGGCGCGGAGCGCGTCACGTGCCGGAGAGGGGGGCAGGTGATCGAGCTCCCCGTCGGCCCGCTGCGCCAGCAGGAGCGCCCGATCCCGAGCGTAGTCGAGACCTCCGGCCTCCGTCACCGCCGCGACGACGTCCGCGATCCGGCCGTCAGGCGGCTCGGCGCTGTCCATCAGGGCATCCACCTGCCGGCGGCCGGCGGCATCCATCCGGGGCAGCGCCGCGATGAGGGGGAGCGTGACCTTGTGCTCGCGCAGGTCGGACCCGGTGGGCTTGCCGGTGACACTCGGGTCGCCGGTGTAGTCGAGCAGGTCATCCACGATCTGGAACGCCATCCCCAGCGCCTCGCCGAAGCGCCGAAGCGCCCGCCGCGCCGCCGGCGGGGCGCGGAGGGCCCCGACCTCGCAGGCCCCCGACAGAAGCGAGGCGGTCTTGGCCCGGATGAGCAGGTCGTAGGACTCCTCGGAGAACTCCAGCGGCTCGTGGGCGAGGAGCTGGCGCATCTCCCCGACCGTCATCTCGTTGGTCACCCGGCTCAGCACCCGGAGCGGCTCGAGGTCATCCAGGCGAACGAGCTCGATGACGGCCCGGGAATACAGGTAGTCGCCCATGATGACCGACACCTGGTGGCTGAACAGCGAGTTGATCGTCGGCATCCCGCGGCGCAGCACCGAGTGGTCCACCGAATCGTCGTGCACCAGCGTGGCCAGATGGATCAGCTCGACCACCGCGGCCAGCGCGATGGACCGCGGGTCCCGCCCGCCGGTCGCCTCTTCGGAGAGGAGCAGCAGCGTCGGCCGGAACATCTTGCCCTGCATCTGGAAGAGGTGGGAATTCACCTCCGCGATCAGGGGAAAGTCGGCCTCCACGATCCGGCGCAGCTCGAGCGGCACGCGCTCGAGCCGCGTTCGGACCGGCCGCTGCAGGTCGGCGAGCGTGACCGGTGCGAGCTGCGAGCTCACGGACGCCGCCCCGCCGAGAGCCGCTGGGTCCGGTCCCTCAGATCCATGAAGCGGATGTCCACGGCCATGGCGCGCTCGTAGCTCGTGACGGCCTCCGCGTCCCTGCCCTGGGCCTCCAGCGCGCGCCCGAGCCAGTAGATCAGCCCGATCTTGGCCTCGTCGCCCCCATCGAGCGAGTCCACCGCGCGGCGCAGCACCGCCTCGGCCACGGGAAACTGTCCCTTCTCGTAGAACGCGATCCCGAGTGCTTCGGACGTGCGGAGCCGGCCCTCCGGGGCGCGGAGTGCCTTCTGGAACTCCGCGATCGCCTCGTCGAGCAGCCCCATTTCCTTGAACGCCACGCCGAGATCGTAGTGTGCCTCGTAATCGTCGGTGTCGAGGTTCTCTTCGATCCCGCGCTTGAACTGCTCCAGGATCTCCTGGAACTCGCGCTGCTCGTCCTCTCCCTGCGGCTCCCGCCGGTCGATGCGCATCCGCGTGTCGCGCGGGCCGCCCTCATCCAGCACCATGGACCCGAGGTCCAC
>DASSBA010000241.1:0-7231 GCA_035699205.1 Gemmatimonadales bacterium
CCGGCGGGACCCGAAGCTCCCCGACTCGGCGCAGGCGGCATCGGGCAGCGACGCCGCGATCATCCGGAACGGCGGCAAGGGCCCGCTCGAGCCGCTGGTGGCCAGCCGGTTCGAGGAGAGCTACGTGGGCGTGTCGCCCGATGGGCGGTGGATCTCGTTCGTGTCAGACCAGTCGGGCCGCGAGGAGGTCTACGTGCGCGATCTGGCGGGCGAGCGGGACCAGGTGCTGGTGTCGGTGGACGGCGGAAACGAGCCGCTATGGAGTCCGGACGGACGGGAGCTGTACTACCGGGAGACGAAGCAGGAGAACCCGTATCTGGTTGCCGCGAAGATCGCGACGACGCCGGGGCTGGCGGTGACGGGGCGGGCGCGGCTGTTTCCGATTTCCGATATCGTGGGGACGGCGCCGCACGCGAATTACGACGTTTCACCCGATGGGAAGACGTTCGTGATGGTGCGGAGCAGTCCGGCGGCGCGGGTCGTCGTGATCCAGAATCTGCGGGGGTTGGTGGGGAGGCTGCGGGGGGAGGGTGGGGAGAGAAGGTAACGCTGCGCGCATGCGACGCCGGGCGGATCGAGGCGTTGGCCGGGTCCCCGGCTGCAACGACCGCCGCGGCGCAGCATCAGGGCTGACCGACCACCTCGAGCGGCGTCTTCACCGTGCCGATGCCATCCGAGCCGTTCCCGCCGCCCCCCCAACAGTATGCCACCCCCCCAGTTGTCAGTCCGCACGCATGGGCGCGGCCGGCACGCGCGGTGACAAAGGTGAGGCCGGCGGCGGGCCGCACCGGCAGCTCGCTCTGGGTCGGCCCATCGATCCCGAGCTGCCACCCTTCGTTCATACCGAAGCACACCAGCGCACCGGCCGACTCTACGGCGCAGGTGAAGAGGTAGCCAGCGCTGATCGTGCGGTAGGGGCCTCCGTTCACCCGTGTGGGCCGGGGATCGCTCACCAGCGTTCCGTTGCCGAAGGCGCCGTACGGATTCGCCCCCCAGCACCACGCGCTGCCGTCCACCGCACGGCCGCACGCGTGGACGTTGGATGCGCTGACCTCGGCCCATTGGTGCCCGCCGGCGATCTCCCGAGGTATTACCGAGCCCGCTGAATCTCCGGTCCCCAACTGCCCGTCCCGGTTGGCGCCCCAGCAGTAGCCCGCGCCGGCAGTGGTCACGCCGCACGTGACCAGCGAAGCGCTGAGCTCGATGCGGCTGGTGCTGATGGTCTCGAAGGCATGACCGCCCTCGACCGCAATCGGAACGAGGCTGGGCGAGGTAGTGCCGGTCCCGAGCTGGCCGGCGACGTTTCTGCCCCAGCACCAGCCCTCGTGCGAGGTTGTCACCGCGCAGGTATAGCCGCTGCCCGCGCTTATGGCCTGAAAGCTCAGACCGCCGACGACCGGCGCCGGGGTCGGCCGGCCGGTCGTAGTCCCGTCGCCGAGCTGCCCCGCGTCGTTGCTCCCCCAGCAGTACGCCGCCCCCGCCGAGGTGATGCCGCACGTGTGGAAGTCGCCGGTCGAGAGCTGCGCCCACTGCCGCTCTCCGGCGACCTGTACCGGGCCCTCTCCACTCGGCATGGTCTCGCCACCGAGGGTACCGCTCCCCCAGCAGTACGCCTCGCCTGTGGTCCCGACGGCGCAGGAGCGGAAGTCGCCCACGGCCAGTCCGGTCAGAGCCGGCATCGCCAGCACCTTCAGCTCCACGCCGGGGCTCGACACCCCTTCGGTCGTGGCCCTGATGACCGCGCCCCCGGTGCCGACGGCCCGCACGAGGCCGGTCGCATCCACTTCCATCGCTCCGGAGTCCGAGCTCGACCAGACGATCGCCCTGCCGGTGAGGACATTGCCCCTCACATCGTACGTAACCGCTTCGAACGGCTCGGTCGCGCGCAAGGGAATGACTGTGGTCCGCACGCCCGGGAGGACGGAGCCGAACTGCCGAACCTCGACCGACGCCACGGCAGCCGGTCCGATGGTCACCACCGCCCGCCCCTGGACCCCTCGGACCGTCGCGGTCACGGTGACCGTGCCTGGGGCGAGCGCGCTCACCAGACCCTCGGCGTTTACGGCGGCAAGGCTGGCATCGTCCACCGACCAGGTGGCGGCCGGCGTCGAGAGCGGCAACCCATCGGCGCCGGTCGCCGTCACCGTGAGCTGCTGGGTGCCCCAGCGCGGAATAGAAGCCCGCGCCGGCTCCACGACGACGGCGGACGTCGGCATGATCACTGAGACGTGCGTGCCTCCTCCCACGCCGGCGATCGTGACGTTCAGGTCGGTGGCGCCCTCTGCCCGCGCCACGACGAGACCGGCAGCGGAGATCGTCGCAACGGTGGTATCGGCACTGCTCCAACTCGCCGGCAGCCCGCTGATCTCTCGACCCTCCGCATCGAAGGCGTGCGCGGTCAGCTTGACGGTCGAGGGGAACGTGAGGACCGGATCCGCCGGGATGACGGTCACTCGTCGAATGACGGGCGACGGCGCGCTGGCGCCCCCGCATGCGCCCAGCATGAGCAGAGCACCGAGCGCAGCACCGAGCGCAGCACCGACCGACGGAGATTGCATGCGGCTAGGGCAGCCGCGACCAGCCGCCGCCGGCGTTGCGGCGGACGATCTCCTGATTGCCGTTCCGGAAGCCGGTGAAGACGATGTACGCCCCATCGGGCGACCATGCCGGCTGGATCTCGCCGTCGCGGTCGGAGACGAACGCGATGATGGTGCCGTCCGGCGAGAGCACCGGCGTCTGGTCCACCGCGTCACTCGTCACCACGGGCCGCACGTTCCCGCCATCCGGATCCATCAGGAAGATGTCCGGCGTCCCGGTCACGCGGGTGGACTGGAAGACGATCTGCGAGGTCTGCTCGGCGGGACCCGAGGGCGGGCCCTCCCCACTGCCACTGCACGCGAGGCTGGCGACGTACCGCGCGCCGGCCTGGCGACGTCCGGTGGACTTCGTCACACGACGGCTCCGTTTGTCGAGAAGGGGGGAATCACCGGGTGACGCCGTCGGCGGCGCCGGTGAACCTCCCCGGCGCCACCGACCGCAGCTGTCACGCCCCCAGCATGCGGCTCACTGCACGGCTCTGAAGGCGTTCACCCTCCCTCTGCCATAGGTCGGATCCACCCCCGTCGCGCCGAGGTCGTCCGACGAGGCCGCGAGCCGGCCCTCCAGGGCGTCCGGGCTCATCGAGCCGTACTTGCCGACGATCAGCGCGGCCACCCCCGACACCGCGGGCGCCGACATGCTGGTGCCCGACGCGAAGCAGACGCTCCGGGTGGTGGTCCCGCGGCAACTGCTCACCACCATGTCGAACACCCAGCAGGGTTGGACGATGCTGCTGCTTGGCGAAAGCGGCGGCGCCGGGTTGATGGCGAGGCTGCAGGTGGGATCGTTGCCGTTGGGCGAAAGCAGCCGGCTGTCGCCGCCGGGGCCCGCGAAGTCCACGATCGAGGTGCCGAAGTTGGAGTACGAGGCGAGGTCGTCGAAGTCGTCCTTGCCGAACGCGTAGCCCTCCGGGGCCAGGGCGGAGACGCCGAGCACGTGGGCCGACTGCGCCGGGATGGTGATGTAGTTGCCGTTGTCGTGGTTGATGCCGTGGCCCGCGTTGTCGCCGTTGCCGGCGGAGGCGATGACCAGCGTGCCCTGCTCGTACGCGTAGGTGGTGGCCTGGTCGAGCGCGTCGATGAGCGCGAGCGTCCCGGCGTCGGAGCTGCGCGAGAAGGTGGCGCCCAGGCTCATGTTGATGATGTCGGCGCCCGCGCCGCCGTCCTTGATCCGGTCGGCCGCGTAGATGATCCCCTCGATGATCTGGCCGAAGCTGCCGGAGCCGGCGTCGAGCACCTTGACGCCGATAATCGTCGCCTTGGGTGCGACCCCGATGGCGCCGAGGTTGTCGCTGTTGTCCGCGCCGGCGGCGATCCCGGCCACGTGGGTGGCGTGCCAGAAGAGGTCGGGGTCGTTGTCGAAGTTGAACGGCACCCCGGGCACGAACGAGGTGGAGCGCCGGGCGTCGAGGTTGGGGGCGATGTCCACGTTCTGGTCCCAGATGCCGCCGTCCAGGATGGCCACGCGGGCGCCGCGGCCGAACTGGCCGGTGGCCCACGCCTCGGGCGCGTGGATCGCCTGGAGCGACCACTGGATCGGGAAGAACCGCTCGGTCGCGCCGGTGGGCGTGTCGCCCGCGCCGGACGGCTCCGCCACCTGCCGCACCTGCTCGCCGGGGCCCACCCACCGGACCACCCGGTCCGGCACCACCGTCTTCACGCCGGCGCTGCCGCGGAGCCGGTCGGCGAAGCCGGCGTCGGCGTCTACCGTGGCCAGCCCGGCGCCGGCCGAGAGCTTCCGCACCTTGCCGCCGGCCCGCCCGATGGCGGCGGACACCTCGGTGGCGCGGGACTTGGCGAAGACGATGACGTAGGGGGTGGACTGCCGGCCGGTGACTCTGGCCTCGGGGGTAGCGCTGGTGCCGGTGGGTTCCTGCTGGTCGGTACAGGCCGCAACGACGAGGAGCCCGGTGAGGGCGATCGCAAGGCGAAGTTTCATTGGGCTGTCCTGAAGATGGAGAAGATCGATCGGAACGGAGGAAGGCGCGCGCATGGCGCCGGGGGATCACCTCGTGGCTGCGGTTGGACTGGGTTCGGGGGCGCCGGCGAGACCGCACCGGCGCGGGGGACACTCAGGTTATACAGCGGGCCGGGGAGGGGCGCAAGAGGCGTGCACGATGGTGCACTGGACGCTGCTCGGCGAAGGCAAGAGCAAGAAAACGCGGAGGCCAGTAGCTTCCGGTATGCTCCGACGGAAACGTACCGGCCCCGAGCCGCTCTCCGTGGGCGATCGCTACACCGTAGAGCGCGAGCTGGGCCGAGGCGGCATGGCCACCGTGTACCTGGCCCGCGACCGCAAGCACGACCGCCCGGTCGCGATCAAGATCATGCGTCCGGAGATCGTCGGCGACCAGGGCGCCCAGCGGTTCCTGCTCGAGATCCAGATCCTGGCTCGGCTCCAGCACCCCAACATCCTCGCGCTGCTCGATTCGGGAGAGATAGTCGTGGGTCGACCCACGACTCTCCCCTACTACGTGATGCCCTACGTCGAGGGCGAAACCCTGCGCCAGCGGCTCACCCGCGAGGGTCCGCTCCCCGTGGCCGAGGCGCTGCGGCTGGTGCGGGAGATCGGCGAGGCGCTCCACTACGCCCACGGGCAGGGGCTGATCCATCGCGACGTGAAGCCCGAGAACGTGCTGCTCTCGCAGGGCCACGCGCTGGTGGCCGACTTCGGCATCGCCCGCGCCGCGGGAGTCGCGGGCGGGGGCGGCCGGCAGCTCACCCAACCCGGCCTGGGGTTGGGGACCCCCGCCTACATGAGCCCCGAGCAGGCCGAAGGCGACCGGGGGGTGGACGCCCGGGCCGACCAGTACAGCCTGGCCTGCGTCCTCTACGAGCTGCTGGCGGGGCAGCCGCCGTTCACCGGTGCCACGGTGGCCGCGGTGTTGTCGCGGCAACTGCTCGATCCGGTGCCGCCGATCACCACGCTTCGTCCCGGCGTACCCGCGCCGATGCGAGCGGCCGTCGAGCGGGCGCTGTCCAAGGTCGCGGCGGACCGGTTCGCCACCGTGATGGATTTCCTGGCCGCCGTCGAGGCGCCGGAGGCGCGGGCGGCCGCGCCGAAGCAGGCGATCGTGGTGCTGCCGTTCGCGAACCTGAGTCCCGATCCCGACGACGCGTACTTCGGGGACGGTCTCATGGAGGAAGTGATCGCCGACCTCTCCCGGGTCCGGGCGCTGACCGTGATCTCCCGGACCTCGTCGGTCAAGCTCAAGGAGACCGGCTGGGACCTCCGGCGCATCGGGCGCGAGCTCAATGTCCGCTATGCGCTCGAGGGCAGTGTGCGCCGCGCGGGCGCAGCACTCCGGATCACGGCACAGCTGATCGACACCGAGACCGATGCCCACCTCTGGGGCGAGAAGTATTCCGGCACGGTGGAGGACGTGTTCGACCTCCAGGAGCGGCTCTCGCGCCGGATCGTGGAGGCGCTGGAGATCACGCTGTCGCCGCCGGAGGACCGCGAGATCGCGGAGCGGCCGATCGCGGACGTCCGCGCCTTCGAGTACTACCAGCGCGCCCGGCAGGAGTACTACCGCTATTCCTCCGAAGGGATGGCCGCGGCACGAGCGCTGGCGGAGCACGGGCTGGCCGTGGTGGGTCCCAACGAGGCGCTGTACGGGATGCTGGGGACGGTGTACGCCTGGTCGCCCACCGTGCTGCTCGGTGGCGACGAGGAGACGACCCTGCGGGAGGCCGAAACGTGTGCCCGCCACGCCTTCGAGCTCAACCCCGGGTCGGCGCAGGGCCTGTCGATCATGGGGCAGATCGCCTACCGCCGGGGACAGCCGGCAGAGGCCGTCCGCCTGCTGGCGCAGGCCTGCGCCGCCGACCCCAACAATCCCGACGCGATGCACCAGCTGGCCGGGGCGTATCTGCTGGGCGGGCGGATCGGCCCGATGCGGCAGGTGCTCACCCGGCTGGTCGCGCTCGACCCGCTGACACCCAGCAATCACTGCCTGCTGGGGATGAGCTGGTCAGTGGGCGGCGACGCTCCCGGCGCGGTGCCCTCGCACATGAGGGCGATCGAGCTGGATCCGCGGAGCACCATCTGCCGGGTGTGCGCCGGCGTCGCGCTGACTCTCGCGGGACAGCCGGAGGCGGCGGCGGAGCAGTTCGAGTGGTTGGAACGCCAACCTCAGGAGGATTCGCTGGCGGCCCTGGCGCGGCGCTTCCAGCACGGGCTGGCCGGCGACCGGGCGTTCGTGCTCTCCCCGCCGGGCGCGGCGGAGCGCGCGATGGCCGAGTCGGACGAATACTGGGCCTACCTCATGGCCGGCGCCTATGCGCTGGTGGGCGAGACCGGCCAGGCGCTGGGCTGGCTCGAGCACGCCGTCACCGTCCGCGGCTGGATCGACTACGTGTACTTCACCCGGCACGACCGGTTCCTGGAGCGCTTGCGCCCGACCCCGCAGTTCCAGGAGCTGATGGCCTCGGCGCGGGAGCGGTATCAGCGATTCACCGACGACGGGACGCCGACTCGCGTCGTATCGGCAGCCGCTCGTTCGACGCGGTGGAGGGAATTGGGTTGGACAGGGCTCGAGCACTGAGGCGAGAGCAGGCCGGCGAACTCTGTTCATTCTCGCCCACCCTAGTATCCGTAGCGGCAGAGATAATAGACACGTGAGAAAGGTGCG
>DASSBA010000242.1:0-12516 GCA_035699205.1 Gemmatimonadales bacterium
CTGGGTGCCCTACCCCTAGCGACCGCCAGCGCCTACTACCCCTGATCTCCTCCCTGCACGAAGCGCCCGGGAGCCTGGCTCCCGGGCGCTTCGCTGTGCTGCGGTGCCGCGCGCGACGCCGCTAGAGCTCGTCGTCCGCCAGCGCCGCAGCCAGCACCGGTGCCGGCACCGGCTCCTCCACCCGCGGTGGCGGCGCCTCGTACCCCTCCGGCGGCTCGATATCGATCTCGGCGTACCGGTAAATGCCCGAGCCCGCCGGGATCAGGTGCCCGATGATGATGTTCTCCTTGAGGCCCAGGAGGTCGTCCTTGGCCCCGCGGATCGCGGCATCGGTCAGCACCCGCGTGGTCTCCTGGAACGACGCCGCCGAAATGAACGACTGCGTCGTGAGGCTCGCCTTGGTGATGCCCAGCAGCACCGGCTCGGCTTCGGCCGGCTCGCTCTTCCGCTTCTGCACCCGCTCGTTCTCGTCCCGGAAGCTCAGCCGGTCCACCGTCTCCCCCTCGAGGAAGTCGGTGTCGCCCGGGTCGGTCACCCGCACCTTCTGCAGCATCTGGCGCACGATCACGCCGATGTGCTTGTCGCTGATGCGCACGCCCTGCAGCCGGTAGACTTCCTGCACCTCGTTGAGCAGGTACTCCTGCACCGCGCGCGGGCCCTTGATGAGCAGGATGTCGTGCGGGTTGACCGGTCCCTCGGTGAGACGGTCGCCCGCCCGGACCCGGTCGCCCTCGTGCACCCGGAGGTGCTTGCCCGCGTGCACCTCGTACAACTGCGGCTCTACCGCGGCCGCGGCCTCCGCATCGGGGTAGACGTAGATCTCGCGCTTGCCGCGCTTGATCTCGCCGAACTTCACCACGCCGTCCACCTCGGAAATGGTGGCCGGGTCCTTGGGCCGCCGCGCCTCGAACAGCTCCGCGATGCGCGGGAGGCCGCCCGTGATGTCCCGGGTCTTGTACGCCTGCCGCGGGATCTTGGTGACCGTGATGCCCTTGCTCACCTTGACCGGCGGGCTCAGGAAGACCGTCTTGTCCTTCGATTCCTTCTTGGTCTTGCTGGGCCACGCCTCGTTGATCGGGCGCTCGTCCACGTGGAACTTGGTGCTCCAGGGGTTGCCCGCGTCCGGGATTTCCATCGCCCGGCTGACCTGGTCGGTCGGCGAGCCCAGGATGACGCGGCTGCCTTCGGCCAGGGTGTACTCCTGCGGGTCCTTTCGGTTCGGCATGTAGACCAGCACCGACGGATGCAGCTCGCGGTCCGGGTCGGCCATGACGACGATGCTCCGGAGGCCGGTGCCCTCGTCCAGCTCCTCGCGGAGCGTGACGCCCGGCACCAGGTCCTTCCAGCGCAGCTCCCCGTCCGACTTGATGATGCTCGGGTCGTTGTACGGATCCCAGGTATAGAGGATCGTGGCCCGGCGCTCGTTGTCGCCCTTGCTGACGAGGTCGCCCTCCTTGACCGCCAGGAGCGCGCCCTCCGGCACGGGATAGCGGTTGAGCACCCGCTTCGGGTCCTTGGGATCCACGACCAGGATCCCTTCCTTGGTCTCGTCCGCCGCCGACTCGTCCTCGCGGGTGAGCACGACGCGGATGCTGCCCTCGGTGCCGTCCTCGAACTCGACCGGCACGTCGGCCCACTCGAGGCCGTCGGTGTACTTCACCTTGCCGTCCGACCGCGCCCGGCGCTCCGCCTCTTCCGCGATGCGGGAGGACGTCCCGCCGATGTGGAACGTGCGCAGCGTGAGCTGGGTGCCCGGCTCGCCGATGGACTGGGCCGCCAGGATGCCCACCGCCTCGCCCATGTCCACCATGTCCATGGTGGCCAGGTTGCGGCCGTAGCACATCCGGCAGACGCCGCGGCGCGCCTCGCAAGTGAGCACCGAGCGGATCTTGACCTTCTCGATGCCGGCATCGTCGATGGCGTTGGCGACGTCCTCGTCGATCAGCTTCCCGGCCTCGACCAGCAGCTTCTGGTCGCCGTCGTCATCCAGCTCGTGCGGATCGAAGACATCCTCGCCCGCGACGCTGCCGAGGATGCGCTCGCGCAGGGGCTCGATGATGTCCTCCCCCTCCTTGAGCGACGCGATCTCGAGGCCCAGCACCGTGCCGCAGTCCTCCTCGGTGATGGTGACGTCCTGCGCCACGTCCACCAGCCGGCGGGTCAGGTAGCCGGCGTCGGCCGTCTTGAGCGCCGTGTCGGCCAGGCCCTTGCGCGCGCCGTGCGTGGAGATGAAGTACTCCAGCACCGTGAGCCCTTCGCGGAAGTTCGACTTGATCGGGCTCTCGATGATCTCGCCGATGCCGCCGGTCAGCTTCTTCTGCGGCTTGGCCATGAGCCCGCGCATGCCGGCCAGCTGCCGGATCTGGTCGCGGCTGCCGCGGGAGCCGGAGTCGAACATCATGAACACCGGGTTGAACCCGCCGCGGCTGACCCGCATCGAGTTGATCATCGCCTCGGCCACGTCGTTGTTGGCGTGGGTCCAGGCGTCGATCACCTTGTTGTAGCGCTCGCCGAAGGTGATCTGGCCGGTGTTGTACGCCCGCTGGAACCGCTTGACCCGGGCGTCCGCCTCGGTCAGCAGCTCGGCCTTCTCCGCCGGGATCTCGAGGTCCTCGATGCCGATGCTCACGCCGCCCATGGTGGCGAAGCGGAACCCGAAGTCCTTGAGCCGGTCGAGGAACGTGACCGTATCGGCCAGCCCTGCCCGCCGGTAGCTCTCGAGCACCAGCGTGCTGAGCTCCTTTTTCTTCATCAGCAGGTCGCGGAAGCCGAGGTCGGTGACCAGCTTCCGCGGCAGGATGCTGTTGAGCAGCACCCGGCCCACGGTGGTCTTGAGCCAGCGCGGCCGCCGCGCCTCGGGATCCACCGTCTCGGCCGGCGGGACGTACCAGAAATGAATCGCCGAGTGGTAGCCCACGCTGCCGTTCAGGAGCGCCATCTCCAGCTCCGCCAGCGTGCCGAAGTACTTGGCATCCTTCCAGAGCCGGGCCCTGGTCTCGTCGGCCTTCCCCGCCCCGGCGCGGCGGATCTCCTCCTCGAACCCCGCCGGCAGCTTGGTGAGGAAGTAGGAGCCCAACACCATGTCCTGCGACGGCTCCGCCACCGGCCGGCCGTCGGACGGCTTGAGAACGTTGTTGGAGCTGATCATCAGCAGCCGGGCCTCGAGCTGCGCCTCGAACGAGAGCGGTACGTGCACCGCCATCTGGTCGCCGTCGAAGTCGGCGTTGAACGCCGCGCACACGAGCGGGTGGATCCGGATGGCCTTGCCCTCGACCAGCACCGGCTCGAACGCCTGGATGCCCAGGCGGTGGAGCGTGGGTGCCCGGTTCAGGAGCACCGGGTGGTCCTGGATGATCTCTTCCAGGATTTCGTAGACCTCCGGGCTCTCGCGCTCCACGATCTTCTTGGCGCGCTTGACCGTCTCGGCGATCCCCTTCTCCACCAGCTTGTGGATGATGAACGGCTTGAACAGTTCGACCGCCATGGCCTTGGGGAGCCCGCACTGGTGCAGCCGGAGCTCCGGGCCCACCACGATGACCGAGCGGCCGGAGTAGTCCACCCGCTTGCCGAGCAGGTTCTGGCGGAACCGGCCCTGCTTGCCCTTGAGCATGTCCGACAGGCTCTTGAGCGGCCGCTTGCCCCGCCCCCGGATGGCCTTGGACCGCCGCCCGTTGTCGAACAGCGCGTCCACCGCCTCCTGGAGCATCCGCTTCTCGTTCCGGAGGATGACCTCCGGCGCCTTGTGCTGGATCAGCTTGGTGAGCCGGTTGTTCCGGTTGATCACCCGGCGATACAGGTCGTTCAGGTCGCTCGTGGCGAACCGTCCACCGTCGAGCGGCACCAGCGGCCGGAGATCGGGCGGGATCACGGGGATCACGTCCAGGATCATCCAGGCCGGGTTGTTGGGCAGGTCGCCCGAATCGCCGGACGAAAGGAACGCGTCCACGATCTTGAGCCGCTTGAGCATCTGCTTCTTGCGGTGCTGGCTCGTCTCGGTGGCCACCCCCGCCCGGAGCTCCTCGGCGAGCTGGCGGATGTCCAGCCGGCTCAAGAGCTCGCGCACCGCGGGCGCGCCGATGTCGGCCCGGAACGCGGTGTCCCCCTCCTCCCGCGCCTTGGCGCGGAGGGCCAGGTACTCGTCCTCGTCCAGCAGCTGGTTGGCCTCGAGCTCCTGCTTGCCCGGCTCGATGACGATGTAGCTCGAGTAGTAGATGACCCGCTCGAGGTCCCGGAGCGTGATGTTGATCAGGTTCCCCATCGGCGACGGCAGCGTCTTGAAGAACCAGATGTGCGCCACCGGCACGCTGAGCTCGATGTGGCCCATGCGCTCGCGCCGGACCTTGCTGAGCGTGACCTCCACGCCGCAGCGGTCACAGATGACCCCGCGATAGCGGATCCGCTTGTACTTCCCGCAATGGCACTCCCAGTCCTTCACCGGACCGAAGATGCGCTCGCAGAAGAGGCCGTCCTTCTCCGGCTTGAACGACCGGTAGTTGATCGTCTCCGGCTTGGTGACCTCGCCCCAGGACCACCAGGCGCGCTGCCCCTGGAGCTCCAGGCGCTCGCGCTCCTTGGGATCGCGGGGGCCCCGGATTTCCTCGGGGCTCGCGATGCGGATGCTGATATAGTCGAAGCTCGAGCTCTTGGGCTCGCGCCCGCTGCGAAAATCAATCATGTCATCCCTCTTATTCGTCGCCGGCTTCGGTGGTGCCGAGCGTGACCTTCAGGCCCAGCGCCTGCAGCTCCTTCACGAGCACGTTGAACGACTCCGGAATCCCCGGCTCGGGGAGATTCTGCCCCTTCACGATTGCCTCGTACACCTTGCTGCGGCCGTTCACGTCGTCCGACTTGACCGTGAGCATTTCCTGCAGCACGTGGGCGGCGCCATAGGCCTCGAGCGCCCACACCTCCATCTCGCCGAACCGCTGCCCGCCGAACTGCGCCTTGCCGGCGAGCGGCTGCTGCGTGACCAGCGAGTACGGACCGATCGAGCGGGCGTGGATCTTGTCATCCACCAGGTGGCTCAGCTTCAGCATGTAGATCGAGCCGACCGTGACCTCACCCTCGAAGAACTGGCCCGTGCGGCCGTCGCGCAGCCGTCCCTTGCCCGAGGGCGTGAGCCCCGCGGTCCGCAGCAGCTCGTCCGCCGCCGCGTCCACGTCCGCCTCGGCCTTGGGGCCGAGCAGGCCGGCCAGCGCCGGCTTCCCGGCCGCCTCGAGCGCCTCGACCGCGCTCGCCCCCGCCGGCTTCTCGAGCTCCTTCACCGCCCGGGCCGACGCCTTCTGCTGTTCCTTGTCCAGCTCGTCGCTGTCGACCCGCGCCCGATGGAACTCCAGCTCCTGCCGGCGATGATCCAGCTCGCGCTCGGCCAGCTCCTTGGCCGCCTCGATCAGGAACCCGCGCACCTGCTGGAAGAACTCGCGGGTCTCGGCCGACGCGTTCCGCGCGCCGAGCATGGCGATGCCCGCCTCGCCGAGGGTGGTGTGTTCGCCCCGGGGCGCCACCTTCTTGAGGTCCTGCACCAGGCGGGTGATGGCCGCCGGCGCGAGCACCGGCGCCTGGGCGCGGAGCCGGAGCCCCTCGGCCGCCCAGCGGAAGCCGGCGAGCCGGAGCAGCACCCCGATCTCGGCTTCGTCCGCGCCCCGGAACACGGGGGTCTTGGCCTCGAACCCGAGGATCCGCGCGCACCAGCCGAGGTGGGTCTCCAGGATCTGGCCCACGTTCATGCGGCTCGGCACGCCGAGGGGATTGAGGACGATGTCCACCGGCGTGCCATCCGGCAGGAACGGCATGTCTTCCTCGGGCACGATCCGGGCGACGATGCCCTTGTTCCCGTGCCGGCCCGCCATCTTGTCGCCCACCGAGATCTTCCGCTTCTCGGCGATGTACACCTTGACGAGCTGAATGACGCCCGGGGGCAGCTCGTCGGGCTGGAGGATCTTGTCGATCTGGTCCTCCGCCTTCTCCTCCACCTTGGCCCGTTCGCGCGCCGCCATGTCGATGCTCTGGCGGATCCGCTCGTTGGCCGGCTTGCTGGCCACCCGGAGCGTCTTGAGGTCCACGTCGCCCAGGTCCACCGACTCGAGGAGCTGCGCCGTGAGCTTCGAGCCGGACGCGAGGTACTCCTCGACGGTGCCGGCCTTGAGCATGAGCGCCACTTCCTGGCCCGCCAGCAGGTGGCGGAGCTCGTCGAGCATGACGGTGTTGATCCGCGCCTTCTCGTCGTTCTCGATCCGCCGCACCTCGCCGATCCGCTCGCCCCGGTCCTTCTCGACGACCTGGTCCTCGATGCGGCTGAAGATCTTGACGTCGATGACCACGCCCGCCATTCCGGGCGGCACCTTGAGCGAGCTGTCCTTCACGTCCTTGGCCTTTTCGCCGAAGATGGCCGTGAGCAGCTTCTCCTCCGGGCTGAGCTCGGTCTCGCCCTTGGGCGTGATCTTGCCGACCAGAATGTCGCCCGGCTTGACGTGCGCGCCGATCCGGACGATGCCGCGCTCGTCGAGGTCCACCACGCTCTCGTCGGAGACGTTGGGGATCTCGCGGGTGATCTCCTCCTGGCCCCGCTTGGTGTCGCGGACGTGCAGCTCGAGCTCCTGGATGTGGATCGACGAGTAGACGTCGTCCTTCACCAGCCGCTCGCTCAGGACGATGGCGTCCTCGAAGTTGTGCCCGTACCACGGCATGAACGCCACCAGCACGTTGCTCCCGAGCGCCAGCTCGCCGCCCTCGGTGGCCGCGCCGTCGGCGATGATCTCGCCGGCCTGGACCTTCTGCCCGAGCTGAACCAGCGGCCGCTGGTTGATGGCGGTGTCCTGGTTGGTCCGCCAGAACTTCTTGACCCGGTAGCGGTCGTGCTGGTGCAGCCGGGCGAGCGGCGTGTCACCCACCTGCGCGCCGTCGGCGCCGGCGTCCACGATGATCTCGTCGGCCGTGACCCGGGTGACGGTCCCGCTCCGGCGCGCGATGATGACCGCGCCCGAGTCGCGGGCCACCTTCTCCTCCAGCCCGGTGCCCACGAGCGGCGCCTCCGGGAAGAGCAGCGGCACGCTCTGCCGCTGCATGTTGGAGCCCATGAGCGCGCGGTTGGCGTCGTCGTGCTCGAGGAACGGGATCAGCGCCGCCGCGATGGAGACGAGCTGCTCCGGTGCCACGTCCATGAACTCGATCCGGTCGGGCGGCAGCAGCGGGTAGTCGTCGCCCTTCCGGCTCAGCACCAGCCCCTCGGCGAACGTGCCGTCCGGGTTGAGCGGCGCGTTGGCCTGGGCCACCGCGTACTCCTCCTCGTCGCTGGCCGAGAGCCAGCGGATCTCGTCGGTGGCCCGGCCGCTCTTCACGATCCGGTACGGCGTCTCGATGAACCCGAGGTCGTTGATCCGGGCGTAGGTCGAGAGGCTCGTGATCAGGCCGATGTTGGGGCCTTCCGGCGTCTCGATGGGGCACATCCGGCCGTACTGCGAGTAGTGCACGTCGCGGACCTCGAAGCCCGCGCGCTCCCGGGTGAGGCCGCCGGGACCCAGGGCCGAGAGCCGGCGCTTGTTGGTCAGCTCGGCCAGGGGATTGGTCTGGTCCATGAACTGCGAGAGCTGCGAGCTCCCGAAGAACGCCTGGATGACCGCGCTGACGGTGCGGGCATTGACCAGGTCGTCGAGCGAGATCTTCTCGGGGTCCGAGTTGATGCTCATCCGCTCCTTGACCAGCCGCGCCATGCGCGAGAGGCCGACCGAGAACTGGTTGGCGATCAGCTCGCCCACGCTCCGGATGCGCCGGTTGCCCAGGTGATCGATATCGTCGGTGAAGCCGCGTCCGTCATTGAGGTCGATCAGGTAGCGGATGATGGCGACGAAATCGTCCTCGGTCAGGACCGTGTGGTTCGGGTCGGTCTTGAGCTTGAGCCGCTGGTTGATCTTGTACCGGCCCACCCGCCCGAGGTCGTAGCGCTTCGGGTTGAAGAACAGCTTCTGGAGCTGCTGCCGCGCCGTCTCCAGGTTGGGCGCGTCGCCCGGGCGGAGCAGGGCGTAGATCTGCTCGAGGGCCTCGGCCTCGCTGTGGGTCGGGTCCTTGGCCAGGGTGTTCTTGATGAGCGGCGACTCCGAGCGCCCGGCCGGGAGCAGGACCTCGATCTTGTGCACGCCGGCCTTGATCAGCTTCTTCCGGAGCGCGTCGGTCAGCTCGCTCCCGCCTTCGGCCACCACCTCGCCCGTCTCCGGGTCGGCGGCATCGAACGCGAGGATGTGGTTCGAGCGGTCCCGGGTGGTGGTCGGCTGCTCCTCCTCCCGGACGTCGAGCGTGGTGTAGCCGGCGAACACCGTCACCGTCTTGACGCCCTTGTGCCGCATCTCGTTGAGGCGCTCCTGGGTGAGCTCGTCACCCACCACCGCCAGCGGCTCGCCCCGCGCATCTTCCGGGTTCGGGACATCCTCGGCCAGCAGCGACCCGAGCACCTCGCGCTTCTCCTGCCGGCCCTCGAGCTTGCCGGTGATGTTCAGCTCCTTCGTCGCGAAGAAGAGCCGGAGGATGTCGGCATTGTTCCCATGGCCGAACGCGCGCAGCAGCGCCGTGGCGGGGAACTTCTTCTTCTTGTCGATGTGCACGTAGATCACGTCGTGGATGTCGATCGTGAATTCGACCCACGACCCCCGGAACGGGATGATCCGCGCCGAGAACAGCCGCTGCCCGTTGGGGTGCGTGTCCTCCTCGAACACCACGCCGGGCGAGCGGTGGAGCTGGCTCACCACCACCCGTTCGGCGCCGTTGATGACGAAGGTCCCGAGCGGGGTCATGATGGGCAGCTCGCCCAGATAGACCTCCTTCTCGATGGCGTTCTTGAGCCGCTTCTGGCCCTCGACTTCCTCGTACACGTCGAGACGGAGCTTGGCCTTGAGCGGCGCCGCGTAGGTCATGTCGCGCTCGATGCACTCCTCGACCGCGTACTTGGCCTCGCCCAGCGAGTAGCCCAGGAACTCCAGCTTGTACTTCTCGTTCACGTCCGTGATGGGGAACAGGTCCCGGAAGACGCGCTCCAGCGAGACGTCCTGGCGGGCGCCGTGGACGTCGTCGGGCACCAGCAGCGTTTCGAACGCCGCGGTCTGGATGTCGAGCAGGTGGGGCATTGGCATGCCGCCGTCCCGCTTGGCGAACGTGATGACGGATCGGGTCGTCTGAGGCATCAGTGGCTCACTCCCACGCAACACAAATGGCCCCGACGCGGGTCCCCCGCCGGAACGGCGGGGCGACCTGCGGGGCTCGGCAGATTCGGGAACTTCCGAGAGGTTCGAGCGTGCATTCGTCTCACTGAAATAGGTTGCAGAACTCCGCCCTTGCGCCGGCCGGGGCCGAGGGCCCCGGTCCGGCTCAGGGTAGGGCTGCGTCCTACTTCAGCTCGACTTCCGCGCCCTGGTCCTCCAGCTTCTTCTTGATCTCCTCGGCCTCCGCCTTCGAGATCCCTTCCTTCAGGACGCTCGGCGCGCTGTCTACCGCGTCCTTGGCCTCCTTCAGGCCCAGGCTGGTGATCTCGCGGACCACCTTGATGACCTGGATCTTCTTGGCGCCGCCCGCCTTGAGGACGACGGAGAACTCCGTCTTCTCTTCGGCCGCGGGCGCCGCCGCGGCGCCGGCGCCGCCCCCCGCCGGGGCCGCCGCGACGGTGACGTTGAACTTCGTCTTGAAGGCGTCGATGAGGTCCGCAAGCTCCAGCACGGTCTTGTGGCCGATTGCTTCGAGGATCTCTTCGTTGCTCAGCGTGGTCGTTGCCATGTCACTGTCTCCGTACGGTTAAGAAGCGGTACCGCGCTGTTCGCGGAGGGCCTCGAGGGCGCCGACGAATGAATACAGCAGGCCGTTGAACGAACCGGCGATCTGGGCCAGCAGGACCTCGCGCGAGGGGATCTCGCCGAGCCGCTTGACGTGCTCGGGCGGCACGGACTTGCCGTCCACGAGCCCGGCCTTCACCGTGGGCCGCTCGAACTCCTTGGCGAAGTCGCCGAGGACCTTGGCGGCGGCGAGGGCGTCCGTCCCGAGCACCAGCCCGGTCGGGCCGGCCAGGTGCTGGTCCAGCCCGGTGATGCCGTTGGCGGCCAGCGCCCGCTGGGCCAGCGTGTTCTTGACGACGACGTACGTCACGCCCGCGGCCCGGAGCCGGCGGCGGAACTCGGTCATGCGCAGGACGTTCATGCCGCTGAAATCGGTCACGTAGACGTTGGGGGCGTCTCTGAGCAGCGCGCTCAGGCTCTCCACCGTCTCCTGGCGTTCGGTCTTGTTCATCGGTACCCCGCCGTGTCGAGCCGCACCCCCGGCCCCATGGTGCTCGAGATGGTCGCCGAGCGGATGTAGACGCCCTTGGCCGCCGACGGCTTGGCCCGGACGATCGTGTCCATGAAGGCGCCGACGTTGTCCGCCAGCTGGGCCGGCGAGAACGACACCTTGCCGACCGGGGCGTGCACGTTCCCCGTCTTGTCCACGCGGAACTCGATCTTGCCCGCCTTGATTTCACGGACGGCCCGGCCCACGTCCATGGTCACCGTCCCGGCCTTCGGGTTCGGCATCAGGCCGCGGGGGCCGAGCACCCGGCCGAGCTGGCCGAGCTGGCCCATGACGTCCGGCGTGGCGACAATCACGTCACACTCGAGCCAGCCGTCCTTGAGTTTCTGGATGTACTCGATGCCCACGAAGTCGGCGCCGGCCGCCTCGGCCTCGCGCACGCGCTCTCCCTGGGTAATCACCAACACCCGAACCGGCTTCCCGGTTCCGTGGGGCAGCACGACCGTGCCGCGCACCACCTGGTCGGCGTGGCGCGGATCGACGCCGAGGCGCACGGCCACGTCCACGGTCTCGTCGAACTTGGCGAAGGACGCGCCCTTCACCAGGGCGACCGCTTCCGGGATCTGATACTCCCGCGCCCGCTCGACCTTCTCGGCGGCGGTCCGGAACTTCTTGCCGGCGGTGGCCATCAGTCCACCACCTCCAGTCCCATCGACCGGGCGGTGCCGGCGACCATGCGCATGGCGCTGTCGAGATCGGAGGCGTTGAGGTCGGCCATCTTGATCTCGGCGATCTTCTTCACCTGCGCGCGCGTCACCTTTCCCACCTTGGTGCGGTTGGGCTGGCCGCTCCCCTTCTCGATCCCGGCCTCCTTGAGCAGGAGGTTGGGGGCGGGCGGGGTCTTGGTGATGAACGTGAAGGTCCGATCCGCGTAGATCGTGACCACGCACGGGATCACCATCCCGCTCTGGCTCTGCGTCCGGGCGTTGAACTGCTTCACGAACTCCATGATGTTCACGCCGTGCGGACCCAGGGCCGTGCCGACCGGGGGCGCGGGCGTGGCCGCGCCGGCCGGGCACTGCAGCTTCACCAATGCCTGGATCTTCTTTGCCATGACACTCCTCGTTTCGGTTCACACCTGCCGCGATGACCCGCGCGGTCGCGGGAACAGCAGTCATGAGTCGTGAGTCTTGGGTCGTGGGTGATGAGTCTCACGACTCACGACTCATGACTCACGACCGTCCTCAATGCCCCCGGAGCTGGAGATAATCCAGCTCCACCGCCGTCGGCCGCCCGAACAGGCTGACCGACACCTTCACCTTGCCCTTGTCCGCCAGGACCTCTTCCACGGTGCCGCTGAAGTCGGAGAACGGCCCCTCGGTGATCTCGACCACCTGGCCGATCATGAAGGGGATCTCCTCCTTCGGCTCCGCCTCCGTCACCGCTTCGGCCACGCCCAGCAGCCGGTTCACTTCCTCCTGCCGGAGCGGCTGCGGCAGCTTGCCGGTGCCGACGAACTTGATCACGCCCTGGATGCTGTTGACGACGTGGAGCGCTTCCTGGCTCATTGCCATCTCCACCAGCACGTAGCCGGGGTACAGCTTCCGCTCGACGGTGACCTTCTTGCCGTTCTTGATCTCGATGACGTCCTGGACCGGCACCAGCGCCTGGCGGATCAGCTTCTGGTCCGCCGGCCGCGGGTCGTCCTCGATCCGCTTCTGGAGCAGGCTCCGCACCTTGTTCTCGTGGCCGGCCGTCGTCTGGATCGCGTACCAGCGGTATTCCATAGGCTTACCGCGCGAGCCGCGCGACTCCGTCCACGAGGATCACCTGGAGCACGTAGTCCATCAGGCCGATGGTCAGGCCGAGCAGGATGCTCAGGACCACGATCATTCGCGTCGCCTTGACCAGCTCGTCGCGGGTGGGCCACGTCACCTTCTTCATCTCGTCGCGCACGGCGACGAGAAACTGGCGGGTGCGGCCGACCCACCCGGTCAGCCGGTTGGACGGCTGCGCCACCTGCACCCGGTCCATGGCTACTTCGATTCCTTGTGCGCGCGGTGCGTGTCGCACCGGGGGCAGTACTTCCGCCGCTCGACCCGCTCCGGGTGCTTCCGCTTGTTCTTGTCCGTGAAGAAGTTGCGGCTTTTGCACTCGGTGCATTCCAGCGTGATCTTGTCTCGTGGCATCGCTCTGCTCTTAGTCGTGAGTCGTGAGTCATGGGTCGTGGGGCACGAGTCTCACGACCCACGACCC
>DASSBA010000243.1:0-1122 GCA_035699205.1 Gemmatimonadales bacterium
ATACCATCGAGCGGATGATCTGACTCGGTGGGGGATTCCCGTGGTGGAGGTTGTGTGATTCCCTGCATCTACCAGATGCGGGGGACGGCATGGGGCGAGCGCTCAAGATCAGGGAAGACATCTCGGCCGAGGCTCTGCGCCGGGCGGCGCGGCGGGAGAAGGACGGGCGTGCGGCGGCGCGGATGTACGCGCTTGCCAACGCGCTCGACGGGCTGAACCGGGCGGAGGCGGCGCGGCTGGCCGGGATGGAGCGTCAGGCGCTGCGCGATGCGGTGGTGCGCTACAACGCCGAGGGCCTGGCCGGGCTGCACGACCGGCCGAAGGGGCGGCCGGAGCGGCGGCTGACGGCAGCGCAGGAGGCGGAGCTCGTCGCGGCGATCCTGCAGGGGCCGGACCCGGAGCGGGACGGCTGCTGCGCCTGGACGCGCGCCGACCTCTGCCGCTGGCTCGAGGCGCGCTTCGGCAAAATCTACCACCCGTCGAGCATGACGCGGGTACTCAGGCGCCTGGCGATGTCGCGCCAGAAGGCGCGCCCCTGCCATCCGCAGCGCGACCCCGAGGCGCAGGAGGCCTTCAAAAAGGGGGGCTCGCGGCCAGCATAGCCGACGCCGCCGCACGCCATCCCGGCAAGCGGGTCGAGCTCTGGTTCGAGGACGAGGCGCGGGTCGGCAACAAGGGCCGGGTCTGTCATCGCTGGTGGCGGCGCGGCGAGCGGCCGCCGGGCCTGCAGCAGATCGGCTATCAATGGGCCTACATCTTCACGGCGATCCGGCCGGCGACGGGAGAAGACATCACGCTCGTTCTGCCGACCGTTGACGTCGGTGCCATGCAGGTCTTTCTCGATCACGTCGCGGCATCCCGACCGGCGGGCGTCCACCTCGTCATGGTGCTCGACGGCGCCGGCTGGCACATCGGCGGCCAACTCCGGGTCCCGGCCAACATCACGCTGGTCTTCTTGCCGCCCTACAGCCCCGAACTCAACCCGGTCGAGCGCGTCTGGCTCTACTTGCGCGAACGCTTCCTCTCGCTCCGCTTCCTGCCCTCCGCAGAGGCCATCGTCGACGCCTGCTGCGACGCCTGGCTGCGCCTCGTCGCAGACCCTGACCGGCTCAGGACCCTCTG
>DASSBA010000244.1:0-11571 GCA_035699205.1 Gemmatimonadales bacterium
CCATCGAGCCACGCCTCCATGTGCGCGCGCAGCAGCGACAGCGGGACGGTCCCGCTCTCCAGCACGCGGTCATGGAACTCCCGGATGTCGAACGCGCTTCCCAGCCGCGTCTCGGCTTCCGCCCGCAATCGCTCGATCTCGAGGCGGCCGACCATGTAGGCCGTCGCCTGGCCCGGACTGGCGATGTAGCGGTCCACCTCGGACTCGAGCACGGCATGCGATTCCGGGACGTGGGTCACCATGTAGTCCAGCGCCTGCTGGCGCGACCAGCCCAGCACATGAAGTCCGGGGTCCACCACCAGGCGGGCCGCCCGGAGCGCCTGCTCCCCCAGCTCTCCGAACCGGGCCAGGTCCGAGGAGTAGACGCCCATCTCCAGCGCCAGCCGCTCGGCGTAGAGCGCCCAGCCCTCGCCGAAGCCGGAGAACCACAGATAGCGTGTGATCGGGTGGGCCTCCGGCCGCTCCTGAGCCAGAGAGCCCTGCAGGTGATGGCCGGGAATCGTCTCGTGAAACGCCGTACCTTCGAGCCACGCACGCGGCTGCGGCGGCGTGTTGGCGGCGTTGATCCGCCACCGTCCGGGCCGCTTCCCATCGGGGGTGCCCGACACGTAGGAATTGGGACAGCCGGACTTCTCCTCGAACGGAAGGCAGGGATCCACGATGACATCCGCGCGGGGCAGCCGGCCGAACCACCGCGGCATGGCCGCCTTGGCGCGGGCCACCGCCGCTTCCGCGGTCCGGATGATCTCTTCGCGGCTCCGGAAGGTGAAGGCGGTGTCGGTGCGCAGACGCTCGAACAGCGCCGGCAGGTCCCCGGTCCCGAAGCCGCTCTCGGCTATCGGCCTCATCTCGGCCTCGAGGGCCGCCATCTGCCGGAGCCCGAGCTCATGCACCGCGCGGGGATCGAGATCCTCCGTCGTGTAGCGGCGCACCAGCGCCCGATAGCACTCGGCTCCGTTCGGCAGCGCCGTGAGCGCCGTTGCCGTCCGCGCCCGAGGGATGTACTCGGACGCGAGGAACGCGCGATATCGCCGGACCGCGGGCAGGATGTCGCCGGCTACGATGGCCACCACCGAGTCGCGGAACCCTGGCGCCGAGTCCCGCGCGCCCAGCCCTGCGAAGGGGGATTCTCCGGGCGAGATCGCGAGGAGGCCGTCGAGTTGCTCGAGGACCGCTTCGGCATTCGCCCGCGGCTGGCTGTAGCCGGCCCGGAGACCCTCACGCAGATTCCCGATCTCGGTATCGATGTAGCGCGGCATTGCCCGCCAGCGGGTAAGCGCCTCGGCTCGCAGCCGTGGTGTCCCGAGCGGCTGCAACTGGGAGATGACGGGCAGGCTGATCTGCCAGCCGCCCTGCTGGTCGAGTGGCCACAGCTCGCCGCGGCACACGCGGCTCTGCCGCGCGGCCTCGAGAGTCTCGAGCAGCACGCCGTACGTCGTCTCCTCCGGGCGGCCCCGGACCGCTTCGGCCGGGACCTGCTTCAGCTCGTCCAGCCAGCGGTCCTCCCGTGCCTCCCACACGCGGACGGCGGCGAGCGAATTGTCCTGGAGGACGTCGTTGGGCGCATCGGGGACGCCGGAGTACAGGGCGGAGAGCGGAAAGGTCCGAACCCACCCGGCGAAATACTCGTCGGCCAGGGCGTCGATCCGGTGGGCAGCGTCGGCGGTGCCGGGTGAAGGATGACCGGGGGCCGGCGCGGTGGCGCAACCCACGATGAAGGCCACCCAGGGCAGGATCGGGACCGGGCGAGTCATGGGATCCTCAGGACTACGCTACTGGTACTGGATGTACACCGGTTGCGGCCAGAGCTGGAGCACCTGGCGCGGAGTCATCATCGGCTTGTCGTTCCTGAAGAACAGCTTGAACCCGGTGTACTGCACCGGCTCTGGAACGATGAAGTACTTGTACGCGTCCTCCTTGAAGTTCGGCGCGCCGAAGCCGTCCATATCCACCACCACCTCCACCCGCGGGTCGAGCCGGATCTGCCCGTGGTTGGTCAGCATCCGCTGGGTGAAGCGGTGCACCACGAGGACCTTGGGCGGCAGCTTTTTCTCTTCCACGATGTCGGCCAGGAACCGCACGGCGTCATTCACGTCGGCCGCGTCGAGCGTGCCGATCCGCCGACCGGGGATACCGCCGCGCTTCATGGCGAACTCGGGGTCGAGCGCGAGATGGACGTAGGGCCGCTCGAAATATTTCGCGAGATGCGGCAGCTCGTCCGCCACCGTGCTGTGGCCGATCTGCACGTCCAGGAACGCGATCCACCCCCGCTCCTCGGCCCAGCCGAGCACCTGCTCGATCGTCTGGTCCGAGTGGCGCAGCCGGTACTTGCCGCCCGGACCCGGCTTCCCCTGGGCGACGGTCGCGATGAGGTGGAGTGCCGGCAGGACGCCGCGCGACGTGTCGGCCTCGGCCCACTCGGTGGCGGTGCGCTCGAGCTTGCTCAGCATCTCCGCCGGCGGGAGCTGGCCGAGGATCCCCATGCGGGTGGACTTGGGGTTGCCGTAGAAGGCGACGATGCGGTTGCCGGGCAGCAGCGCGCCTGGCAGCGGCGCGGGGCCCTTCACCGGCCAGCGGGCGGAGTCCGCGCTCGTGAGCCAGTAGCGGCGCTTCGCGGCCGGGACGGCCTGCTTTGGGGACGACGGGTTGCCGGCGGCGGAGTCCACGGCGGGGGCCGGCCTGCCCGAGCCGGCGCTCGCGGCGACCGCCGCGCCGGCGTGCGAGGTCCTCGCAGCCGGCGAGGCGAAGATCGGCCTGGGCACCCACGGGTGCACGGTGGGTACGCTGTCCGATGGATCGGCGGCCGGCTTTCCCGCGGTCACGGCGGCGCCGGCGTCCCTGCTTCCCCGGTTCTGCCGGCCCGCATCGAAGCCGCAGCCCGTCGCGACGGACATGAACCACAGCGCACAGCCGGCGAGGAGCCCGCCGCGAACCTTGAAGGCGAATTTCATGGGAGAGGAATCTACCCTGCGCGGGCTGGATCGCGCTCCTTCGCGCCGCGCCGGATGAACGATGCGAGGCGGGACGTGGCAAGCTCAGGGGCCGCCGTCCGGCGACCCCTCGAGGCGAGCGCTCTCCGCGATCAGACCGTTCGACGGCCGGAGAAGAGATTGAACAGAAAGACGATGATGGCGATGACGAGGAGCAGGTGGATCAGGCCTCCCGCCACATGGAACACCAGCCATCCGAGAATCCACAGCACGAAGAGCACGATGGCGAGCCAGAGCATGAAGTGTCTCCCTTCCGGTGTCTGCCGGGCCGTTCCCGGCGAGGGGGCCAATCTAGCCGGCCGCGGGAGACAGGGCTGTGACAGCACTTACACTCCGGGCCGCTTGACCCCCATCCTCGCCAACTGCCGATCCTGCACCCGCGACAGCAGGATCAGCGAGACGATCGCGCCGATCAACGCCAGCTGCATGTCCCATTGCGTGTCCCACACGTCGCCCTGGGTACCGAGAAAATCGGTGGCGGCGCCCCCCGCGGAGACCGCGGTCCAGAACTCGATCAGCTCGTAGAACGCGCTGAACGCGAGGCAGAAGCAGACCACCATGAACGGCAGCCACCGGCTTCCCCGAAGCGGCGAGCGGCGGATGAAGATCTCGCGGGTCAGCATCGCCGGGATGAACCCCTGCGCCAGGTGGCCGATCCGATCGTAGTTGTTGCGGGAGAAGCCGAGCCAGTCCTCCATCCAGAAGCCGAGCGGTACCTGGGCGTAGGTGTAATGCCCGCCGAGCATGAGGATGAGGCAGTGGACCCAGACGAGGGAGTAGGTGAGCGGGGTGAGCCGCAGCCCGGGGTAGAGCCAGATGAGCACCGGCACCCCGATCAGGATCGGCGCCACCTCGAGCCACCAGGTGAACCGGTCGTGCGGGTGGATACCGGACCAGACGAGCAGAACCAGCATGCTCGCGAGCAGGGCCAACTCGTACCTCGACGGCGTCGGGCGCATCGGGGCTCCGGGGGGTTCGGGGTCCACAATCTACCGCTCACCGCTCACCGCTCACCGCTTACCTTCACTCCTCGAACGGCACGTCCACCGCCATCCCATCCCTCGCGATCACCGTTTCGGGGAACACCGCCCGCGCCTCCGCCAGCAGCTCGGGCGCATCCCGCGTGTAGCGCGGGCTGATGTGCGTCAGCACCAGGCGCCGCACCCCGGCCTCGAGCGCCAGCCGTGCCGCCTCGGACGCCGTCGAGTGGCCGGTCTCGACCGCCCGCTCCGCCTCGTCGCCGCCGAAGGTGGCCTCGTGGATCAGGAGATCGGCGCCGCGCGCCGCCTCGAGCACCGTCAGCGTCGGTCGGGTGTCGCCCGAGTAGACCAGGGTGCGCCCACGCCGCGGTTGGCCCACCAGGTCCGCCGGACTGACGGTCCGCCCGTCGTCGAGCGTCACCGTCTCGCCCTTGTGCAGCCGCCCCCAGAGCGGCCCTTCGGGAACACCGAGCTCGCGCGCCCGCTCCGGATGGAATCGGCCGAGTCGGGTGTGCTCGGCGAGTGCGTAGCCCACCGTGTCGGCCCGGTGCTCGGTCGCGAAGACGACGATGTCGTAGTCATTCCGCCGGAGCCGCTGGCCGGGCTGGACCTCGACGATCTCGACCGGAAACTTGTTCCGCTCGACCCCGAGGCTCAGCGCCGCCCCCAGCACACGCTGCGCGCCGCGGGGCCCGTAGAGCGTCACCGGCGCCGTCCGGTCCTGCAGACCCATGGTGCGCACCAGCCCGGTGATCCCGAGCATGTGGTCCGCGTGGAAATGGCTGAAGAACACCTCGGTGAACGAGAATCCGACCCCGTAACGCATCATCTGCCGCTGCGTCCCCTCGCCGCAGTCGAACAGGATCGTCTCCCCCTCGCGCTGCACGGCGAGGCCGGCCACGTTGCGGTCGACCGTCGGGCACGCGGCGCCGGTGCCGAGAAAGGTGGCGGTGAGCATGGGACAAAGGTAAGCGGTGAGCGGTAAGCGGGACGAGCACACCGCTTACCGCTTACCGCTCACCCCTAGAAGAGCTTGACGGTGACCGGAACCTTCCCCGGATGCTTCTGCAGCTCGTCGATCAGCCCCTTCATGCTCCGGCTCAGCTCCCGGATATCGGTATAGAAGCCGCTGTCGGTCGCGAACTTGCCGATCGTGCCGCGGCCGCTGTTGACGCCGGCGAGAACGCTGTCGAGCCGGGCGCCGGTGGTGGTAAGCTGCGCCGTCATGGCGGCGAGGTTGCCGGTGAGGGTGTCGGCGCGGCCGAGGGTGCGGGCAAGCGCTGGGTTGGCGAGGGTGCTGTCGAGCCGGGTGCCGAGCTGCCGGAACGACTGCAGCGTGTGCGTCAGCTCGCCCATCGGCCCGCGCGCGGTGTCGCTCAGCACCCGCATGGTCTGCTGGGTGGCCTTGAGCGTGGCCTGCAGTGCTTCCAGCGTGGCGCTGAGCTGGTCGGCGGTCTTCTGGTTCACGATCGTCTGGACGCCGAGCAGGACACTGTCGGCACGGTCGCTCAGTTCCACCGCGCGGTCGCTCAGCGCCACCTCCCGCTGGCCGAGGATGACCTTGTCGTCCGGCAGCAGCTGGCCGCTCTCACCGGGCTCGAAGTCCACCGCGTAGTCGCCCACCAGCGTCACCGACACGATCTCGGCGGTCGCGTCCACCTTGGGTACGATCTTGGGCGGGAGGCTCGCCTCGACGAGCACCTTGCCCACGTCCAGGAACTCGATCGATTCGACCTTTCCGACGTTGACACCGGAGATCCGGAGCGGCGAGGCCCGCTTGAGCCCGCTCACATTGGCGAACTGGATGCGCACCGTGTTGCCGGCGGTGACCCGCCGGCCGCTGAGCCACATCGTGCCGAAGATGAAGACCAGCACCGCCACGATGACGATCGAGCCGACGGTCACTTCCCGGACGCGCAGATCCATAGACGCTCAGGCGGCGAAGGATGGGTTGTCGAAGTCGCGCTCGAGGAACTCCCGGACTTTCTCGTTCTTCGATTCCAGGAACTCCTGCGGGGTGCCCTGCATGACGATCCTGCCCTCGCTGAGGAGCGCGAGCCGGTCGGCCACCCGGAAGGCGCCGCGCACGTCGTGCGTCACCATGACGCTGGTGACGCCGAGCTCGCGGTCCAGCCGCTGCACCAGCCCGTCGATGATGTCCGCGTTCACGGGATCGAGCCCGGACGTGGGCTCATCGTAGAGGAGATACTTGGGTTTGCCGGCGATTGCCCGCGCGATCCCGACCCGTTTGCGCATCCCGCCCGAGAGCTGCGCCGGGAACTTGTCCACCGTGTCGGCCGGGAGGTTGACCAGGCGGATGCACTCCGCGATCCGGTCGCCCGCGTAGGCCAGGTCGGCGTACCGGTCCTGGTCGGTGATGCCGAGCCGGACGTTGTCGAATACGTTCATCGAGTCGAACAGGGCACCGTTCTGGAAGACGTAGCCGATCCGGGAGCGGAGCTCGCTCAACTCCCTGCGGTCGAGCCTGCAGACGTCCTTTCCATCGATGAAGACGGTCCCCTGGTCCGGCTTGATGAGCCCGATGATGGTCTTGAGCAGAACGCTCTTGCCGGTGCCGGAGGGCCCCATGAGCGCCACCGTCTCGCCCTCGCGCACTTCGAACTCCACGCCGTTCAGCACCGTCTGCTTGCCGAACCGCTTCACCAGATTGTGGACTTCGATCATGGACGCGCGCTCACTGGTTGAGCAGGAGGCGGGTGAGCACGGTGTCGAGCACGAGAATGAGGACCGAACTGGTGACGACCGCCGTCGTGGTGCTCTTCCCCACCCCTTCGGCGCCCTGCTGGGTGCTGAATCCCATGTAGCAGGAGATGATGGTGATGGAGCCGGCGAAGAAGAACGCCTTGATGATCGAGTACCACGCGTCCCACGGCCGCCAGTAGTACTGGGCGCCGTAGATGAAGTCGGCGTCGGTGACCGGGAGGACCGCCTTGACCGAGAGCCAGCCCGCCAGGATCCCGGCCAGGTTGGCGAACACGGTCAGCGCCGGGATCATGATGAGCCCGGCCAGCACGCGCGGAATCACCAGATGCGACGACGGCGAGCGGCCCAGGCTCTCGAGCGCATCGATCTGCTCGGTGACACGCATCGTCCCCAGCTCGGCGGCATAGCGCGCCCCGATCCGGCCGGCCAGGATGAGCGCCGTGAGCACCGGGCCCAGCTCGAGGATGATGGACGAGACCACCAGCGTCCCGACGACATAGTACGGGATGCTGCCGGTGAACTGGTAGCCGGTCTGGAGGGCCGTGACCGCGCCGGCAAACGCCGAGATGAGCAGCACGATGAACAGGCTGCCCGCGCCGATGTTCCACGCCTCCACCATCATCCGCGGCCACCAGATCCGCACCTCGGTCAGGCCGCGGATCATGTCGAGGACGAAGTAGGTGAGCCGCCCGACCTGCGATGCCCCGTCGAGGACGATGCGGCCGGTGATCTGCCGGATGTCGAGCGTGGTGGAGTCGGCCATAGGCCCTTTATCTTGCCCACCCATGGCGCGTAAGTCTACCCCTGCCCGTGATTTCGCGCGTGCCGCGGAGTTCCGTCGCCGGCTCCTCCGCTGGTTCCGCCGCTGCGGCCGCGACCTCCCCTGGCGCCGCACCCGAGACCCATACCACGTGCTGGTCTCGGAATTCATGCTGCAGCAGACCCAGGTCTCGCGGGTCGAGGCCTATTACCACCGCTTCCTGGCGCAGTACCCCACCGTCCAGGCGCTGGCCGGCTCCGAGCCGGCGATGGTGCGGGAGAGCTGGGCCGGACTCGGCTACTACCGGCGCGCCGCCAACCTGCACCGGTTGGCCCGGACGGTCGTGGAGGAGCACGCGGGGATCATCCCGTCGGACCCGGAGCTCCTGCGGAGGCTTCCGGGCGTGGGACGCTACACCGCCGGCGCGATCGCCAGCTTCGCGTACGAGCGGCCGACCCCTGCCATCGACACCAACGTCGCGCGGGTGATCCGGCGGGCGTTCCACCCAGGGCTCGGCGGTCGCGGCGCCGAGCGGAAGTTGTGGGACACGGGCGCCGTGCTGGTCCCCCGCCGGCGCGGCAATGCCGCGTGGACCTTCAACCAGGCGATCATGGAGCTGGGGGCGCTGGTCTGCACGGCTCGGGTGGCCCGGTGCGGGGAGTGTCCGGTGCGGAGGGTGTGTCGGACCGGTGGGCGGGCGCCGGACGGGGCGCGGGGCGCGGGTAGCCGCAAGGGAGTCGCCCTCGGCCCCCGGCCGAAGCTGCCCTAGCAGGCGTCGCCGAACAGCCTCAGATTGGAGCACGATCCCCCACCCTTCCAGAGGCGGTACCACAATGAGCACCGACAGCGTCTTCATCGAGGCGGCGTTCGCGCTGGGCAGGCACTCGGGCACCTGCGACCTGACGTCGGATGGTGCCGTCATGTTCTCCCGCATTCTCGATCTCACCGTACGCGCCGGCATCGCCAACACGCCCGATCTCTGGGAGTCGCCGGAGTTCGGCCGGACCTACCTGCTCGGGGTGGTCGGCCGGGTCGCGGAGGAGGCGGTGCGGATGGCCGGCAAGGGCAACGAGATCACGGCCGACATCATCCGGCAGGCCTCCAACCGGATCATCGACCAGGAGCGCGAACGCCTCGGGATGCCGGCTCCCGATCGCACCAGCGCCATCGTGAGCAAGTTCTGCTTCGCGTACGTGCTCAGCGATCTGTTCGGCGAACGGTAGGCATACCACCGGCTCTCCGACGCGGGTGGTGCCCGACGACCCCTAAGTGGCTCCGCGTCCTCGGCGCGATCGCCGCGCTCAAGCTCGGGCTCGGCCTGCTCGGCTTTGCGCTCGGCGCGCCGCTCGAGGGGACGCGTGCCGCGCGCGACGTCATCTACCTGGCGCACGTCCTCGTCTTCGCCATCTGCGCCACGGGCCTGGCGCTGGGCGGGCGCGAGGACCGCCGCGCCAGCCGGCTGGCGCTCTACTTCCTGCTCATCTCCTCCGAGTTCGCCGACCGACTCCTCCTCCGTCTGACGGTGCCGTTCCCCGCGGCCGCGGACCCGCTCCTGCTGCTCGGGCATACCCAGGTCGAGGCATTCCTGCCCTATGTCCTGTGGCTCTTCGTGCGCGACTTCCCCCGCGTGCCGGCCACCCGGTGGAGCCGCCGGCTCCCCCGCGCGGTGTTGCGGATCTCGTTCGCGGCCGGGGTGGTTCTGCTCCTGCTCAATCTGACCCACGCCGTGGCCCTCGTGGCCGGGTGGCAGTCGCCCCTGCTGCGGCTCGTGGGGGCATTCGGGCGCTACGAGACGCACACCCTCTACCACGCGACGCTGTTCGTGCTCATGCTGCCGACGCTGCCGTTCCTCGTCTGGAAGGCGCGGAAGGCGGCGGCCGACGAGAGGAGACGGGTGTGGCTGCTCCTCACCGGCCTCGTCGCCGGCAGCGCGCCCATGCTGGTCGCGGTGGTCGTCATGACGTTCTGGCCGGCCGCGGACGCGGCGTTGTCCGAGCCCCGGATCTTTCGCTGGCTGGAGGTCCTCGTGTACGCCGGGACGCTCTCCATTCCGCTGATGACGGCGTACGCCGTGCTGGTCCAGCACGCGCTGGACGTCCGCCTGGTGGTCCGCAAGGCGGTCCGATACGCACTCGCCCGGTACACGGTCCTGGGCGCCGCCATTGCGCCGGTCGCCGTTCTCGGGATCCTGCTGTTCGTGCACCGGCACCAATCCCTGGCCGGCCTGATGACCGGTCCGGCCGGAGTTCTGCTCGCGGTGGCGGCGACGCTCGGCTTCGTGATGCTCGGCCTGCGTGGCAGGATCGTGGCCGGCATCGACCGCCGGTTCTTCCGGGAGCAGTACGACGCCGCGCAGACCCTGCACGCGCTGGTCGAGGGCAGCCGGAACGTTCCCGACGCGGCCCAGCTCGAAGAGTTGCTCCTGCGCGAGATCGATCGTGCCTTCCACATCGAGGGCGGGGCGTTGCTGATCCACGTCCCGGAGTCCGAGCTCCTGGCGTCTCCGTCGGGGCGCTGCCGCCCGTTGGCCGCCGCGTCCCGGCTGGCCCGCCACCTGCCCGATGAAGGGGGTGCCATGCCGGTGCAGCTGGTGGAATCCGACCCCGTCATCGGGTCACTGCCGCACGAGGACCACCAGTGGCTGGCGGATGGCGGAATCCGCCTGCTGCTCCCGCTCGTCCGCGCGTCCGGGGAGTTGGCCGGCGTGCTGGCGCTGGGAGCGAAGCGCAGCGAATTACCGTACACGAAAGAGGACCTCCTGCTCCTCGCTACGGTGGCCGGAGCGGCGAGAGTCGCGCTGGAGGAGAGAATGCTGTACCTGAGCCGGGCCGGCCGGGGCACCGACGCGGACCGCGTCGCGGCCGAGTGCGAGTCCTGCGGAGTGGTCCGGCCGGCCGAGCAGCGGCAATGCCCCGACTGCCTCGGCCGGATGGTACCCTCGAAGGTCCCCCTGACCCTGCGCGCCAAGTTCCGGCTCGAGGCGCGTATCGGCCGAGGCGGCATGGGAGTGGTGTACCGGGCCACCGACCTTCACCTGGGCCGCCTGGTCGCGGTGAAGACGCTTCCCTGGGTGGCGCCGTACCTGTCCGTGCGGCTCAGGCGCGAGGCCCGGGCGATGGCGGCGGTGTCCCACCCGAACCTGGCGACGATCTACGGCATCGAGTTCTTCCACGGGATCCCGATTCTCGTGGTCGAATACCTGCCGGGCGGCACGCTGGCGGATCGCCTGAGCCAGTGGCCGCTGCCGTGGACCGAGGCCGTCGCCCTCGGCGTGACGCTGGCGCATGCGGTGGACCGCATTCACGATGCCGGGATCCTTCACCGGGACATCAAGCCGAGCAACGTCGGGTTCACCGCGGACGGCACACCGAAGCTGCTCGATTTCGGGCTGGCCAGGGCGATGGACGCGGCGCGCGGTCTCGACCTTTACGCGCCTGCGTCCGCGGAGATGAGCGAGGCCGGCGGTGCCTCGAACAGCAGCGACTCGGACAGCCTCACCGGCGCGGGCGCCGTCGCTGGCACCGTGGCCTACCTGTCTCCCGAGGCCATGAACGGAGAGCTGCCGGATCCTGCGTTCGACATCTGGAGCCTCTGCGTCGTCCTCTTCGAGGCGATTGCGGGGACCAATCCGATGCAGGGGACGGCCCGCGCCCAGACGGTGTCCAACGTCCTGCTCGAGGAGGTTCCCGACATCCGCCGGTACGCTCCCTCGTGTCCCGCAGCGGTAGCCGACTTCTTCCGGGAGGCGCTGCATCGCGATCCCCATCGCCGCCCACTAACGGGCCGGGCGCTCGCACGCCGCCTGCGCGCGCTGCAGGAGCAGTATCAGGTGGCGCCGGCCGGTCCCCCGATCGGCTCGGCGTGAGGTCGCGGCGTCCCGCGCCCGCCGCGTCGCCCAGGACGGCATCGGCGAAATGGGGACATCCCCGAGTTTGATGATTCATTGAGTGAGGCGCCGGAAACTGCGGGATGCGCCACCGCCCGTTCTACGTCTACATTCTCGCCAGCGACTCGCGCGAGCTCTACGTCGGGATTACCAACAACCTGGTCCGGCGCATCATCGAGCACCGCGAAGGCCGCGATCCGTTCCGCTACGTGTTTCGCCATGCCACCACAC
>DASSBA010000245.1:0-1489 GCA_035699205.1 Gemmatimonadales bacterium
CCATGGCGTGCTGGCCGGCCTGGGTGATGCCGCGGGCGCCCCACAGGAACCCGGCCAGGCCGATGATCAGGCCGAGGCCGTTGGCGCGCAGGGAGTGAACGTTTTTCGGCTCTTGTGACTGATCCGTGGGTGGGTTGGCCTGTCCTTCCATGACTGCACGCCGCTCCACGCCTATGGTTCCGGCTGCTCAAATGTCGGTCCCACGGGGGGTGGAACGGCGTGCGATCGGCAAGGGTATGGAAGCGGCTGCTGGGTGTCGAGCACACCGTGATCGAGCAGGTGCGGTACGACGAGGACGCCCAGGCGGTCGTGGCGTGCGTGCGGCCGACCAGAGGGCGCCGACGGCGTTGCCCGCAGTGCAACCGGCGCTGTCCCGGCTACGACCAGGGCGAAGGCCGGCGCCGCTGGCGCGCGCTTGACCTTGGGGTGGTGCAGGCGTTCCTGGAGGCCGACGCGCCACGTGTGGCCTGTCCCGCCCACGGGGTGGCGGTCGCCGCGGTGCCGTGGGCGCGGCATGGGGCCGGGTTCACCCGAGCGTTTGAGGACACCGCGGCGTGGCTGGCGGTCCACACCTCCCGGTCGGCGGTTGGCGAGCTGCTGCGGGTGGCGTGGCGCACGGTCGGCCGGGTCTGCGCCCGGGTCGCCGCCGACCAGGCCGCGCGCACCGACCGGTTCGCTGGGCTGCGGCGGATCGGGGTGGACGAGATCGCCTACAAGAAGGGCCACCGCTACCTCACCGTGGTCGTCGACCACGACAGCGGCCGGCTGGTGTGGGCCGCGCCCGGCCACAACGAGGCCACCCTGGAGCGGTTCTTCGACGCCCTCGGCGAGGCTGGCGCCCGCCAGCTCACCCACCTCAGCGCGGATGCGGCCAGCTGGATCGCGAACGTGGCGGCGCGCCGCTGCCCGCAGGCGGTCGTGTGCCTGGACCCCTTCCACGTGGTGAAGTGGGCCACCGACGCGCTGGATGTGGTCCGCCGCGAGGTCTGGAACGCCGCCCGCAAGGGCGGGGATGCGGTCGCTGCCAGGGAGCTCAAGGGTGCCAGGTTCGCGTTGTGGAAGAACCCGCAGGATCTGACTGGCCGCCAGCGCGCCAAGCTGGCCCGGATCGCCGAGGTCAACCGGCCGCTGTACCGGGCCTACCTGCTCAAGGAGGAGCTGCGGCTGGTGTTCCGCGTCAAGGGCCCGCACGCGGTGGCGCTGCTGGACGCGTGGCTGTCATGGGCCAGGCGCTGCCGCGTCCCCGCGTTCGTGCAACTCGCCCGGACGGTCGCCGCGCATCGGGACGGGATCGTCGCGGCGCTGCTGCACGGGCTGTCCAACGCGCGGGTCGAGTCGGTCAACACCAAGCTGCGGGTGCTGACCCGGATGGCGTTCGGGTTCCGCTCCCCGCAGGCGCTGATCGGGCTGGCGATGCTCAGCGTCGGCGGGCTGTGTCCCGATCTGCCCGGACGCGCACAACCCCACCCACGGATATGTCAGTAGACCC
>DASSBA010000246.1:0-1823 GCA_035699205.1 Gemmatimonadales bacterium
AGGTCAGCGCGTCCGTCGCGCGTGACCTCGCCGAGGACGATGGCCATCTCATCGGCTATGCCATCGACTTCATCCTTCCGCTGGATGGGGACCCGGAGGGGCAGAGCGTGCCGGCGCAGATCACGATCCTCGCCGCCCAGAGCACGACCGACCTGCTGCAGGCGCTCGAGACCAGTGCGGGAAGCAGCGGCTTCGGGCTGGTCCTTGACCGCGTGCCGGCGATCAACCCGGTCCTCAACCCGCTCCCCAGCACGGCGCCCGAAGCCTTCCAGCCGCGCGGCCTGTTCCTGCTGGCGGGTCCGTTCGGCGGCGACGGCCCGTGTCTGGTCCTCGAACTCGGCGATGCGTCCTATCCGGCGGATCCAACCATGGAGGGATCAGCGCGGGTGCGGTGGTGGGACCGCGCCGTCCCTGACTCCGATGATCCAGCTGCCTGCCTTCGGCGCAGCGGCGATATCCGGGAGACAGAAGCGAGCGTCATCGTCGCGCAGCGTGACGAGGTGGACCTGCCCGCCGCCTACGCCGTCCACCTCAGGCTGCCGCTCGCCGATAGTGACGAGACGCAGGCCGTCGACATGTTGATCTCCGTCGGCGACAGCACCATCGAGCAGCTTCAGGTGACCGTGGTCAACCCGTCGGGCGTGCCGCCGCTCGTCTTCGATCGGGTGGACTCGATCGATCCCCCGCTGGCGCCTCCGCCCTAGCCGGGCTCGCCCGAGTTGCCCGCAGAGCAACCAACGGCCATCGACAATCAGGGCAGCAGCGGCTCCACGATGTCGCGGATGGCGGCATCGGCGTCCTCGACCGATCCGGAGCCATTCACGACGCGGAAGCGGTGGGGCTCCTCATCGGCGAAGCGCAGATAGGCGTTCCGAACCGTCTCGAAGAAGGCGACCTCCTCGGTGTCCTCGAACCGGTTCCACTCTGCGCGGCGGCGGGTGCGCTCCAGGCCGACGTCGACCGGGACGTCGAGAAGGAGCGTCAGATCGGGGCGCAGGCCGCCGGTCGCGAAATCCTGGAGGCGCCGCAGCTCGATCAGGTCGTTGCCATAGCCCGCGCCCTGGTAGGCCAGCGAGGAGTCGATGTAGCGAGCGCACACGACCCATTCGCCGCGCTCGAGCGCGGGGCGAATGACGCGCGCCACGTGCTGCGCCCGGCCGGCGGCGTAGAGCAGGGCGTCCGCCCGCGGATCCAGGTCATCGCTCATTCCGCGCATGTGCAGCACCAGGCGCCGGATCTCGTCACCCAGCGGCGTGCCACCGGGCTCCTGGGTCAGGACGGTCGGGACGCCGCGGGAGCGCAGCCAGGCGGCGAGGTGCCGCGCGGCCGTCGTCTTGCCGCTTCCCTCCGGTCCCTCCAGGGTGATGAAGTGGCCGCGCGCCGGCGGCGTGTCGCTCACCCCGGCGGCAGGACGCTGGTGGCGACCAGCGCGATGGCGACCAGGGCCAGCACGAACAGCAGCACCGCGCGCCTCACCGCCACGAGCCACCGTCCTCGGGAATCAGCTCGACCCGCCGGTTCGGCTCCGAGCCGCGCGAGCGCGACATGAGCGCGTTGCGCTCCGCCATCTGGTGCTGCAGCCTCCGCACGTAGGCGTTCTGCGGTGCCAGCTCGACCGGGCGTCCCGAGGCCTGGACCAGGCCGATCGCCTCCGCGGTCTCGCGCAGCGCCGCCTCCTGCGGATCGGCCTCCAGGTCGAACACGCTGGCCAGCATGTTCTCCATCTGCAGCGTGGTGTTGGTCTTCAGGACGTAGATCGGCACACCGTTCGACTCGGCGTCGCGCAGCGCCGCCGGCTTGCGCTTGTAGTAGTTGCGCAGGGT
>DASSBA010000247.1:0-4351 GCA_035699205.1 Gemmatimonadales bacterium
TTGAAGGGCAGGCCTGGGTGGTCCGGGACCGCGAAGGGCGGGTCGTCGGCGAAGGCGGTCCGCTGGCCGCCGATGCACCGCCCTGGGCGGCGCCGCTCTTCGGCTTCGAGCTGCTCGTCGACCCGGCGCCCCGCCATCCCGTTCCCTTCGCGCCGCTGCCCACGACACCGTCGTCCGAGCGCGTGCTCGCGCTGCTCCTCCCCGAAGGCGTGGGCGCGGGGCAGGTGGAGACCGTGCTGCGGGGAGCGGGCGGCGCGCTGCTCGAGCGGGTGGACGTGGAGAGCGACTATCGCGGCGCGGAGCTGCCCGCCGGCACGCGGAGTGTGGCCTTCCGGCTCAGCTTTCGCGCCCCGGACCGGACCCTGCGCGACGGCGAAGTGGACGAGGCGGAATCGCGGCTCCTGGCCACGCTGGCGAGGGAGCTGGGGATCCAGCGGCGGGACGCGGTGTCCCGCGACGGAGGGTGATCGTGGCACAGACGTATGAGCGTCCCGACCTGGCGGCCCTCGCCGAGCTGGAGCGGGTGCTCGAGAGCATGGCCGAGGAGCTGGCGGCCTGGCGGCGCCGGACGCTCAAGGCCGAAGCCGAGCTGAAGGAGGCCCAGGCGAGCGGCGGCGTGGTCGCGGGGGCCGAACTGAAGGAATCGCGCCAGCGGGTGATCGAGCTGGAAACCGAGAACCAGGCCCTGCGCCAGCGCATCGATGCCGCCAAGGAGCGCCTCCGGGTGCTCGCGGCGCGGCTGTCGTTCCTGGAGCAGCACGGGGGAGGCACCGCCGCATGAACCAGTCGAAGAGCGCGGTGAAGGTCACCATCGGGGGCGAGGAGTACACCGTCCGCTCCGAGCTGCCGGCGGAGTACACCCGCGAGGTGGCCGCGTACCTGGACGCGGCGCTCAAGCGGGTGCGCGATTCGCTCCCGATGGTGGAGACCCACAAGGCCGCCATCCTGGCCGCGCTGGCCATCACCGACGAGCTGTTCCAGGCACGCCGGGGCGACCGCCAGATCGCGGGCCGGCTCACCCGGTTGACCGACGACTTCGCCCGGATGCTACCTCCGTCCAAGCGTGGCGGGCGGGCGGCGGCGTCCTAGCGGAAATCCTCGATGCCCCAGACCCTCCTCCTGCCGGCGCTGGTGGGCGTGGCGGCCGGCCTCGTGGTCGCGCTGATCGCCGTCGCCGTGAACGCCCGCCGCCAGCGGCAGGCGGCCACGGGGATTCTCGGCGGCGCGCGCGCCGAGGCCGCCCGGCTGCGGGCGGAGGCCGTGCGCGAGGGCGAGGCGACCAGGTCGGAGGTCCTGGTGGCCGCGAGGATGGAGGCCCTCAAGCAGCGCGAAGACCTGGAGCGCGAGGTGCAGCGGCGGCGGGAGGAGTGGGACCGGCTCGAGCGCCGCACCGACGAGCGCGGCCGGCTGCAGGAGCGCAAGCTGGAGGAGCTCGAGGCGCGTGACCGGGGCCTCGCCAAGCGCGAGGAGACCCTGGCCCAGCGCGAGCACGCGCTGCGGGAGCGGGAGGGCGAAGCCGACCGGCTGGCGCAGGAGCAGCGGGTCAAGCTCGAGCGCATCGCGGGCCTGAGCGCGGAGGACGCGCGGCGCGAGATCCTCCAGCGGGTGGAGGACGAAGCGCGCACCCAGGCTCAGGCGCTGGCCCGCGACATCCGGGAGCAGGCCAAGCGGGGCGCCGATCGCGACGCGCGGCGGATCATTTCCATGGCCATCCAGCGGATCGCCGCCGAGCACACGGCGGAGAGCACGGTGGCCGCGGTGGCGCTCCCGAGCGAGGAGATGAAGGGCCGGATCATCGGCCGCGAGGGCCGGAACATCCGCGCGTTCGAGACCGCCACCGGCGTGGACGTGATCATCGACGACACGCCCGACACGGTGAGCGTGAGCTGCTTCGACCCCATCCGCCGCGAGGTGGCGCGGCGCTCGCTCGAGGCGTTGATCCAGGACGGGCGGATTCATCCGGGCCGGATCGAGGAGATCGTGCAGAAGGCGCAGAAGGAGCTCGAGACCCAGCTCGTCGAGCTGGGCGAGCAGGCGGCCTACGACACCGGGATCCACGGCATCCATCCCGAGCTGGTCAAGCTGATCGGCCGGATGCGCTACCGCACGTCCTACGGCCAGAACATCTACGACCACTCGAAGGAAGTGGCCTGGCTGGCCGGCATGATGGCGGCGGAGCTCCACCTCGACGTGGCCCTGGCCAAGCGGGGGGGGTTGCTCCACGACGTTGGCAAGGTGCTGACCCACGACAACGAAGGGACCCACGTCGAGCTGGGCGTCGAGGTGGCGCGCCGCTACGGGGAGACCGGGCCCGTGATCAACTGCATCCAGGCCCACCACGACGACGTCCCGCACGAGAGCGCCGAGTCGGTGCTGGTCCAGGCGGCCGACGCCATCAGCGGCGCCCGCCCGGGCGCGCGGCGCGAGGCGTTCGAGACCTACGTGAAACGGCTCACCCGGCTCGAGGAGATCGCCAACGCGTTCCCGGGCGTGGAAAAGAGCAACGTGATCCAGGCCGGGCGCGAGGTGCGGGTGGTGGTGACGCCCGAGCGGATCGACGACGGCGCGGCCGCGCTGCTCTCGGAGAGCATCGCCCGCAAGATCGAGAACGAGTTGCAGTACCCCGGACAGATCAAGGTCGTCGTCATCCGGGAGACCCGCGCCGTGGATTACGCACGATGAGCGCGCGGATTCTCGACGGCGTGTCCCTCGCCGACGCCATCCGCGCGGAAGTGGCGGCGGAGGTCAAACGGCATCGGGGAAGCGGCCGGGAGCCGGGCCTCGCGGTGGTCATCGTGGGCGAGAACTCCGCCAGCCAGGTGTACGTCCGGGCCAAGGGAAAGGCGTGCGAGGAAGCAGGGATGCATTCGGAGACCGTCCGGCTGCCCGAGGCGGCCACCGAGGCGGAGCTGCTCGCCACGGTCGAGCGGCTCAATCGGGACCCGCGCATCCACGGCTTCCTGGTGCAGCTCCCGCTGCCGAAGCACATCAACGGTGAGCGGGTGCTCAACGCGGTCGACCCGGCCAAGGACGTGGACGGGTTCCATCCCGTGAATGTGGGCAAGCTGAGCATCGGCGACCCGACCGCGCTCAAGCCGGCGACGCCCTTCGGCGTGCAGCAGATGCTGATCCGTTCGGGCATCGAGACCCGGGGCGCCAACGCGGTCATCCTGGGACGCTCGAACATCGTCGGCAAACCGATGGCCAGCCTGCTCGTCCAGCAGGGCACGGGCGGCGACGCGACGGTCACCATCTGTCACTCCAAGTCGCGCGACCTGCCGGGGATCTGCCGCACGGCCGACATCCTGGTCGTGGCCATCGGCAGGCCGGAGTTCGTCACCGCCGACATGGTTCGGCCGGGCGCCACGGTCATCGACGTCGGGATCAACCGGGTGGACGACGCGTCGCAGCTCAAGGGCTACCGGATCGTGGGCGACGTGGCGTACGGGCCCGTGAGCGAAGTGGCCGGGGCCATCACGCCGGTGCCGGGCGGCGTGGGCCGGATGACGATCGCCATGTTGCTACAGAACACGTTGCAGGCATTCGAGCAGGCCGGCGGACGGTGAAGGTTCACCACCGAGGCACAGAGGGCACGGAGGGTTTCCGGACCGGGATGGCTCCTTGGACCCTGACACCACCGACAAGTTGGTGGTGGCCCCGCTGCTCGCGCGCCTCCCAGCACCGAGCGCCCTCCGTGCCCTCTGTGCCTCTGTGGTGAATAGAGACATGATCTTGTTCAGCGCACCATGACACTCTCGCTCCCGAACATCCCGATCGCCCCCACCGACGACGTCTGGTCCGTCAGCCGGCTCACGGCCGCCGCCAAGCGGGTGGTCGAGGGCGAGTTCATGCCGCTGTGGGTGCGCGGCGAGGTCGTGGCCTGCAAGGCGTGGCCCAGCGGCCACTGGTATTTCAATCTCCGCGACGCGGCCAGCCAGGTGCGCTGCTGCATGTGGAAGCGCGATGCCGCGCGCGCCGGCACGCCGCCCGCCGACGGGACCGAGGTGTTCGTGCTCGGGAAGCCGGCCATCTACGAAGCCAAGGGCGAGTTCCAGCTCAACGTCAGCCGGCTCATCCCCACCGCGGCCATCGGCCAGGCGCAGCAGGAGCTCGAGCGGGTGAAGGCGCTCCTCCATCGCGACGGGCTGTTCGACCTCGACCGCAAGCGCCCGCTTCCCGAGTTCGCGGCCACCCTCGCCCTCGTCACCAGCACCGCCGGCGCCGCGCTCCGCGACATCATCACCGTGACCCGGCGCCGCTGGCCCTGCGCACGGCTGCTGGTGATCGATGCCCGGGTTCAGGGCGACGGGGCCGTGGAGGCGATCGTGCGCGCGCTCGGGCTGGTCAACCG
>DASSBA010000248.1:0-7721 GCA_035699205.1 Gemmatimonadales bacterium
CCGCTGTACTACACGGAATGGAATACGTCATCCAACTCCCGCGACCTGCTGCACGACCGGCCCTACGCCGCGGCCGTCGTGGTGAAGACGATGCTGGAGGCGAACGGCCTGGTCGAGGGCTACAGCTTCTGGGCCTTCACCGACGTATTCGCCGAGAACTACTATGCGAGCGTGCCCTTCCACGGCGGCTTCGGGCTGCTCAACCTCCACGGCATCCCGAAGCCGACCTACTCGGCCTTCCTCATCCTCCACCGGCTGGGTACCGAGCTGCTCCCGGTCGAGGGCAGCCACGCGACGGTGGACTGCTGGGTGGCGCGGGGTGAGCGGGACACCACCGTCGTCCTGACGAATCACGCGTTGCCGCGCCACCCGATCGCACTGCAGGTCGTGCGGATTCAGCTCGAAGGCGTGCCCGCCGCGCCCCGATCGGTCACCATCGCCCGGATCGACGAGGACCACGCCAACCCGTACCGCGCGTGGACCGGGATGGGCTCGCCCGAGTACCTCTCCCCGGCGGCAGTGAGTGCCCTGGAGGCGGACGCGCTGTTGTCCCCCACGCCCTTTCCCTGCACGCGCGAGGGCGGAAGCCTGCACCTGGAGGTGGCGCTCCCGCCTCACGCGGTCGCCGCAATCGTCCTGGAGCGATGAGTTCCGGCGATCGAGCCACCGACGAGGCGGTGCTGCATCGGCTCCAGCAGCAGGCGTTTCGCTATTTCCTCCACGAGACGAACCCCGCCAACGGGCTGGTCGCCGACAAGACGCGCGCGGGCTGGCCGTGCTCGATCGCCGCGACGGGCCTCGCGCTCGCCTCGTATCCCGTGGGCGTGGAGCGTGGGTTTGTGTCCCGCGGGGAGGCCGCCGCGCGCGTGCTCACCACCCTGCGCTTCTTCCGGGACAGCCCGCACGGTCCCGAGCCCGATGCCACCGGCTACCAGGGCTTCTACTACCACTTCCTCGACATGCAGACCGGCCGCCGCGTGTGGCGGTCGGAGCTGTCCACGGTGGATACGACGCTGCTCCTGGCCGGTGGGCTCGCGGCGGCCCAGTACTTCGACGGCGATGCCGAGGCCGAGGTCCAGCTTCGGGCGCTCGCCGACGAGCTGTACCGGCGGGCCGACTGGCGGTGGGCGCAGAACGGGGGCGCCGCGGTCACGCATGGCTGGCGGCCGGAACGGGGCTTCCTGCGCTACCGCTGGCAGGGCTACGACGAGGCGCTGCTCCTGTACCTGCTCGGCCTCGGCTCCCCCACGCACGCGTTGCCGCCGGAGTCCTACGACGCCTGGCTCTCGTCCTACGCCTGGAAGCGGATCTACGGCACCGAGTTTATCTATGCCGGCCCGCTCTTCATCCATCAACTGTCCCACATCTGGGTGGACTTCCGGGGCATCCAGGATCGCTACGTGCGCGAGCGCGGCCTCGATTACTTCGAGAACAGCCGCCGGGCCACGATGGTCCAGCGCGAGTACGCCATTCGCAATCCCAACGGCTTCGCCTGGTACGACGAGACCTGCTGGGGCATCACCGCGAGCGACGGCCCGGGACCATCGGTGCGAAAGCTGGACGGCGTGGAGCGCCGGTTCTACGACTACATCGCGCGGGGCGTCCCGTTCGGGCCGGACGATGGCACCCTCGCGCCATGGGGGGTGGTGGCCTCCCTGCCGTTCGCACCGGACATCGTGATGCCCGCCATCCATTACATGATCGATCACCTGAAGCCGCAGCACGAAAAATACGGGTTCAAGGCCACGTTCAATCCCACGTTCCGGGCGGACGGGAGCCCGGACGGCTGGGTCTCTCCCTGGCACTTCGGGCTCAACCAGGGCCCCATCGTGCTGATGGTGGAGAACTACCGGAGCGGCCTCCTGTGGCGGCTGCTGCGGGGATGCCCGTATCTCGTGGACGGGCTTCGGAAGGCGGGGTTTCGGGGCGGGTGGCTCTGAGCCGGCGGCTCCGTGGGAGGCGAGGGGTCGAACGGCGCTGCTTCGGTGGACAGGGGCGGAGCCGTACGACCAGAACGCACAGCAATCGCCCGGCTTCGGCCTGAAGAGCACGCCACAGGCCGGGCAGTCGAAGCAGTAGACGCACGCTTGGCGGTCGCCGACGCCACTTGCTTCGCCTGGGAATCGGCGTAGCTTGACGATGTAATCAACTGGATAGTTTAAATGGCCAGTAAATCAGCCCCAGCCTCCCGCACCGCGCCGGACCGCGATACCGAACGCCGCATCCTCCAGGCGGCGCGGAAGGTCTTCATGCGCCGAGGCACCGCGGGCGCGCGGATGCACGAGATCGCGGAGGAGGCCGGCGTCAATCAGGCGTTGCTGCACTACTACTTCCGCACCAAGGACGGGCTCAGCGATGCGGTCTTCCGGGAAGTGGCGGGGCGGCTGGCCCCGGCGGTCGCCCGGGTGCTCGGGTCGGAGGAGGGCCTCGAGCGGAAGGTCGAGCAGTTCGTCCAGCTGTACATCGACACGGTGCGGAAGACGCCCTTTCTTCCCGGATACATCCTGGCCGAGCTGCACCATCACCCCGAGCGGCTCCCGGCCATGGTGTCGAAGCTCGTCGGCGGGAACCCGCGACCCCTGGTGCGGACGCTGAGGCGGCGGCTCGATGCCCAGCTCCGGGAGCGGGCAGCCGCGGGCACCATGCGGCCCATCAGCCCCGAGCAGTTCCTGGTGAACGTCCTGGCGCTCTGCGTCTTCCCCTTCGTCGCCCGGCCGATGCTCAACGTCGCGTTCGGCATGGGCGAACGGGCGTTCGGGCGCTTCCTGGACGAGCGCCGGGCGGAGCTGCCCGGCTTCATCCTCAACGCCCTCCGCCCATGATGCTTCGCCTCCCTGTCGCCCTCGCGCTCGGCGCGGCGTGTCTGTCGGCGCGGCCGGGCGGCGCCGCCGCCCAGCAACCCTCGGCCGCACCGGATACCCTCCGGCTCGGCGCTCTGCAGAACCAGGCGGTCCGCCGAGACCCGCGCGGCCGGCAGACCGACCTCCTCGCCGCCCAGTCGGCGCTGCGGCTCCGAAGCCTCGGCACCGAGTGGCTGCCGCGGTTCGACGTGGCGGCACTGGCGCAATACCAGTCGGAGGTCGCCACGCTGCCATTCGACCGTCCCGGTGGCGAGCCGTTCGCGCTCCCGAAGGACAGCTACGACGCCCATCTCGGCGTGCGCCAGCCGATCTTCGACCCCAGCCTTGGCGTTCGGCGTGACCTCGAGCGCGCCCAGCTCGCCGAGTCGCAGGCCGGAGTGCGCTCCACCCTCTTCGCCCTCCGGCAGAGCGTGGCCGACGCGTACTTCACCGCGCTGCTGCTCGCAGCGCGGAGCGCCGAGCTTGGGGCCGGCGTGACCGACCTCGAGGCCCAACTCCGCGTCGCCCGGGAGCGCGTCGGTGGCGGCGTGGCCCTCCCCAGCGACACGGCCGTGCTCGGGGCCGAGCTGCTGCGGCGCCGGCAGTCGCTCGCGGAGCTCGCGGCCGATCGGGGCGCGGCACTGGCCGTACTGGGCGATCTCACCGGCCGGACCGTGGGCGGGCGGGACACGCTCGTGCTGCCCGACCTGGCGGGGGAGGTCGCGGAGGCGCGCACCGGGTTCGAGGCGGCGCGTCAGCGTCCCGAGTACGCGCAGTTCGCCCGTACCCGGGAGGTGCTCGACCGGCGGCGCACGGAGATCGGCCGCCGCGACTGGCCGCGACTCAGCGCCGTGGGGCGCGCCGGGGTCGGCCGGCCGGGGCTCAACCCGCTGGGTGACGAGTTCGGCGGCTACTGGCTGGCGGGCCTGCAGCTCGAATGGTCTCCCTGGGACTGGGGACGCGCCGGCCGCGAGCGCCAGGCGCTCGCGATCCAGCAGGAAATCGTCGCCACCGAGCAAGCGGCGTTCACCGAGGGGATCCGGCGCGGCGTCGTGCGCGACCTGGCCACCGTGGATCGTCTGGCGCGCGCGCTCGAGGCCGATGACGCCATCATCGCGCTGCGCGACGGGGTGCTGCGCGAGACCCGGCTCCGGTTCGGCGAAGGCGTCGTCACCTCGGCCGAGTTCGTGGATCGCGAGACGGAGGCTCTCGCCGCGCGGCTGGCCCGCGCGACCCACCGCGTGGAGCTGGCCCAGGCCCGCGCCCGATTCCTCACCCTCATCGGTGCCGAGGTCCGCTGATGCGACGCATCCTGCTGCCGTTCCTCCTCCTGTCCGCCTGCGGCGGCGGCCCCGAGCCCGACGCCTACGGCAACTTCGAGGCGATCGAGGTCGTCGTCTCGGCGCAGACGAGCGGGCAGATCCACCAATTCACCCCGCTGGAGGGGATGCGGCTCGAGCGCGGTGCCGTCGTCGCGCTCATCGACACGACCCAGCTCGTGCTCGAGCGGCGGCAGCTCGCGGCCCAGCGCGCGGCCGCCGGAGCGCGTCGCACCGAGGTGGCCGAGCAGCTCAGGGTGCTCGAGGTGCAGCACGAGATCGCCCGCCGCGGCTACGAGCGCACGCGGCGGCTCCACGATCAGCAGGCCGCGACCGCGCGGCAGCTCGACGAGGCCGAGCGGGAATTCCGGGGGCTTGGCGCGCAGATCGAGGCGGTACGGGCACAGCGGCGGAGCGTCGGGTTGGAAGCGGCCTCGACGGAAGCTCGCGTCGAGCAGATCGGGGACCGGCTCGCGAAGAGCCGCATCGCCAACCCCGAGGCGGGCACGGTGCTGGCGATCTATGCGCGTGCCGGCGAGGTGGTGCAGGCGGGACAGCCACTGTACAAGATCGCGGACCTCGATACGCTCGACCTCCGCGCCTACGTGACGGGTTCTCAGCTCGCCGCGGTGCGCCTGGGACAACAGGTGCAGGTCCGGGTGGACCGCGGGAACGACCTCCTGACCATTCCGGGGACGGTCACCTGGGTGTCGCCCACCGCGGAGTTCACGCCGACACCGATCCAGACCCGCGACGAGCGGGCCGACCTGGTGTACGCGGTCAAGATCCGGGTCGCGAATCGCGAGGGCGTGCTCAAGATCGGGATGCCGGGCGACATCACGCTGGGCGCCGCCGCGGAGGGCTCCTGACCCCCGCCGGGCCGCCGCTCAGGGTGGACGGACTCGGCAAGCGCTTCGAGGCGACGGTCGCCCTCGACGACGTGACGTTCGACGTGCGGCCGGCGGAACTGTTCGGTCTCATCGGCCCCGACGGGGCCGGCAAGACCACCCTCTTCCGCATCCTGGCCACGCTGCTCCTGCCCGACCGCGGGTCCGCCACGGTGCTCGGGCTCGACGTGGTGCACGACCTCTGGGCGATCCGCGCGCGGGTCGGGTACATGCCGGGCCGTTTCTCCCTCTATCCCGATCTGAGCGTCGAGGAGAACCTGCGGTTCTTCGCCTCCGTGTTCGGCACGAGCCTCGAGCAAGGCTACGGGATCATCGCGCCCATCTATCGGCAGATCGAGCGGTTCAAGGGCCGCCGGGCCGGCGCGCTCTCGGGCGGGATGAAGCAGAAGCTCGCGCTGTCGTGCGCCCTGGTGCACCGGCCGGACATCCTCTTCCTGGACGAGCCGACCACCGGCGTGGACGCCGTCTCGCGCCGCGAGTTCTGGGATCTGCTGGCGGAGCTCAAGGCGTCCGGTCTTCCGATCCTGGTCGCGACCCCGTACATGGACGAGGCGGCCCGGTGCGACCGGGTGGCGCTGATGCAGCGCGGGCGCGTGCTCGCCATCGACGCCCCCGCGGCCATCGGTGCGCGCTTCCCGCGCCCGCTGTTCGCCGTCCGGGCACACGATCGCTACCCGCTGATCCAGGCGCTGCACGTCTATCCATACACCGCCTCGGCGTTCCCCTTCGGGGAGGAGCTGCACTACAGTGACGCCCGCCCGGATCTCGCGCCGGCCGCCATCGCGGGAGAGCTCCACGCGTATCTCCAGTCGAAGGGCTTCGCGGATGCCGAAGTGGTGCCGATGCGCCCAGGAATCGAGGACGCCTTCATGGCGCTGATGGGCGCGCCCCAGGAGGCGGCCAAGTGACCGCCGTCATCGAGGTGCACCAGCTGACGCGCCGCTTCGGCCGCTTCACGGCCGTGGACGCCATCACCTTCGACGTCGAGGCGGGCGAGGTGTTCGGCTTCCTCGGCGCCAACGGGGCGGGGAAGACCACGGCCATCAAGATGCTGATCGGCTTGCTGGCCCCCACCTCCGGGCGCGCGAGCGTGGCGGGCTTCGACGTGCTGACCCGGGCCGAGGACGTGCGGCGGCGCATCGGCTACATGAGCCAGCGCTTCTCGCTGTACGAGGACCTCACCGTGCGCGAGAACATCACCCTGTACGGCGGTATCTACGGGCTCACCGACGCCGAGATCCGCGGCCGCGGCGACGCCCTGATCGACGAGCTGCAGCTCGGTCGCGCCAGCGTGGAACGCGTCGCGGCGCTGCCGCTCGGCTGGAAGCAGAAGCTCGCCTTCTCCGTCGCGCTGCTCCACCGGCCGGCCGTGGTGTTCCTGGACGAGCCCACGAGCGGGGTGGACCCGATCACGCGCCGGCAGTTCTGGGAGATGATCTACGCCACGGCAGCCCGGGGGACGACGGTCTTCGTCACCACCCACTACCTGGACGAGGCCGAATACTGCGATCGCGTCTCGATCATGGTGGATGGCCGTATCGGCGCGCTGGGCACGCCCGACGAGCTGAAGCGGGAGTACGGCGACGCGACGCTGGAAGAGGTCTTCGTGCGGCTCGCGCGGCCGGCCGCATGAACGCGACAGCCCTCGCCGCGTTCATGACGAAGGAAGTGCGGCACATCCTGCGCGACCGCCAGACGCTGACGATCCTGCTGCTGCTGCCGCTGGCGATGGTGGTGCTCTTCGGCTACGCCTTGCGCAGCGACGTGAACGAGGTCCGCCTGGCGCTCGTCGATCCCGCGCCCGATTACGCCACCGCCGCGTTGCGCGGGCGTTTCGCGGGCAACGACCGGTTCCGGATCGTGGCCACGACACCGACCACGGCAAGGCTCGAGCCGCTCTTCCGCCGCGGGGACGTGGACGTGGCCATAGTGTTCGAGCCGGGCTTCGCGGCGCGCCTGGCCGAGGGAACGCCGGCGCGGCTGCTGCTCATCAGCGACGCCTCGGACCCGAACACCGGCAGTACGATGCAGGCGTACGCGAGCGCGATCATCGCGGGCTACCAGGCCGAGCTCGGGCCGGCCGGGGGCGCGGTGCAGATCGTTTCCCGGACGCGGATGCGCTACAACCCGACGCTGGAGAGCGTGAACCTCTTCGTTCCGGGCCTGATCGCCCTGGTCCTCACGCTGGTATCGGCGCTGATGACCGCCATCTCGCTGTCCCGCGAGAAAGAGCGCGGGACGCTCGAGGTGCTGCTCGTGTCCCCGCTGCGCCCCTGGCAGATCATCCTCGGGAAGGTCCTGCCGTATCTCCTGCTGGCCTTCGCCAACGTCGTCACCGCGCTGCTGGCGGCCTGGGTGGTGTTCCGGGTGCCTTTCCGCGGGAGTCTCGCGCTGCTGCTGGTCGCGAGCATGCTCTACTCGATGGTGAGCCTGGCCCTCGGGGTGCTGGTGGCGGCGGTGACGACGTCCCAGCGGGCGGCGATGATCGGTGCCCTGGTGGGGACGATGCTGCCGAACGAGCTGCTGTCGGGGATGATCTTTCCCATCTCGAGCATGCCCGACTGGCTGCGGCCGGTGACCCTCGTGATCCCGGCGCGCTGGTTCATCGTGATCGCGCGCGGGATCATGCTGAAGGGCGTCGGGCTGGAGTACCT
>DASSBA010000249.1:0-7562 GCA_035699205.1 Gemmatimonadales bacterium
AGTCGTGAGTGTTCTTGCCTCACGACTCACGACCCACGACTCACGACTTGCTACGCCGGCCACCCCGCGGGCTTCTTCCGCGTCAGCAGAAACAGCTCCGACGGACACCTCGCCGGCGTCAGCACGCCGGCCATCGTCTGAAACGCCATGACTTCTTCGGGCGAGGTGTCGGGGTCGAAGTAGACGGCGAGAGCCTCCACCAGCGGGGCGCGGTTCGGCCGCGCCAGGGCCTCCACCCAGGGATGCTCGCACAGGCGCCGGCTTTCCAGCCGGACCCGCACCGCCCCATCCAGCCAGCAGGTCGCGGCGCCCAGCTCGTCCACCATCGGCTCGCTCAGGAGGAGGCTCTCGCCCTGCGGGGTGATCGCCCCGAACCGCAGTTTGCCACGCTCGTTGCGGCGGTGGATGACGGCACCCCACTGGAAGCGGGGCGGCCCCTGGTGGTACCACTCCAGGATCCGGAGCAGCTGTTCGCGCAAGGCATCGACGACGAGAGGTGATTGCATGGCAGCCACCAGTGAATGAGGTTGCCGTATGCGCCCGGGGGAGGCGCCGGGCGCGACATTCTGCAGAATGCGGGCCAGATGCCCACGGCGCCGCCCCTGGCGTCCCGCCCCGGACCCGGCCACATTCCGCCCTCGGCCCGGTCTCCCGCCGAAACCGCCACCATGACCAGCCCCGACGCCCCGACCTCCCACGTGTTCTACCGGAAGCTGACGCGGACCTATCCGCGCATCGTCCGGGGGGAAGGCTGCTGGCTGTACGACGCGGACGGCCGGGCATACCTCGATGCCGTGGGCGGCGCGTTCGTGGTGAACGTCGGCCACGGGGTCCGGGAGATCGCGGACGCCATCGGCCGCCAGGCGGCCCGGCTCGCCTACGTGAACGGCACCGCGTTCACCAGCGATCCGGTCGAGGAGCTCGCGGCTGAGATCGCCGGACGCTCCTCTGGCGACCTCGAGCTGGTGTATCCGCTCTCCAGCGGGTCCGAGGCGGTGGAGGCGGCGCTCAAGCTCGCCCGCCAGTACTGCGTCGAATCGGGGCAGGCCGGCCGCCGCAAGGTGGTGACCCTCTCGCCCGGCTATCATGGGAACACCCTGCTCGCGCTCTCGGCTTCCGCCCGCGCGCACTACACGACCTTCTTCCGCGACTGGCTGGTCGAGGTGGTGCGGGTGCCGGCGCCGTACGCCTACCGCTGCGAGTGCCGGGGCGCCGAGCCGCTCTGTCCGAGCTGCAGCGGCGAGGCGATCGAGGCGGCCATCCTGCGCGAAGGCCCGGACACCATCGCCGCGGTGCTCGCGGAGCCGGTCGGTGGATCGTCGACCGGCGCGTCGGTGCCCCCCCCGTCGTACTGGCCGCGGGTCCGCGCCGTCTGCGACCACTACGGCGTCCTGCTGGTGGCGGATGAAGTCCTGACCGGCGCCGGCCGCACCGGCACCTGGTCGGCGCTCGAGCCGTATGGCGTGGTACCCGACATCATGACACTGGGGAAGGGGATCGCCGGCGGATATGTGCCCCTTTCGGCGGTGCTGGCGCCGCGGCGCATCGCCGAGGTGGTGGCCCGCGGCACGGGCGCGCTGCTGCACGCCCAGACATTCTCCCATCACGCGACGCTCTGCGCGGCCGGTGTCGCCACGCTGCGCTACCTGCGGGCGCACTCGCTCATCGAGCGCTGCGCGGCCATCGCGCCGGCGTTCCACCAGCGCCTTGCCGCGCTGCGGGAGCTTCCCTGCGTCGGCGACGTCCGCGGCCGCGGCTTGCTCGCGGGAATCGAGTTCGTGGCCGATCCCGACACCCGCGCGCCGTTTCCGCGCTCCGCGCGTTTCGCGGAGACGTTTGCGGCGGCCGCGCTCGAGATGGGCCTGGTCGTCTGGCCCAATGTGGGGCAGGCGGACGGGACCAACGGCGACCTCGCAATGCTGGCCCCGCCGTTCGTGGTCAGCCACGACGAGATCGATCTCATCGCCGAGCGCTTCGGCCAGGCGCTCCGCGTCACCGTCGAGCGGATCGGAGCGATCGCATGACCGCCACCGCCAAGATCACGTATACCTCCGCCTCCGGGGACCTCGGCGAGTTTCACCGCCGCTTCGACACCGCCCTCGCCGGCGTGCGCGCCGCCGCCGGCGCCCGATGCCCGTTCTACATTGCCGGCCAGCCGGTGGATCACGGCGGCGAACCGCTGGTGGACCGTTCACCCATCGACACGAACCTGGTGCTCGGCCGCTTTGCCGTGGCCGGGCCGGCGGACGTGGACCGCGCGGTGGCCGCCGCCCGCGCTGCGCAGCGCGACTGGGGCCGCCGGCCCTGGGGCGAGCGCCTCGCGATTCTGCGCCATGCCGCGGCGCTCATCCGCGAGCGCAAGTACGGCCTCGCCGCGATCATGAGCCTCGAGGTGGGGAAGAACCGGCTCGAATCCATGGGCGACGCGGAGGAGGCAGCCGACCTGCTCGACTACTACTGCGCCCAGGTCGAGGACGCCGGCGGCTTCGTGCGCCAGATGGGCCGGATCACACCGGTCGAGCGAAATACCGACGTGCTCCGCCCCTACGGCGTGTTCGCGTGCATCTCGCCGTTCAACTTCCCGCTCGCCCTCTCGGCGGGCATGTCGTCCGCCGCGCTCGCCGCCGGCAATGCCGTGGTCTACAAGCCCGCGGAGGATACGCCGCTGACCGGGCTGCGCCTGTATGAGGTGTATCGCGACGCCGGCCTGCCGGCAGGCGTGTTCAACCTGCTGGTGGGGCGGCGCGAGGAGATCGGCGAGCCGCTCTGGCGGCATCCGGGTGTGGACGGCGTGGTGTTCACCGGCAGCAAGGCGGTGGGCATGCGCATCCACGCGGGCCTCAGCGGCGGGTGGATCAAGCCGTGCCTGCTCGAGCTCGGCGGCAAGAACGCCACGATCGTGATGCCGAGCGCGGACCTCGATGCCGCGGCCGAGGGGGTCATGCGCTCGGCATTCGGCCTGCAGAACCAGAAGTGCAGCGCGACCAGCCGGGTCTACGTTCACCACGAGGTCGCGGCGCCGTTCACCGAGCGGCTGCTCGAACGCGTCCGGGCCATGCGGATCGGCGACCCCTCCGAGCGCGACGGCTTCTTCGGTCCCGTCATCAACCAGCGCGCGGTCGAGCGGTACGAGCGCGCCGTGGCCCAGGCGCGGGCGGAAGGCGTCGTGCTGCATGGCGGCGCCCGGCTCACCGGCGGAGCCCTCGATCGCGGATATTTCGTCGCGCCCACCGTGGCGCTGCTCCCGCTCGGAAGCGCGCTGTTCGCCGAGGAGCTGTTCGTGCCGCTGCTCGCGGTCGGCGAGGTGGCCAGCCTCGACCAGGCGCTCGCCGAATCCAACCGGGTGGAATACGGCCTCACGGCCGGAATCTTCTCGGCGGACCCGGCGGAGGTGGATCGGTTCTTCGACGAGATCGAGGCGGGCGTCTGCTACGCCAACAAGCGCACCGGCGCCACCACCGGCGCCTGGCCCGGCGCACAGCCGTTCTGCGGGTGGAAGGGGTCGGGGTCCACCGGCAAGGGCGGCTGCGGGCCGTATTATGTCGCGCAGTTCATGCGGGAGCAGAGCAGGACGGTGATTGAACGGCAGTCGTGAGTCGTGGGTCGTGAGTCGAGAGTCGTGAGCCCAAACCCTGCGACTTAGGACAGCTTTGAGAACTGAAAACTCACGACCACGACTCACGACCCACGACTCACGACTTGGAGCCCCCGTGCCCGATTACCCGAAGATCCTCGTCCCCCCTCCCGGCCCCAAGGCCCGCGCCATCGTCGAGCGCGACGCCGCGTGGACCTCGACGTGCTACATCAAGGAGTACCCGCTGGTCGTCGCCCGGGGCGAGGGCGTCATGGTCGAGGATGTGGACGGCAACCGGTTCCTCGACTTCATGGCCGGGATCGCCGTCGCGTCCACCGGCTACGGGCATCCGAAGGTCGTGGCGGCGGTCAGGGACGCGGCCGACCGCTTCCTCCACATCTGCGGCTCCGACTTCTACTACGAGGGAATGGCGGCGCTGTGCGAGCGGCTGGCGCGGATCGCGCCGGGCCCGTCGAAGAAACGCGTCTTCCTCACCAACTCCGGCACCGAGGCCACCGAGGCCGCCATCAAGCTCGTCCGCTACGCCACCCGGCGCACGGCGATCATCGCGTTCCGGGGCGCGTTCCACGGCCGGACCACCGGGGCCGTGAGCCTGACCTCGAGCAAGGCGCGGCAGCACGCCGGCTTCGGCCCGCTGCTGCCGGACGTGCACCACATCCAGTATGCCTACCGCTACCGCTGCCCCTGGTGCGCGGACGAGCCCGCGTGCAATCGCGGCTGCCTGCGGGTGCTGGAGGACGACCTCTTTGCGCGGCACCTCGACCCCCACGACGTGGCCGCCATCTTCGTGGAGCCGATCCAGGGCGAGGGCGGCTACATCGTCCCGCCGCCCGGGTGGCTCCGCGACCTGCGCGCCATCTGCGACCGGTACGGCATCCTGCTCGTGGCCGACGAGGTGCAGTCCGGCGTCGGTCGCACCGGGAAGATGTGGGCCTGCGACCACGAGGGGGTCGAGCCCGACATCCTGCTCACCGCCAAGGGGCTCGGCTCGGGCATGCCGATCGGTGCGATGATCGCCAAGGAGTCGGTGAGCACCTGGGAAAGCGGTTCCCACGGCTCGACCTTCGGCGGCAATCCGGTGTGCTGCGCGGCCGCGCTCGCCACGCTCGATCTGGTCGAAGGTGGCCTCATGGCCAACGCGGCCACGATGGGCGAGCGGCTCAAGGCGGGCGTCTGCCGGCTGGCGGAGAAGCATCCCTGCATCGGCGACGTGCGGGGGGTCGGCCTCATGGTCGGCGTCGAATTCGTGCGGGATCGCGCCACGCGCGAGCCCGCGCCCGAGCTGGTGCACAAGCTGGTGCAGCGCGCCTTCCAGCGCGGCCTTCTGCTGCTCGGCGCCGGCAAGAGCGCGCTCCGGCTCGCGCCGCCGCTCGTCGTCGGCGCCGGCGACGTCGACGTCGCGCTCGAGATGATCGACGCCGGGCTGGGCGAGCTCGCTTGAGCGCTGGATCGAAGATCGCCACCATGCGCGACGCCGTCGCCGCGCTGGTGCGCGACGGCGATACGGTGGTGATCGAAGGATTCACCCATCTCATCTGCTTCGCGGCGGGGCACGAGATCATCCGCCAGCGCCGGCGGGACCTCACGCTCTGCCGGCTCACGCCGGACCTCATCTACGATCAGATGATCGCGGCGGGCTGCGCCCGGAAACTGGTCTTCTCCTGGGCCGGCAACCCGGGCGCGGGATCGCTCCACGCGTTCCGCCGCGCGGTCGAGGGGAAGGGACCGCCGCTCGAGCTCGAGGAGTATTCGCACTTCGGCATGGTCGGCCGGCTGAGCGCCGGCGCCGCCCGGCTGCCGTTCTGGCCCATGCGGAATTACATGGGGACCGATCTCCCCGCCGCCAACCCGCGCATCGCCACCGTCGAGTGCCCCTACACGGGCGAGCGCCTGGCCACCGTGCCCGCGCTCAATCCGGATGTCACCATCGTGCACGCCCAGCGCGCAGACGCGGACGGGAACACGCAGATCTGGGGACTGCTGGGCGTGCAGAAGGAGGCGGCGTTCGCGTCGCGCCGGGTGATCGTCGTGGTGGAGGAGCTGGTGGACCAGAGCGTCATCCGGGCCGATCCCAACCGGACGCTCATCCCGGGCATCGCGGTGGACGCGGTCGTGGTGGAACCGTGGGGCGCGCACCCGTCGTATGCCCAGGGCTATTACGACCGGGACAACGCGTTCTACGTGGGCTGGGAGCCGATCTCGCGCGACCCGGCGGCGCTGGCGGCCTGGCTGGACGAGTACGTCTACGGCGTGCGCGACCGGCGGGAGTACGTCGAGCGCTCCGGCGGGCTCGAGCGGCTCCGGGCGGATGCGCGGGTGTGCGGGGGGGTGAATTATGGGTATTGAGGTGGCGACCCACACCCCCGCCGAGCTCATGGCCACCGTCGCCGCGCGCGAGCTCCAGGACGGCGAGGTCGTCTTCGTCGGCATCGGCCTCCCCAACCTCGCCTGCAATCTCGCCCGCGCCACTCACGCCCCCAACCTGGTCCTCATCTACGAGTCGGGCGCCATCGGCGCCGTCCCCGAGCGGCTGCCGGTCTCGATCGGCGATCCCTCGCTCGTGACCGGCTCGCTCATGGTGTGCGGCATGGCCGACGTCTTCCAGTCGCTGCTGCAGCACGGCCGCATCGAGGTCGGCTTCCTCGGCGGCGCGCAGGTGGACCGGTACGGCAACATCAACACGACGGTCGTGGGCGCATATGACCATCCCGACGTGCGCCTTCCCGGCAGCGGCGGCGCGGCGGAGATCGCCATTCACGCGCGGCGCACCGTCATCATCAGCCGGCTCAGCCGCCGCGCGTTCCCCGAGACCGTGGACTTCGTCACCAGCCCCGGCCACCGCGTCCGCGGCCGCACCCGGCGCGAGCTGGGCATCCCGGGTGCCGGCCCGGTCAGGGTCGTGACCGACAAGGCGGTTCTGGAGGCCGACGCCGACTCCGGCGAGCTGGTGCTCGCCGCCCTCTACCCGGGCGTGGACGCCGCCGAGGTCCGCGCGGGCGTCGGGTGGCCGCTCCGATCACACTCGACGGTGCCCCGGCTGGATCCGCCGAGCGCCGGCGAGCTGCGCCTGCTCCGCGAAGTGCTCGACCCCGGCCGCCTCTATCTGAAGGGCTGATCCGCCGATGAGCGCCGTCACCCCCGCCGTTCCCGTGGCCGAGACAGTCCACCCGGCGCTGCCGCGCGCGCTCGGCCTCCGCGACATGGTGCTGTTCAACATCGTCGCGGTGATGAGCCTGCGCTGGTTCGCGACCGCCGCCGCCGCCGGGCCGAGCTCGATCACGCTCTGGGTGCTGGCGGCGCTGTTCTTCTTCGTTCCCCAGGGCCTCGCCGTGAGCGACCTCGCGGCGCGCTATCCGGAGGAAGGCGGCATCTACGCCTGGACCAAGCGCGCCTTCGGCGAGGGCCACGGCTTCATGTGCGGCTGGTGCTACTGGGTGAACAACATCCTGTACTACCCGAACCTGCTGATGGCCACGGCGGTGGTCGGGACCTACGTGATCGGCCGCGGGGAAACCGGGCTCGCCGACCAGTGGACCTACGTGCTGCCCGCCACGCTGCTGGCGCTCTGGCTCGCGGTGGGGCTCAACATCGTCGGCGTCCGCACCGGCCGCTGGCTGCAGAACTTCGGTGCCATCGGTACTTACCTGCCGGGCGTGCTGCTCGTGGGGCTCGGTGCGTACGCCGCCTTCACCCGGCCGGCCGCCACTCCGCTGACGGCGACGACGCTCGTCCCGGACCTCGGCGATCTCTCCGAGCTCAACCTCTGGGCCTCCATCGCGTTCGCCTTCGCCGGACTCGAGCTCTCTGCCGTGCTCGGTGACGAGGTGAAGCAGCCGCGCCGCACGCTGCCGCGCTCGATCCTGATCTCCGCGCCGCTCATCGCCTTCATCTACATCGCCGGCACCGCGGCGGTGCTCTGGCTGGTGCCCACGCGCGAGGTGAACATCGTCTCCGGCTTTCTCCAGGC
>DASSBA010000250.1:0-2127 GCA_035699205.1 Gemmatimonadales bacterium
TCTGGGGTTGATCGATTCGGGAGAGGCGGTCGTGAGTCATCAGTCGTCAGTCGTCAGCGGTTCCCTGACGACAGACGACCGACAACCGACGACTTTCCTCTACTATGTCATGCCCTACGTCGCCGGCGAATCGCTCCGCGCCCGGCTGGGCCGCGAGCGGCAGCTCCCCGTGGAAGAGGCGCTCCGGCTTTCCCGCGAGGTCGCCTCCGCGCTCGACTACGCGCACCGCCAGGGCGTGGTGCATCGCGACATCAAGCCGGAGAACACCCTGCTGCAGGACGGCTCGGCGCTGGTGGCGGACTTCGGGATCGCGCTCGCGGTGCACCAGGCCGGCGGCAGCCGGATGACGCAGACCGGGATGTCGCTCGGCACGCCGGCGTACATGTCGCCCGAGCAGGCAATGGGCGAGCGCGAGATCGGGCCCCGGAGCGACGTGTACGCGCTGGGTGCCATGACGTACGAGATGCTCGCGGGGGAGCCGCCGTTCACGGGGCCCAACTCGCAGGCGATCGTGGCCAAGGTGCTCACCGAGCAGCCGCCGCCGCTCCGACCCAAGCGGCCCACGGTGCCGGCGGCGGCGGAGGCCGCGATCCTCACCGCGCTGCAGAAGCTGCCGGCCGACCGCTGGGGTTCGGCGCGCGAGTTCAGCGACGCGCTGATGGGGACGGGATCGAGGAGCCAGCCGGTGCCCACCGTGCCGATGGCGGCGGCGCGGGCGCCGGCGGCAGGCCGGCGGCGCTCGGTGCTCGCGTGGGCCGGCTGGGCGGCGGCGGCGGTCGCGCTGGGTGTGGCCGCGTGGGCGCTCCGCCGCCCCCGCCCCGAGCCGCCGCCGTCGCGCCTCGCCATCCTGGTGCCGGGGCTCGGCGGCAGCGGCGCCAGCTCGTCGCAGCGCCACATCGCCTTCATGCCCGACGGCGAAGGGGTGGTGTACTCGGTCGTGGGCTCGGATGGCAGCCTGCGGCTGGTGCGCCAGTCGCTCGACGCGGAGGGCGGGACGCCGATCCCGGGCGCCGTCGGCATGGGCAGCCCGATCGTGTCGCCGGACGGGCGGTCGATCGTGGGGACCCAGGGCTCCAAGCGGCAGGTGCTCCGTCTGCCGCTGGAGGGAGGTACGCTCGAGCTGGTGTCGCCGACGCTGTTCAGCACCGACGCCGCGGCGTTCGGGCCGGACGGCGCGCTCTGGTACAGCACGGACGTCGAGCTGGGCCAGGTGATGGGCGACTCGCTGGCGGCGCGGCTGCGTGGCCGCCAGCTTCGGCTGATGCAGGTGCTGCCGGACGGCCGCACCGGCGTGGCGGTGCGCACCAAGATCGGCAACGCCGCGGGGCCGGTATGGCTGGTGGATCTCCAGAGCGGCGCCGAGACGCAGGTGCTGGGCGCGCCGGTGCTCGAGGCGCGGGTGACCCAGGGCCTGCTGGTGTTCGTGAGCGGGGGCGGCGTCATGCAGGCCGCGCCGCTGGACTTGAAGGAGAAGAAGCTCACCGGGCAGGCGGTGACGGTGGCGACCAACGTGGCGGCCACCGGGCAGGCGGTGGTGCAGTTCGCGGTGGCCGAGAACGGCAACGTCGCCTACATCCCGCAGGAACCGTCGTCGCTGGTGTTCGTGGACCGGACGGGCGGGAGCCGGCTGGTGACGGCCGAGCGGCGCAACTTCCACGCTCCGATGTTCTCGCCCGACGGCCGGCGGCTGTCGCTGGACTTCAACTCGGTCGAGGGGCGCAACGTCTGGATCCTGGGGCTGGCCGACGGCACCCTCTCGCGCGCCACGTTCGACCGGGACGGGCACGATGCCACCTGGTCGCCGGACGGCCGGTTTCTGACGTACATCGTGCCGGTGGCGCGGGACGGCGGCGTGACGCTGGTGTTGCTCCGGAAGCGGCCGGGTAGTGCCGAGCCGCCGGACACGCTGCTGGCGTCGCCGTCGCTCTCGTACACGGGGGTGTGGCTCAAGGACGGGAGCGCGATGGTCACGACGGCGGCGGACCTCCGGCGGGACCCGAAGCTCCCCGACTCGGCGCAGGCGGCATCGGGCAGCGACGCCGCGATCATCCGGAACGGCGGCAAGGGCCCGCTCGAGCCGCTGGTGGCCAGCCGGTTCGAGGAGAGCTACGTGGGCGTGTCGCCCGA
>DASSBA010000251.1:0-20313 GCA_035699205.1 Gemmatimonadales bacterium
TTCTCGGTGAACACGCCGTCGATCCGCTGCTTCGAGGTGACCTCGTCGCGCGGCACCAGCGGCTGGGTCTGGGTGACGACGGTGATCTCCTGGATCTCGACCGCCGTCTGCTCCAGCTGGATGTCCACCGTGTTCGTCTGGCCGGCGAGGACCTTCACGCCCTCCACCTGGGTCGACTTGTACCCGATGAAGGCGGCGCGCACCGCCACCGTGCCGGCCGGGACGTTGTTGATGAAATAGTAGCCCTGGGGGTTGGTGAGGGCGTTGAACGCCGTCCCCACCACGTACACCTGGGCGTTGGCGATGGGTGCGCCGGCCTGGTCTCGCACCCTGCCTTCGATTTTACCAGTCGAGCCCTGGGCCAGGAGCGAGCCGGCTCCGAAGCCCAGCGCGACTGCCGCGAGCGCGACGAGTCGCGCGACGCGTGCGAAGGCGCTGACACGGCTTTGCTTCATGGATACGTCCTCCAAAGGCGTGAACCTGCGCGTACGACCAACTTTGGCGGGGAGTGCACACGCCTCCCCTGGGCGCTGTATGGCCCATGTGGCATGCGACGGCTGTGGGAACACCTGCGTCGTTGAGTGAGGGGCGCGATGCCATTGCGGCACCGTTGCGCCGACCGCGGCCCGGTCGGCGCCGCCTAATATGAAGCGCCTAAATTTGCGTGTCAAGCAAACGTCACGGCGCAAGGCCGGACGTGCTCCATCATGTAACTCTCTGACTCCCGCGTAGTTGCCCATTGAAACACAAACGTCGTCGGGCGGCGTCGCAGGAGTGCGATGGGCGGGCGCGGTAGCGGAAGACGACGCGCTCGCGGACGAATAACGACGGCAACCCGGAGAACGACGGCAACGGTGCGGCGAAGTGTTGGAACGGGAATCGAGACGAACGCGATAGTAACGCGCGCCCAATGTTTTGGGAAGGGGCGGCCGCTCGCCGCTACGCCGGGACGATCAGCTCCGTCTGCGGCGCGCGCGGCGTCACCTCCGGTCCGGCGCCGCCCCAGTGCACGTTGACTTCGCTCCGCACGCCGAACTCGCCCGGCAGATAGATCCCCGGCTCGACCGAGAACCCCACGCCCGGCACCAGCCGCCGGTCGTCGTGGGTCTCGTAGTCGTCCAGGTGCGGGCCGGAGCCGTGCAGGTCGCGGTCGATCGAGTGCCCGGTCCGGTGCACGAACGCGTCCCCGAAGCCCGCCGCCTCGATCACCGCGCGCGCCGCCCGGTCGGCCTCGTACCCCGCGATCGGCCGCCCCGCCGCCGCCGCGTTCCGCACCGCGGCCACGGCCGCGTCGCGCGCGCCGCGCACGGTCTCCCACACCCGCTCGACCCGCGCCGGGACCGGTGTCCCCGCGAATCCCATCCAGGTCTGGTCGGCGAACACCGTCTCGAGGCGCCGCCCGGCCCATAGATCGAGCAGCACCACCTCGCCCGCGCGCAGCGCCGCGTCGTGACCGGCGTGCGGCTCGTAATGGGGGTTGGCGGCGTTGGCGCCGAACGCGACGATCGGGAGCGTATCGAACGCCAGACCCCGCGCCTCCACCGCCGCCACCACCCGCGCCTGCAGCGCGGACTCGGTGAGCCCCGTGTCGCCTTCGCGCACTGCCCGTCCGAGCTCCACCCGCGCCACCTCCGCCAGGACTTCGGCCGCGAAGCGGTGGTCCGCCGCCTCCGCGGCCGTCCACCCCGCGGCGAACCGGCTCACCAGCGACCCCGACGGGACCACCGTGCCGCCCAGCCGGCGGACCAGCTCGACCACGCCGAACGGCACCCGGTCGAGGTAGGGCACGGCGTCGTCGGGCGAGATCTCCATCGCCAGCCGCCGGCCCCGGACCACCGACTCGAGCGCCGCGTGAAGCTCCTCCCACCGGGCATACGCCAGCACGCGGCCGGGGAAGCCCTCGACCGCGGCCAGCTCGATCTTGTGCGCCACCGCCACCGGCTCGCCGTCGCGCGGCAGGAGCACGAACAGCCGCCGGGTGTCGAGCCCGGTGAGGCCCAGCACCCGCACGGCGACCGGGTTGAGGCCGTGGAAGGCGTAGAGCAGCCAGCCGTCCACGCCCGCATCGGCGAGCGCCTCCCGGAGCTCCGCCCGGCCGGGAATCATTCGTAGACTTCCGCGGCGGCGCAGCGCCAGACGCAGGCGTCGTCCCCGCGCGAGCGGCAGTGCTCGTGGAGCATGGCGCCCTCGAACCCGCTGAGGCAGCGGAGCAGCTCGCCGTAGGCGGCGCCGTAGAAGGTGCAGGCCGCCCCGTCGGGGACGGCCAGGATGGAGAGCGGATCGGCCATGCGCACTTCGGTGCCGGAGGCCGGCGCCCGGAGCTCGCCGCCGAACACCTGGCCCGCCAGCCGCGCCGCGGCGCGAAGCGAGACCCGCCGGCCGAGCCCCGCGGGCGACACCCGCGCGAACGTCCGCGCCGAGCGCCCGCCCGAGCGGACGGCGTGTCGTGCCGCCCGCCGGCCCGCGTCGGAGAACACCAGCGCCGCGTCGGGCCGCCGGCCCACCAGCCGGACCACCGAGACGACCTCGTCGAGCTCGACCGTCCCGTCCCGCTCCGCCGCCGTGCGATAGCGCTGGATCTGCGCGGCGACGGTGGGACTCAGGCCGAGCCGGCGCACGACGATCTCTTCCGCGAGCTCGTCGAGTCCGTCCTCGACCGGGGTATCGAGGTTGCGGATCGCCTCGAGCAGGCTGAGGGGAAGCAGCGCGGGAACGGCGGGAGGAGTAGGCACGGGATTCGTGCCCGGAAGTGTAGCGGGTCCATTACATTCTTTCCATGGCCGAGCCCTCCACCGCCGGGCGCGCGTTCGACGCCGAGGCGCTGCCCCATCTCGATGCGCTGTACCGCACGGCGCTCCGGCTCACCGGCGACCCGGCCCAGGCGGAGGACCTCGTCCAGGACACCATGCTCAAGGCGTACCGGTCGTGGCGACAGTATCGCCCGGGAACCAACGCGAAGGGCTGGCTGCTCACGATCCTGCGCAACACCTTCATCAACGACTACCGGCGCCGGAAGCTGGAGCCGGTCGCCACGGACCTCGAGCTGGTCGAGCCGCACGCCATCTACCGGGCGATCGAGGACGTGGACCCCGAGGGCGCGTTCTTCGCCAAGATCGTGGACGAGAAGGTGCTCGAGGCGGTGGACGCGCTGCCGCCGGACTTCCGCGAGGTGCTGGTGCTGAGCGACATGGAGGGATTGAGCTACGGCGAGATCGCGGAGGCGCTCGAGATTCCGGTCGGGACCGTGAAGTCGCGACTGTTTCGCGCGCGCCGGCAGCTCCAGGCGTCGCTGTACGCGTATGCGGTGGAGACGGGAATAATTCCCGCGCGGGAGAGTCATAATGGGTGAGCCGATCGACTGCCGCGAGGCGGCGGCCCGGCTGCAGGACTATCTCAAGCAGGAGCTGACCCCCGAGCTGGAAGCGGAGGTGCGGGCGCATCTCGAGCGGTGCCGCCCGTGTGTCGGCCACGCGCGGTTCGAGGCCAACTTCCTGCTCATGCTCGAGACCCGTGCCCGGCGCTGCGGCTGTCCGGGCACGCTGCGCGCGCGGATCACGAGCATCCTCCGCACCGAGATGGAGCGCGGCTGACCGGGGCGGCTCCGGCGGTCGCGGCGCTCGCGGCGGGGGCGGTCGCGCTGCTGGCGTGGCGCGCCCGTTCGCTCACCGGCGGAGGGGCCGCGGCGGGCTGGCTGGTCGGCTCGCTGGTGCTGGTGGGAACGGGGTGGGCGGGCGGCGCGGTGCTGGCCGCCTTTTTCGTCTCCAGCACTGCCGTGGGCGGGGACGAGCGCCGCGATGCGCGGCAGGTCGCGGCCAACGGGGCGCCCGCGGCGGTCGGCGCGCTGCTCGGGCTGCATCACCCGGCGCTCGGTCTCTGGATCGTGACCGGGAGCCTGGCCGGCGCGGCGGCCGACACCTGGGCCACCGGGATCGGGACCCGGAGCCGCACCGCACCGCGGCTGCTGCTGCTCGGGCGCCCGGTCGCCGCGGGGACCAGCGGCGGAATGACGCCGCTCGGCTGCGCCGGGGCGGCGGCGGGCGCGCTGCTGGTGGCCGCCGTCGGAGCGGCCGCGGGGAGCGCCCCCGCCCTGCTTCCGCTCGGAACGCTGGTAGGTTTCGCCGGGATGCTCGCCGACTCCGTGCTCGGATCCGCCTGGCAGGGCCGGTTCCACTGCCCGGCCTGCGACCAGCCGAGCGAGTGGCGAGTGCATCGTCGCTGCGGGACCCGCACCCTGTGGCAGGGAGGCGCGCGATGGCTGGACAACGACGGAGTGAACCTCGCCGCCACGGCGCTCGCCGGGACGCTCGCCGGCCTGGCCTGGCTGGCCTGCTGCCGCTGATCCTGCTGCTGGCCGCCTGCAGCGGCGAACCGCTGGCGCCGCGGACCGATCAGCCGGGCGGCGGCTTCGGCAGCGGCACCAGCACCAGCGGGGGCGGCTCCGCCTCGCTGGTGGGGGTCTGGCGGAGCGTCGTGGTCATCCAGGTCCCGGGCGACGTCCAGACCTGGACCACCACCTGGCAGTTCGACGCCGGAGGCACCTGCCGCCAGACCGTCGTCACCGAGTCGCTCGCCGAGGGATTTCCACGCACGACGGAGCGCGCGTGCACCTTTGCCGTGAACGGCAGCGACGTGAGCATCAGCTTCGTCGGCGGGGGCACCCTCACCTTCCCGTTCTCCTTCGCCGGGTTCTCCCCGGACCGCCTCGTGCTCGATGGCTTCGAATATCAGCGCCTGGCCTGACGGGCGCGTCCTCGACGTACTCGTCGTCGGGGCCGGACCGGCCGGCAGCGCGGCCGCGGCGCTGCTGGCGCGCGCCGGGTACACGGTCGCCGCGGTGGACCGCGCCGCCTTCCCGCGCGACAAGGCCTGCTCGGAATACATGAGCCCCGAAACGGTCCGGCTGCTGGACGGCTTCGGGGTGGTCCCGGCGCTCGAGGCGGCCGGGGCCGCGCCGCTTCATGGCACCCTTGTCACGGCGGCGCGCGGGAGCCGGCTGCACGGCCGCTTTGCCCTGGCCGGCCCGCCGCCGTTCCGGCCGACCGGGCTTGCGGTCTCCCGCCGGGTGCTCGACCACGCGCTGGTCGGCGCCGCGCGCGGGGCGGGGGCGGTGGTGCTGGAGCGCACCGCCGTGGAGGAGCTGGTCTACGATCATGGGGCGGTCGGCGGCGCCGTGGTGCGCGACGCCGGTGGCGCGCGGCGGGTGCTGCGTGCCCGGCTCACCATCGGCGCGGACGGCCTCCGGTCGCTCGTCGCCCGCCGGATCGGCCGGCGGCGGCATGGCCGGCCCAGGCGGCTGGCCTTCGTGGCTCACGTCGACGGGGTGGCGGGAATGGGCGACAGCGCCGAGCTCCACGTGGGCCGGCGCGCCTACGCCGGGCTCAACCCGATCGGCGGCGGCCGCACCAACGTCGCGCTGGTGGTGGCGGCGGAGCTCGCCGCCCCGGCGCGCGGACGGGCCGAGGGGTTCCTCCTGGAGGCGATGCGGCAGTTCCCCGGGGTGCACGAGCGGGTCTCGCGCGGGACGCTCGTCCGGCCCGTGCTCGCGACCGGGCCGTTCGCGGCCTGGTCGGGCCGGGTGGTGGCCGACGGCGCCGCGCTGGTGGGCGACGCGGCGGACTTCTTCGACCCGTTCACCGGCGAAGGAATCCACAGCGCGCTTCGCGGCGCCATGCTCCTGGCCGAGGCCGCGGACCGGGCGCTCGCGGGCGGTGGGCCGGTGACGGCGGGCGGCCTCGCCGGCTACCCCCACGCGCGGCGCGCGGCGTTTGCGGGGAAGTGGGCGGTGGAACGGCTCATCGGCTACGCCATGCTGTTCCCCGCGCTGTTCGACCGCGCGGTCGGGCGGCTCGGCCGGCGCGCCGGCATGGCCGACACCCTCATCGGCGTCACCGGCGACTTCGTGCCCGCCCGCCGGGTGCTCAATCCGCTGTTCCTCGCGAGGACGATCCTCTGAGCCAGTCCGCCGTCGACCCCGCCCGTTTCCGCCAGCTGTTGGGCCGCTTCGCCACCGGGGTCACGGTCGTCACCATCCGGGACCCGAACGGCCGGCCCGTCGGGATGACCGCCAGCAGCCTGGCCTCGGTATCGCTGGAGCCTCCGCTCGTGTCGGTGTGTATCGACCACGAGGCCGAGCTGCACGCGCTGATCGTGGCCGCGCCCGAGTTCGTGGTGAACATCCTCGACGGCGGCCAGGAGGAGCTGGCCCGGCGGTTCGCGCTCCCGCACGAGGACCGGTTCGACGGGGTCGGGTACCGGATCGGAGCCGACGGGCAGGTCGTGCTCGGCGGCACGCTGGCGCACATCGAATGCGAGCGCTACGCGGAGTACCCTGGCGGCGACCACACGATCGTCGTCGGGCGCGTCATCGGCGGCGGCACCCGCGACGGGCGCCCGCTGGTCTACTTCCGCGGCGGATACACCACCCTCGCATGAGCACCGAGCCGCTGGCCCCGAGCCCCGTCGGCGTCGAGCTGCTCGACGATCCGGCCGCCGACCCGTCGGCGGTGGCGGTCTCGCTCCGGAACATCGCCCGGTCGAACCGCTGGTTCGGCGGCGCCGCCGCCGTGCGGCATGGGCTGGCCCGGGCGCTGGCGGGGGTGCCGGCCGGTGCCACGCTGACGCTCGCCGACCTCGGTACCGGTTCGGGCGACCTGCCGCGCGCGGCGGCGCGATGGGCCGCGCGCCGCGGCCTGCGCCTGGTGCCGGTCGGGCTCGAGCGGAGCCGCGTGGCCGCGCGCCTGGCCCGGGACGGCGGGGTGCCGTGCGCCGTGGCGTGCGCGGGCGCGCCGCCGTTCGGCGAGAAATCGGTGGATCTGGTGCTCCTGAGCCAGGTGGCGCACCACCTGGCGCCCGCGTCGGCGGTGCGCCTGTTCCGCGCGTGCGACCGGCTGGCCCGGCGCGCCGTCATCGTGGCCGACCTCCGCCGCGGCCCGCTCGGCCCGCTCGTCTTCCGGACCGGCGCCCGCGCGCTCGGCTTCGACCCCATCACGATGGTCGACGGCGTCACCTCGCTCCGCCGGGGCTACACCGCGGGCGAGCTGCGGGCGCTCCTGGCCGCGGCCGGCGTCGGCGGCACCGTCGAGCGCCGGCCGGGGTACCGGCTGGTGGCGGTCTGGCGCCCGCGGCCGGCGTGATGCGGACCGTGGACTCCACCCGCATGCGCGCGCCGGTGGCCCGCGTGCTCGACGCGGCGGTGGGCGTGGAGCGCTGGCCGGCGCTGCTCCCGCACTACCGCCACGTGCGGATGCTGGAGCGCCGGGGCGACGGCGGCCTGGTCGAGATGGCGGCGTGGCGGCCGTTCGGCCCGCTCAACTACCCGACCTGGTGGGTATCGGAGATGTGGGTGGACCGCGCGGCGCCCGCGGTGCGCTACCGCCACGTCCGCGGGATCACGGCGGGGATGGACGTCGTCTGGCGGCTGGAGCCGGCCGGTGATGACACCGACGTGACTATCGTACACGAGTGGACCGGGCCGCGGTGGCCGATCATCGGGAGCGCCGCGGCGAAGTGGGTGATCGGCCCGGTCTTCATTCACGGAATCGCGTCGCGGACCCTGGCGGGCATCCGGCGGGCGGTGGAGGCGGCATCATGAGCGACGCGCGGCGGGTGGTCGTGACGGGCATCGGGGCGGTGACCCCGATCGGCCTGGGGGTCGAGGGGCTGTGGGAGGGTCTCCGCCGGCGCCGCTCGGCGGTCCGCTGCATCACCCGCTTTGATCCGACGGCGTTCAAATCGCGCATCGCGGGCGAGGTGCCCGACTTCGTGCCGACCGACCACATCGAGGAGCGCCGCGCGCGCCGGCTCGACCGGTACTCCCAGTTCGCCATCGCCGCCACCCGGATGGCGCTGGCCGATGCCGGGCTCGACCTCGCGCGCGAGGACCCCGACCGCATGGGCGCGATGATGGGCACCGCGCTGGGCGGGGTGGCGCACGGCGAGAAGAACTATCACGCCTTTCTCACCGAGGGACCGCGCGCGGTGGACCCGGCGCTGGCGCTGACGGTGTTCGCCGGCGCGGCGAGCTGCAACATCGCCATCGAGTTCGGCTGCACCGGCCCCAACTCGACCAACGGGATGAGTTGCGCGTCCGGCGCGATCGCCATCGGTGACGGCTTCCGCGCCATCACCCGGGGCGACGCGGACGTCATGGTCGCCGGCGGGGCGGAGGCGCCGCTCGCGCCACTGTGCTTCGGCGCGTTCGCCATCATCCGCGCAATGTCCACCCGGAACGACGATCCCGCCCACGCCAGCCGCCCGTTCGACGCCGGGCGCGACGGCTTCGTCATGGCCGAAGGCGCGGCGGTGCTGGTGCTGGAGGAGCGCGGGCGGGCCCTCGCGCGGGGTGCGCCGGTATACGCGGAGCTGTGCGGCTTCGGGCTCACCAACGACGCGCACCACATGACCGCGCCCCGGCCCGACGGCCGCCAGGCCGCGCGCGCCATGCGGAACGCCCTCGCCGAGGCGCACGTGACGCCGGGCGAAGTGGGCTACATCAACGCGCACGGCTCGTCGACGCCGCTCAACGACCCGACCGAGACCTCCTCGATCAAGCAGGTGTTCGGCGAGCTGGCCTACCGGGTCCCGCTGAGCGGCACCAAGGGGTACTACGGGCACGCGCTCGGAGCCAGCGGCGCCATCGAAGCCGCCATCTGCGCGCTGGCCGCCCGCCGCGGCTGGCTCCCGCCCACGGTCAACCTGGAGACCGCCGACCCCGCCTGCGACCTTCCGCAGGTCACCGGGGAGGGACGCGAGCACAGCCCCGAGTTCCTGCTCAGCAACTCGTTCGGATTCGGCGGCATCAACGCGGCGCTGGTCTTTCGGCGGGCGGACGCCTAGATTCGCGGCCGTCCCCACCTCCCGCCATCACCACCTCAAGGATGGACGATGACTTCGCTCTTGCGCCGGTCGCTCGCGGAACTCGTGGGCACGTTCGGGTTCGTCTTCATCGGGTGCGCGGTCGTGGTGATGAAATCCGCTCCCGGCGCGGGCTACGGGCTCCTGGGCATCGCGTGGGGGCATGCCATCGCGCTGTCCATCATGGTCACCGCGACGATGGCCATCTCCGGCGGGCACCTGAACCCCGCCGTCACGGTCGGACTGCTCGTCGGCCGGCGCATCAACGGAGCGACCGCCGTCGGGTACATCGTGGCCCAGCTCGTGGGCGCGGTGGTCGCGGCCTTCGCCGTGAAGCAGCTCTTTCCCGTTGCCTCCGTCCGGGCGACATCCCTCGGCACGCCGGCCCTCGCCGGGAACGTCCAGCTCACGCAGGCCATCGGCATCGAGGCCCTCCTGACCTTCTTCCTGGTCTCCATGGTGTACGGCACCTGCGTCAACGCCGAGGCGCCCAAGGTCGGCGGGTTCGCGATCGGTCTGGTGCTGCTGTGCGACGTGCTCATCGGCGGCCCCCTCACCGGCGCGGCGGCGAATCCGGCCCGCGCCTTCGGTCCCGCTCTGGTATCCGGCCAGTGGGTGGCGCACAGCGTGTACTGGATCGGCCCGCTCCTCGGCGGGATCGTGGCGGGGCTGATCTGGGAATACGTGCTGTTGCCGCGCAGGGAGCGATAGCGGAGGGTGGAACGGCGGAAAGGTGGAACGGCGGAAAGGACTCGCGGACAGGCGCCGCCACTTCACCCCGAGCGGAGCGAGGGACCTTGCCGGGCCCGGCTCGAGCCATTCCCGAGGTAGATCCCTCGGTCGCTGGCGCTCCCTCGGGATGACGCCGTCGTCGCGGCTCGACCGTCCTTCGTCCTTCCGCCTTTCCGCCGTTCCCCCTACCCCCCCAGCGCCCGCCGCACCCGCGCCCACAGCGTCGCCAGATACCCCACCAGGATCACCGGCGCCACGATGTACGCCGCGATCAGGTAGCCCACGTTCTGCGGCGGCTCAGGCGCCATCGGCGGCCTCGTCCCGGGCCTCTTCCGCCAGCGCGAGCCCGTAGCGCAGCGTCACCAGCCCGACGTAGAGCAGCGTGAACATCGCCGTGGAGACGAGCAGCGTCCGCAGCATCTCGGGCGGCAGCGAGGGGGCGCTCGGCTTGAGCACCACCGGCTGCGGGTGGAGCGTGCGGAACAGGTACACGCTCAGGTGGATGAACGGCACCAGCAGCATTCCGAGGATTCCCACCACCGCGCTGAACCGCGCGCGCTCCTCGGGATCGTGGAGCGACGCTCGCAGCGCCAGATAGCCGATGAACAGAAAGAAGAGAAAGAGGGTGAGGGTGAGCCGCGCGTCCCAGGTCCACCAGGTGCCCCAGATCGGCTTGGCCCAGATCGGCCCGGTGGTGAGCATGACCGCGCTGAACGCGACCCCCACCTCCGCCGAGGACGCCGCGAAGCGGTCGAGCCGGGGATCGTGCAGCCAGAGGTAGAGCGCGCTGGTGATCCCCACCAGCGAGAAGGCGATGAGCGCGCTCCACGCGGCGGGCACGTGCAGGTAGAAGATCTTCTGCGCCGGCCCCTGCCTGAGCTCGACCGGGGTGTACCCCAGCGCCAGCACGTACACGCCGGCCAGGCCGAGCAGCGCCACCAGGCTGATCCGGAGCCCGCGGCGGGCGGTCGCGCGGGCGAGGCTGGCCCGCCCGACGGCATCGAAGGCCGTCATTCGTCCACCACCGCCGTGAAAGCCATCGTGCACAGGGTCACGAACACCACGTCGTAGAGGGCAAGGAGTCTAAGCCATCCCAGCATCTCGCTCAACGGACGCCCGGCCAGGAGCCGCGACGTGACCTGCACCGCCCCGATGAGCGGCGGCACCATGAACGGGAGCAGCAGCACCGGGAGCATCAGCTCCGCGAACCGCGTCCGCACCGCCATGGCGCTGAAGATCGTGCCGACCGAGACGAAGCCGATCGTCGCGAGTGCCGTGACGCCGATGATTCCCGGCAGCGCCGCCCACAGGTCCACGTTGAAGAACAGCACGAACAGCGGCAGCGTCACCGCCTCCACCGTGCCCACGAAGGCCAAGTTGGCCAGCAGCTTGCCCACGAACAGCGCCTCCCGCGGCACCGGCGCGAGCAGGAGCCCGTCGAGCGCCCCATGCTCCCGCTCGATGGTGAACGCGCGGTTGAGGGCCACCATCGCCGCCAGCGCGAACGTCACCCACAGCACGCTCGGCGCCAGATCGGTGGCCGCGAGCGCGGTGGGATCGCGGGCGAAGTTGAACACCACCAGCACCAGCGCCGCGAACACCACGGCCGACAGCAGCGCCGTGCGGCTCCGAAGCTCCGCCCGGATGTCCTTCCCCGCCACCGCGAGCGCCAGCCGGAGCGAGTCAGGCACCAGTCCACTCCCGGTAGCGGGGCAGGAACGCCTCGAGTGCGCCCGCCCGCGGCTCCTGGCACACCCAGCGCCCCTCCACCAGCACCGCCACGCGCGTGGCCACGTCCCACACCTCGGCCAGGTGGTGGGTCACGATCACGAGCCCGAGCCCCTCGGCGAGACGCGCCCGGAGCTCGTCGCGGAACCGGTCGGCGGAGGCCGCGTCGAGCGCCGTGAACGGCTCGTCCAGGAGCAGCACCCGCGGGCCGTGCAGCAGCGCCCGCGCGATGGCGGCGCGCTGCAGCAGGCCGCGGCTGAGCCGCCGGGGCGTGTCGTGCGCCCGCGCGGCCAGTCCCGCGGCCTCGAGCGCGGCGCGGGCCCGGTCCGCGGGTGCCGGCAGCCCGTAGAGCCGCGCCGCGAACGCGAGGTTTTCCAGCAGCGTCAGATCGTCATAGAGCAGCGAGTGGTGGGACAGGAGGCCGATCGCGCGGCGGGTGGCGGCGTCGCCCGCGAGCGTCCGGCCGAGCACCCGCACCTCGCCGGCGCTCGGGCGCATGAGTCCCGCCAGGATCCGGAGGAGCGTGCTCTTGCCCGCGCCGTTCGGGCCGGCGACGGCGAGCCCCTCGCCCGCCGCGAGCGTCAGGTCGAGGTCGTGGAGAACCCGGACGCGGCCGAACGAGCGGCGGAGCCCACGGGCGAGCAGCAGCGGCTCGCCGTCACAGGACGGCATCGATCCGCGCGCCGAGTTCGTCGAGGCGGAACGGTTTGACGATGTAGCCGGAGTGGGGAAGATTCAGGACCTTGAGCTGGGGCTCGATGCTCATGTAGGCCGTCGTGATGATGACCGGCAGGTCGGGCTGTGTCAGGCGGATCCGGCGCAGCAGCTCCACGCCGTCGGTGTCGGGGAGGCGCATGTCGAGCACGGCGACGTCGGGCGGCTGCAGCTCGAGTTGTTCCAGCGCCTCCGCGCCCGTGGAGGCGAACACCAGGTCGTACCTCGGCTGGAACGCTCGCTGGTAGCTGAGCCGTAGCGCGGGCTCGTCCTCAACGATCAGGACGCGCCGGCGGCGCTTTGCCTGCGTCATGCCACATACCCCGCAGCCCGGTGCCGGACGACACTCGCCAAGTGAGAGGGGGAGCCCGCGGCGTACACTAATCGGTTGCGGGGGAGCCGTCCATCCCGCGAGCGCCGCGCCGACGCGACCGGGCGCTCGCTCAACCGTCCCCCACGTCGACGATGAAGAGATCGTAGAGCTTGGTGATGGTGAGGAGAAACCGGATCTCCTCGCTGGGATTGCGGAGGACCACCGCCTGCCGTCGCTCGGCGGCCACGCGCTGGATCAGCATCAGCGCGCCAAGCCCGGCCGAATCCACGTCGCGGGTGTGCATGAGGTCGATGACCAGACGGCCGGAGCCTTCGGGCATCTCCTCGAGCAGCTGCTCCGCCGCCTGGCGGATCTCCACACGAGTCTCCAGGCCGAGCACTTCAGGCGCGGCCAGGCCACGTTCCAGATCCTGCGGGGTCCTCATCCATCCTCCTTCGGCACCGAGCTATCTCACCATCGTCGGGTGAGACCTCTAGTTTTGCGGCCCCGGATCACTCCGGGTGTGCTCTTATCGGGCGGATCGACGCCTCGCCGCAGGTCACGTTGCGGCTGCGTCCTCGAGAAAGGCGAGTCTGGTGCCAGTGGCGCGAAGGCGATGTCGTTTCGTGGTTTACAGATGGGTTATCAGGCCCGAGTGCGACCCCTTGCGTCGCACTCCGCGGCATTCTACTGCAAAAGAGGCGGGCGGGTAAGAGGAGACGGTCGTGAGTCGTGGGTCGTGAGTCGTGAGTGTGAGCCACGGCCGTTCCGTTACCCCCACGACTTACGACCCACGACTCACGACTTTTAAAGCTGAATCCTCGCCCCCAGCTCCAGCACCCGATTGGGCGGCAGGTTGAAAAAGGCAGTGGCCGACTGTGCGTTCCGCGCCATCACGATGAACACCAGCTTGCGCCAGCGCGACATGCCCGACTTGCCGTCGGGGAGCAGGGTTTCGCGTCCCAGATAGAAGCTGGTCTCGCCGGGGCGGGCCCGGAGGCCGTGGCGCTCGAGCGAGGCGAGCAGGGCCGGCACATCCGGCGTCTCCATGAAGCCGTAGCGCCCGACCAGTCGGTGGAAGCCCTCGCCCAGCGGCTTGAGCGTGAGTCGTTCCTCCGGCGGCACCTGCGGGAACTCCTCGCCCTCGATGGACATGATTACTACCGTCTCGTGCAGCACCTTGTTGTGCTTGAGGTGGTGGAGCAGCACCACCGGTACGCCGGCCGGGTCCGAAGTCATGAACACCGCGGTGCCGGGGACCCGGGCCGGCTGGTGCCGCGCGATGTCCGCGAGGAAGTCGTCCATGGGAAGCGCGGTGACCCGCAGTTCCTCCGCCACCGCTTCCCGGCCCCGCTTCCAGGTGGTCATGAGTACGTAGACCACCACCGCGATCAGCAGCGGGAGCCACCCGCCGCTGGCGATCTTCGTCAGGTTGGCGCCGAGGAACGCCAGGTCCACCGACAGAAACAGCGCGCCCACGAGGGCGACGCGCCACCGCGGCCAGTGCCACCGGTCGCGGGCCACCGAGCAGAACAGGACCGTGGTGATGGTCATGGTGCCGGTGACGGCGATGCCGTAGGCGGACGCGAGACTGCTGGCCGATTGGAACGCCAGCACCAGCATCACGCAGGTGACCGCCAGCAGCCGGTTGATCCCCGGCAGATAGATCTGGCCGATCTCAGTCTGCGAGGTGTGCCGGATGGTGACCCGGGGGCTGTAGCCGAGCTGCAGCGCCTGGCGGGTGAGGGAAAACGCGCCCGAAATGAGCGCCTGCGATGCCACCACCGCCGCGGCGGTCGCGATCCCCACCATGGGGTAGAGGCCCCAGGACGGGACCAGTGAATAGAACGGGTTGTGGGCCGCCGCGGGCTGGTCCAGCAGCAGCGCGCCCTGGCCGAAGTAGTTGAGCACCAGCGCCGGCAGCACCACGGCGAACCAGCCCGCCCGGATCGACCGCCGGCCGAAGTGGCCCATGTCGGCGTAGAGCGCTTCGCCGCCCGTCACCACCAGCACCACGGCGCCGAGGATGAGGAACCCCCTCGGCCAGTCCCGCAGGAAAAAACTCACGGCGTACCACGGATTGATCGCGGCGAGGACTTCGGGATGCCGCAGGATCCCGGCGACGCCGAGGACCGCGATGCACGCGAACCAGACCACCATCACCCGCCCGAACACCGCCCCCACCCGGGCGGTGCCCCGGTGCTGGAACGCGAACAGCGCCACCAGGATGATGCTGGCCAGGATCGGCACCACCCAGCCGGGGAGCGTGGAGGCCACGCCGATCCCCTCGACGGCGCCGAGCACCGAGATGGCCGGTGTGATGACGCCGTCGCCGTAGAGCAGGGCCGCGCCGAACAGTCCCAGGGCCACGAGCACCCGCCGCGCGCCCGGGCCCCGCCGGCGCGGGTGCAGCAGCGCCAGCAGCGCCATGATGCCGCCCTCGCCGCGGTTGTCGGCCCGCATGATGAAGGTCAGGTACTTGAACGAGACCACGAAGTTGAGCGACCAGAAGATCAGCGACAGCACGCCCAGGACGTTGGGAGCCGTGGGTGCCACCCCATACTCCGGAGCGAAACACTCCTTCAACGCGTAGAGCGGGCTGGTACCGATGTCGCCGTAGACCACGCCGAGCGCGGCGATGGCCGTCGCCAGGGGCGCGTGGCGGCGCGCCGGCCCCGGGGCAGCGCTCACCGGCTAGAACTGGATCTGGGCACCCAGCTCCACGACCCGGTTCGGGGGCAGGTTGAAGAAGGCGGTGGCGGTCTGCGCGTTCCGCGTCATCACGATGAACAGTTGCTTGCGCCAGCGCGCCATCCGCCGGGTGCGGCGCACCGTGGATGTCTCCCGCGGCCGGCCGTCCGTGGCGATGAGGGTCTCCCGGCCCAGATAGAACGTCGTGTTGACCAGCGAGACGGCGACCGGCGTGCCGTCGCCGTCCGTCCGGCCCAGCGCCCGGAGGATCGCGGGGACATCGGGCGTCTCCATGAAGCCGTAGTGGGCGATGACCTGATAAAAGCCCTGCCCCAGCTCGCGACACTGCACCCGCTCGCTCGCGTAGACCTGGGGAATCTCCTCGGTGACGACGGACATCAGCAACACCTTCTCGTGCAGCACCTGGTTGTGCTTCAGGTGATGCAGCAGCACCGGCGGGGCGCCGGTCGCGTCCGAGGTGAGGAACACGGCGGTGCCCCGCACGCGGTACGGCTGCCGGCGGGCGAGGTCGTCCAGGAAGAGCCCCATCGGCAGGGTGTTCTCGCGCACCAGGGCCGACAGCCGCACCCGTCCCCGCTTCCAGGTGGACATGAGGATGTAGACCATCACCGCCACCAGGATCGGGAACCAGCCGCCGTGCGGGATCTTGAGCAGATTGGCACCGACGAAGGCCAGGTCAACGGTCAGGAAGACCGCCGTCAGCGCGCCCACCCTCCACCGGCTCCAGTGCCAGCGCCGCCGGGCCACCACGGCGAACAGGATGCTGGTGATGGTCATCGTGCCCGAGAGGGCCACTCCGTAGGTGCCGGCCAGGCTGGCCGACGACCGGAAGGTCACCACCAGCCCCAGGCAGGCCAGCATGAGGAGGTTGTTGACGGCGGGGATGTAGATCTGGCCGATTTCGGTCTGCGAGGTATGCACGATGTTGACCCGCGGACTGTAGCCGAGCTGCACCGCCTGGCGGGTGAGCGAGAATGCGCCCGAGATCAGGGCCTGTGACGCCACCACCGCGGCCGCCGTCGCGATCCCCACCATCGGGTAGAGCGCCCACGAAGGGACCAGCGAATAGAATGGATTGCGGGCGGCCGAGGCGTCCACGAGCAGGAGTGCTCCCTGGCCGAAGTAGTTGAGCACCAGCGCCGGCAGCACGACCGCGAACCACGCCAGCCGGATGGGCCGCTTGCCGAAGTGGCCCATGTCGGCGTAGAGCGCCTCGCCGCCGGTCACCACCAGGATGACTGCCGCGAGGATGGTAAATCCGGTCAGCCCCTCGCGCAGGAAGAAGTCCACCGCGTACCACGGGTTGATCGCGCGGAGGACGGACGGCTCCCGCAGAATGCCGTGGACGCCCAGCGCGGCCAGGCAGAGGAACCAGACGGCGGTGACCGGCCCGAACACCGCACCCACCCCGGCGGTGCCGCGGCGCTGGAAGAAGAACAGGGCGAGAATGATGACGAATGCGATCGGCACCACGAGGTGCTCCAGCGCCGGCGTCGCGATGCTGAGCCCCTCCACCGCGCCGAGCACCGAGATCGCGGGCGTGATGATGCCGTCGCCGTAGAGGAGGGCGGCCCCGAACAGTCCGGCCATCACCAGCGGGCGCCCGCGTCCCGAGCCCGAGCCGCTGGGGCGCGCCAGCGCCATCAGGGCCAGAATCCCGCCCTCGCCCCGGTTGTCCGCCCGCATCACCACGGTGAGATACTTGAACGTCACGACGAAGTTGAGCGACCACACGATCAGCGAGAGTACGCCGAGGACGTTCTGCTCGTTGACCGGGAAGCCCTGCGGCCCCGAGAAGCACTCCTTGAGCGAGTAGAGCGGGCTGGTGCCAATGTCGCCGTAGACGATTCCCAGCGCGCCGAGGGCCAGGGTCGCGAGCGCCCGTCCTCGCGGTGGCTCCTTTTCCGGTTGGGGCATGCTAGGCCGGCCGCGGCTCCGGTGCGCGGCGCCGCGCCAGCAGCGCCAGGAGGAGCACCGACACGATGATCGCCGCCGACCCGATGCACCACCGGCAGATGGCGTGGATGACGAAGAGCTCGAGCCAGGTGAGGTATGCCGTGAACAGCACGCCGAGGGCGGCCAGCGCGGTGAGCAGATCGGCCGGCCAGCGGCGCGTTGCGAGCGCGGGCTGCAGTGCCAGCAGCGCCGCCGCGAACAGCAGCGCGTACCCCACCACCCCGATCAGCGCCACCTCCACCCCCGCGAACCGGCTCCATTGGCTGGTCTGCACCATTTCGCAGGCGCCGGAGCCGCAGGCCAGGGTGCCGATGCGGCCGATCTTGTAGAGGTAGAGGTAGGCGGACACGAACAGCCCGATCAGGCTCATGAGCGCCGCGCCCATCCGATACATCATTTGGCGCTGGCGGAGCGCGGCGCGAGCGAATCCACCAGTTTCGTGATCGCGTCGGAGTCGAACCGGCCCTGGTAGAGGCGGCCGCCCACCAGCAGGGTCGGAGTCGAGGTCACCCCCGCCCGTACCCCCTCGTCATAGCCGGCCTGGATGCGGCCGGCGTACTTGCCCGAGCTCATGCACGCATCGTAGCGGTCGAGCGCGAGCCCCGACTCCCCCGCGTAGCGGCGGAAGATCTTCGCGGCGTCCGAGGAGGACGCCCACTCGGATTGTCCTTGGTAGATCCGCTCGTGCTGCGGCCAGTACTTCCCCTGCTCATCCGCGCAGGCGGCCGAATGCGCGGCGAGGCGGGAGTACGGGTGCTGCTGGAGCGGGAAGTCCCGGTAGCGCCAGCGCAGGCGGCCCGTCTTGATGAGGCGCTCTTCGATGGTCGGCATCTGGAGGGTCGCGAAGGTCTGGCAGAAGGGGCACTGGTAGTCGGCGTACTCGGTGATCTCCACCGGCGCGGTGGCGGACCCCTTGACGTAGCCATGGAACCCCGCCGTGTCCGACGGCTGGATCGTGACGTTCGCCGGGATGCTCACGGTGGCCGGCCTCGAGAGCTGGTATCCCAGCACGCCGACACCCACGACGATCACGGCCCCCAGGATGGCATAGAAGCGCTTCATTCCGACGGGCGATGCCGCCATGGTTCGTCGTCCTCCGGTTCATCGGGGTGAAAGGAATCCTGCCGCTGCGCCTCGTCCACGATCCGGCGGCTGTCGGCAATCTCGGGCGTGTCGTAGGTGACACGCACCTCGTAGTGGAACATCTCGCTGCGGGCGTCGCCCATCAGGCGCAGGAGCTCGGGGACCCCCCGCAGCAGTTGCCCCTCCCGGTCGAGCTCCCGGATGCGCTCCGCCAGCGCGCGCAGCATGTCCGCCAGGCGGTCGGCCCGCGCCTTGTCGTACACTTCATCATGCTCTGCCATGGCTACCTCGAGGGCCGCGGCCCTCGCTCAAGTTCATGTAAATGTGGCCGATAAACATAATCACCCGGCCCGGAGGCCATAGCGCTCCCGGGGTTTGCACCAAAAGGTGCAACCGGATATATTCCGGTGCGGCAAACGCCGTGACTAGACGCGGGTTCGACCCCAAAAGGAAGGTGCATGAGCAAGACGAAATCCCCACGCGACTCCGAAGCGGTGGCCTTTGCCCAGGCCCGCGACGAGTTGTTCAGTCACATCCTCCGGTGCGGCGTCATCGACGCGCTTCCGGAGCATCAGAAGGATTGGCTCGACGACACCATGCTCTACCTGGCCGATCGGTACGAGGACCTGAGCAAAGAGGAGCTGGGCCAGCTGCGCGTGCTGGGCGAGCGCTTCTGCCAGCCGGTCCAGCGGAAGGTGGAGACGGTCGAGACCGGCGCCGCGTAAGCCGCCGGCCGATTCCTGAAGCCGTAGCCCCGGCGCGCCATCGTGCGCCGGGGCGTTTGTCTTAGAAGCCCCGCCACCGGGCGGGAAACCTGCGCCAGCGGTACCCCGCCGCCAGCCGCGCTCCGCCGCCCACCCCCGCTTCCACGAACCACCCCGACGAAGCGGCGGGCCGCGCCTCCACCCCGAGCGTCAGCACGATGTAGCTCCGGTCCACCGGCCCGCCCACCAGGGCGATGCCCCCCGCGCCGTACACGCCGACGCCTCGCAGACGCGTCGGATTGAGGAGGAAGTGGGCCAGCAGTTCGCCGCGCCACGCCGCCTCGCCATCGCTCACCCCGGCCAGCAACGCGGCCGATACCCGGGTCCGGAGCGAGGTGCGGAGCCCCCCGTACGCGCCCGCCGCCACGATCGCCGGATCCGAGGCGGTGGCCATCGCGATCACGCCCAGCTCGGGGACGGCCTGGGCCACGGCGGTACCCGGACTCACGACCAGCCCCGCCAGCCACACCCCGGCCACGCTAGCCCAGCGTGAACCCATGCGTGACCCGGATATCCGTCGCCAGCGAGTGGATGACGGAGCAGTACTTCTCGATCGAGAGGTCGATCGCGCGGCCCGCCCGGTCCTGGTCGAGCCCATCGCCCCGAAGGTGGTACTCCAGGTGGATCGCGGTATAGCGGCGCGGGTGCTCCGCTCGGCGGTCACCGGTCACCTCGATCCGGAGCTCGCGCAGCGTGACCCGCATCTTCTCCAGGATGCTGACGACGTCCGCCCCGCTGCAGGCCGCCGCGGCCGCCAGCAGCGCCAGCATCGGACCCGGCGCCGCGGCATTGTCGCCGTCGATCACCATCGCCGGCCCGCCCGGCTCGCCCCCGCGGAACACCAGCGCGTTCTCCCACGTGAGCGTCACGTGTTTCGGCTCCGCCGTCACTGCGCCTCCGGCCGGCCCACCCGGCGTTCCGCGCTGGGGGCCACGCGGTAGTAGTCCCAGATCGCGTACAGCGCGACGGCGCTTGTGGCCCAGGCCAGCGGACGCAGCCGCGGGGAGTCCGTCAGGAACGCGACCAGCGTGAGCACCTGCGCGACCGTGACCGCCTTGCCGCCGGCCCGCGCCGGAATGGCCCGGGGGCGGCGCGACACCAGGGTGGCGACGAACGCGATGGTCGCGACGATGTCGCGCAGCAGCACGCCGGCGATCTCGTACCACTCGAGCCGGCCGCTCGCGGCCACCACGCCGAACGCGGAGACCATGAAGAGCTTGTCGGCGACCGGATCTATCACCGGCCCGACCGTCGAGCTGCCGAACCGCCGCGCGATGCGTCCGTCGAGCAGGTCGCTCACCGCCGCGGCGCCCAGCAACCCCAGCCGCCAGTCGTTCGACACGAACGGAAAGGCGGCCGCGAGGGGGATGCGCACGGCGCTCAACAGGTCGGCGCTGGTCCACCCGTCACGACCTTGCTCCCCTCTGCGGCGCGGACTAGGTTCGGACGGCATGGCGT
>DASSBA010000252.1:0-8607 GCA_035699205.1 Gemmatimonadales bacterium
TAGGTGAGGATCCGCAGGTGCGGGTTGGCCACCAGGATGCGCTCGCGCAGATCGTTGCGGAGCCCGTTCATGACCCCGAGCACGACGATCAGCGCCATCACCCCGACCGCGACGCCGCCGGCGGAGATCACCGTGGTGAGAGACGCGGTGCGCGAGCCCCGGCGGCTCCGCAGGTACCGCCGGGCGATCCGCCATTCGAGCCGGGAGGGCCGGCGGAGGATGGACCAGAGGTCGGTGCGTTCGGCGATCTGTCCGGTTCCCATCTGCTTCGGCTAGCCTTCCGGTCGCATGGCGGGGAACAGGATCACGTCCCGGATCGATGGCTGATCGGCGAGGAGCATGACCAGGCGGTCGACCCCGAGTCCCACGCCGCCCGCCGGAGGCATCCCGTACTCGAGCGCGCGGATGTAGTCGGCGTCGTAGGGCTGAGTCTCGTCGTTGCCGCCGGCGCGCTGGCCCGCCTGATCCTCGAACCGGCGGCGCTGGTCGTCCGGATCGTTGAGCTCGCTGAAGGCGTTGGCCAGCTCCCGCCCGCCGACGAAGAGCTCGAACCGCTCGGTCAGGGCCGGGTCCGCGCGATGCTCCTTGGCCAGGGGTGAGAGCGGCTTCGGGTAGTCGAGCACGAACGTCGGCTGAACCAGCTCGGGCTCGAGCACCGTCTTGAACACCTCGTCCTGCAGGCGGCCGCCGGCGAGCGCCGCTACCTCATCGGCATCGCTGCCCCGGGCCTGGAGGAGCGCGCGCATGGCCTCGTCGGACGCCGTGCGGAGATCCAGGCCGGAGCGCTCCTGGACGCCCTCGATGAAGCGGACCCGGCCGAATGGCGGCGTGAAATCCAGGACGGTGCCGTACCGCTCCAGCCGCAGCGTGCCGCAGCAGTGCTCGACCACGCCGCTCACCAGCTCCTCGACCATGCTCATCATGTCTTCGTAGTCGGCGTACGCCTGGTAGGCCTCCAGCATGGTGAACTCGGGGTTGTGCGTGCGATCCATCCCCTCGTTTCGAAAGTCGTGGCCGATCTCGTACACCCGCTCCAGGCCGCCGACCAGGAGGCGTTTGAGGTACAGCTCGTCGGCGATGCGCAGGTACAGCGGCATGTCCAGCGCGTGATGGTGGGTGACGAACGGCCTGGCGGCGGCGCCCCCGTAGAGCGGCTGCAGGACCGGCGTCTGCACCTCGAGAAAGCCCCGCTCATCCAGGAACCTCCGCATCCAGGTCACCGCCTTCGCGCGGAGCCGGAAGACCGCCCGGACCTCCGGATGGACCGCCAGATCGGCATAGCGTTGGCGGTAGCGCAGCTCGGGATCCTGTAACCCGCCGAAGGTCACGGCTCCGTCCGGCCCCACCTGGGTCTTGCCGCGCGGCAGCGGCCGCAGGGACTTGGCCAGCAGGCTCACCGCCGATGCACGGACGGTGATCTCGCCGGCGCGGGTGCGGAACAGGGTGCCGTGTACGCCGATGTGGTCGTCGAGATCGAGCTGCTCGAGGAGGGCGTACCGTTCGCCGAGCTGGTCGCGCCGGAGGTAGGCCTGGATCCGGCCGGAGCCGTCCTCCAGGTGGAGGAAGGTCGTCTTCCCCTGGGAGCGCAGGGCCGCGATCCGCCCCGCGACCGCCACCGCTGGTCCGTGCTCACCCATCGCGTCGTCGTAGGCCGCCAGCGCCTCGGCCGCCGTGTGGGTGCGTCCGAAGCGGTAGGCGAAGGCGGGCACCCCCTGCGCCTCGAGCGCCGCGCGTTTCCGCCGCCGCGCCGCCTCGACGAAGCTGCGGTCGTCGTCGGCGGCGCGGCCATCGTCATCCGCCGTCACGCGGCCTTGCCCCCGAACCGTTTGAGGTAGGCCTGGATGAACTCGTCCAGATCGCCATCCATCACCCGCTGCACGTCGCCCACCTTCAACTCGGTGCGGTGATCGTTCACCATGGTATAGGGCTGGAAAACGTAGGAGCGGATCTGGTTGCCCCAGGAGTTGTCGGACTTCGTGGCCTCGACCACCGCCCGCGCGGCCTCCTGCTCCTCCAGCTTCTTCTGGTAGATGGCGGCCCGCAGCATCTTCATGGCGGTCGCCCGGTTCTTGGTCTGGCTGCGCTCCTGCTGGCACGACACGATGGTGTTGGTCGGGATGTGGGTGAGCCGCACGGCCGAGGAGGTCTTGTTGACGTGCTGCCCGCCGGCGCCGGACGCGCGGAAGACGTCCATCCTGATGTCCTCCTCGCGCAGGTCGATTTCGATGGTGTCGTCCACGTCGGGATAGACGAACACCGACGCGAACGAGGTGTGCCGCCGCGCCTGCGAGTCATAGGGGGAGATCCGCACCAGCCGGTGTACGCCCTTCTCCGCCTTGAGATAGCCGTACGCGTATTCGCCCTTGATCTGGATCGATACCGACTTGATCCCCGCCTCTTCGCCCGGAAGCAGGTCGAGCACGGCGACCTGGAACCCGTGACGCTCCGCCCAGCGCACGTACATGCGCATGAGCATCTCGGCCCAGTCCTGCGATTCGGTGCCGCCCGCGCCGGGGTGAATCGTGAGCAGCGCGTCACGGCCGTCGTCGGGGCCCTGCAGCATGGCCTGGAGCTGGAACGCCTCCACCGCCTCGTCGAGCGCGCCCGCCTCGCGGGCCAGCTCGGCGCTCATTGCCTGGTCCGGCTCGGCCTCGAGCAGCTCGGCCATTTCGAGCGCACCGGTGAGACGCCCGTGGAGCTCCTCCCAGGGGCCGACCCAGCTCTTCAGCAGCTTGAGCTCCTGCACCGTCCGCCGGGCGCTGTCCGGATTGGCCCAGAACCCCGCTTCGGCCTGAGACGCCTCCAGCACCCGCAGCCGGTCCGACTTGGCGGTCAGGTCAAAGAAAGTCTCGGAGCTCGGTGACGCGACGCTGCAGCTCGGTGAGGCGCTCGACGAGATCGGACATGCCCATGGCTCCTTGGAGAGGTTCAAATCCTTGAAAGGTAAACGGTGAGCGGTAAGCGGTGAGCGGTCGAGGTTCTCACCGCTTACCGCTCACCGCTCACCGCTCACCGGTTGTCAGAAGATCTGGCGCCCGCCGGCGAGGATCTCGTTCAACGCCTCCTTGAAGTAGGGCGTCGTGTCGGCCACGTTCTTGCCCACCTGGTCGGCGTATTCTTCCCAGCTCTTCTTGATCTCCTCGTCGAACAGCTCTTTCAGGTTGCCGTCGCGGAGCCCCTCCTGTCGCTTGGCCGGGTGGTAGACGACCATGTCAGAGATGAGCGCGCGCGCGAGACGCCGGGCCTTGAGCGCCGGATCCTGGGACAGGAACGGGTTCACGGGCCGCGTGCCGGTCGCCGCGGGGCGCGCTGCCGCCGGCTGGGGCGGCGGCGGAGCTGCTGCCGGCGCCGCGGGCGGTCTCGCCGGGGGCGCGGGAGGCACCGCCGCCGCGGGCCGGGGCATCGGAGGCGCCGGGACCGCTGGAGTGGGCGGGGCGGCCGCGGGTCTCGGCGGCGTTCCCGGCCTGGCCGGAGGCGCCATCGGAGCGGACGCCGCCCTGGCTGGAGCTGGCGGCGGCGCGGCCGGCTGGGGAGACGGCGGTGCCGCGGCGCTCGCCGCCGCGGGGCGCTCCTGTGTCTCGCCCTGAACCGCGAAGACGGCGCTGCAGATGCTGCACCGCGCCCGCACGCCCGCCTCCGGCACCTTGGCCGGGTCCACCCGGTAGACGGTGGCGCAGTTGGGACAGGTGACGTTCATCGTTGCTTCCTCACGGCTGTTCCCTGGATCCCGCGCCCGAGCGCTCTTCGCCGTTGGTACCCTGGCGGCGGTCCACGACGAACACGGAGCCCGGGAGCGTCTTGGCGTAGCTCTTCATCTCGGTGGCAAGCTCGCTCACCTGGGCCGGATGCGCAAACCCGCGGTGCCGGTTGGTCACGATGCCGATCGAGAGCGTCATCAGCGGCACGCGGTGGAGCTGGCCCCGCCGGTCCTTGCCGAAGAAGTAGCCGGCCCGCCGGTCCTGCTCGTTGTACTGGAGTGGGATCAGCGTATCGAACACGTCCAGGATCTCGCTGCACACCGGGCTGATCTCCGCCGTCGGGATGACGAAGATGAAGTCGTCGCCCCCGATGTGTCCGACGAAACCCCGCGGACCGAGCAGGCCCTTCACCACGTCGTGGAGGATGCGGGACAGCAGATAGATGACCCGGTCGCCATCGTAATAGCTGTACCGGTCGTTGAATTCCTTGAAGTGGTCCAGATCGGCGTAGCAGACGGCGAACTCCTGGGCCGACTCCAGTCGGCGCCGGATCTCCCGCTCGATTTCGGTGGTGCCCGGCAGCCGGGTCGAGGGATGCACGGAGACGTCGCGCTCGGTCCGCACCAGCATCGCATCCAACCGCGCGCGCTGCTCCGCCGGCGAGAACAGGCCGGTGACCACCTCATCGGCCCCTGCCCCGAACCAGGCCTGCACCTGCTCCTGATGGTGGTCGGCCGACAGGACCGTGACCGGCACGATGGCGGTGAACGCGTCGAGCTTGAGCCGGCGCACGAGATCGACGCCTGCGGCGGGCGCGCGGTTGCCATCGACGAACAGCAGGCACGGATGGCCCCGCAGGACGATGGCCTCCACCTCAGCCGGCTGGTCGAACACCACCAGCGGGAACGCGTTGGCCTGCGCCCATTGGCGCACGAGCGCGGGCACCGGACAAGCCTCCGGCGAGAAGAAGAGAATCGTCGGGCGAGTCCGCACCCAGTGCCTCTCGTAAGGGTTTATCCGAAGCTAGCTTAGCTGCTGATTCCTGCCAAGTCATTCGAGGAAGAATGCCCCCACCGCCACCATCCCGTACACTGCAAGAAGTTGCACGCCCTCGAACCAGTGGGACTCCCCGTCCAGGGTGATGATCGCGGTGACCATCACCGCCATGCCCAGCGCCAGGACCTCGAACGGCCGGAAGACCAGGTTCATGTCCTGGCCCATGAGCACTCCCGCGAACACCAGGACCGGCGCAATGAGGAGCGCCACCTGCGTGCTGGAGCCGAGGGCGATCTGAAGCCCGAGGTCGATCTGCCCCTTCCGCGAGAGCACGACGGCCGCCGCGTGCTCGGCGGCATTGCCGATGATGGGAATCACGATCAAGCCGAGGAACACGCTCGAGAGGCCGATCGCCTCGGTGGCCTCGGTAGCGGCGTGAACCAGGAGCTCCGACTCCACCGCCACGCCGACAGTGGCGGCCGCGAGCACGGCCATGGCTTTTCCCGGGCCCCAGACCGGTCCGCTCATCGGGTGGGCCTCGCCGCCGAGCAGCGCGCGGTGGGTCCTCAGCGTGAAGAGGAGCGAGCAGGCGTAGGTGAAGATCAGGATGCCGGCCACGGCCTCGGACATGTGGAGCTCGGAGAGCCGGGCCGCGGCTTCCGGGTGCACCGCGTGGAACAGCGCCGGGAAGACCAGGGCCACGACCGCGAGCGCGAGCATCCCGGCACTCATCCCCGCACTGGTACGGTTGAAGCGCACCTCCGGCTTCCGCGTCCCGGCGGCGATCAGCGCGAGCCCCAGAATCAGCAGCAGGTTGCCGAGGATGCTGCCGGTGATGGACGCCTTCACCAGCTCCACCAGCCCGGCCCGCAGCGCCACGAGGGCGATGATCAGCTCGGCGGCGTTGCCGAAGGTGGCATTGAGCAGCCCGCCGATGGTCGGACCGGTGCGGTGCGCGAGATGCTCGGTGGCCTCACCCATGTACCCCGCGAGCGGCAGGACCCCCAGGCAGGCGGTGCCGAAGACCCAGACGGCGGGCGCGTGCATGATGTAGCCCAGCACGATGCTCACCGGCACCGCCAGCAGGAGCACGAGTCGCCAGGGGATGCGCCGGCCCCGTCCGGGCGCCGGCGGAGGCGAGGCACGCCCGGCAGCCGGCCCGGCGGACGGCTCCCGGGTGCGGGATGCGGTCGCGGGGGCCGCGGCGGCGGATCGGGCCATCTGCGCGCGGACCCGATCGGGCCCGGCGCCGACCTCGGCGAGCAGCCTGCCCAGGGTGCCCCGCGGCTCGAGCAATGCCGCCAGCAGCAGGTGCTCGGCGGTGAGCCCGGTGCCGGCCTCGCGCGCCTCCTTCGAGGCCGCCTCGATCAGGCGCTTGGCGTGCGAGGTGTAGGCCAGCTCCTCGCCCGCGTCACGGGAGCGGCCGCGGCGACCACTGGCTTCCAGCCGCTGGCGAACCCGGCCGGCGTCGAGCCCGAGTCGCTCGAGCAGGGCCGGCCCGGGCGCGCCGGCGCGCAGGAGCGCGAGCACGATGTGCTCGGCGCCCACGGCGTCGTGGTCGAGCCGTATCGCTTCCGCGCGTGCCTGCTCGAGCGCACGCTGGGCATCGGCGCTGAGCGTGCGCGGATTGACCGGCGGGGTGGAGCGTGCCTGGCTCAGAGGGGCTTCGCTTCGTCGATCAGCATGATGGGGATCCCGTCCTCGACGGGATACACCAGGCGGCAGGCGTGACAGACCAGCGACTCGGGCGACTCCCGGTACTCGAGATTGCCTTTGCACCGGGGGCAGACCAGGATCTGCAGCAGCTCGGGGGCCAGCGTCATGGGGACTCCGTTCCGGGGAACCCGAACCGGCTGAGCGCGGCGGCGCTCTTGCGCCAGTTCGGGAGCACCTTCACCCAGCTGTCGAGGTACACCGGCGTGCCCATCAGCTCTTCGAGGCGCCGCCGGGCGTGGGCGCCGATCGCCTTGATGGTCCGGCCGCCCGCGCCGATCACGATGCGTTTCTGCGACTCCCGCTCCACGAACAGCGTCACCCGAATGTATACGGGCCGTTCGGCTTCGCGAAACTCCTCGACCTCGGCGGTGAAGCCGTAGGGCAGCTCGTCGGCCAGCAGCTCGAAGGCGGCTTCGCGCAGGTATTCGACCACGAAGAACCGCAGGGGCTGGGTGCCGACGTCCTCGGGATCGTGGGCGAACTCCGCTTCGGGCAGGTGCTCCCGGGCACGGGCCAGCAGGTCATCGATCCCCTCGTCCGCCGTGGCGGCGACGACGATCGCCGAGCGCTGGAGCTCGGCGCGCCGGGCGAGTGGCACGAGGTCGCCCTTGGTGTAGACCGTCAGGGCCGGCGCCTCGAGTGGCCGGTCGAGGGCTGCGAACCGGGCAAAGCCGGGCGCGGGGGCCTCGGGCGCGGGATGGAGGTGGAGCACGAGATCCATCCGGCCGAGGGTCTCGAGCGCGAGCTCGCGCATGCGGGCCTGCATGAGGTACGCGGGGTCGAGCAGTCCCGGCAGGTCGTGGAAGACGTACTGGGTGTCGCCCTGGGTCCGGAGCCCCACGACGGGGAGGCGGGTGGTCTGAGCCCGGGGGCTCACGATGGCCAGGTGTTGGCCGACCAGCGCGTTGAGGAGCGAGGACTTTCCGACGTTAGGGGCGCCGGCGAGGGCGATATGGCCGGAGCGGGTCATGGGGGAATGTAGGGAGGACGGCGCGGGCGGAAAAGCCGAACCCGGACGCTCAGGGAGCGTCCGGGTTCGAAGAAGAGGCTGGCGACGGCCTACTCTCCCACCACCTCTCAGTGGCAGTACCATCGGCGCTGCAGGGCTTAACTACCGTGTTCGGAATGGGAACGGGTGTGGCCCCTGCGCGCTAGTCGTCAGCCGTAAGTGCAGTCGTAAGTCGAAAGTCTTGAGTCGTAAGACCTACGACTTAATACTTTCGACTTACGACTAATCGACGAACGGATGGTATGAGATGCGAAGAATGGGAGAGATCAAACTTCACGGGCGATTAGTAGCGCTCGACTGAAGGGGTTGCCCCCCGTACATCTGCGCCCTATCAACCAGGTAGTCTCCCTGGGCCCTTGAGGGGGCTTATGCCCCAGGAGTGTTCATCTTGGGAAGAGTTTCCCACTTAGATGCTTTCAGCGGTTATCTCCGCGCGACATCGCTACCGGGCGGTACCCCTGGCGGGATAGCCCGTACACGAGTGGTCGCTTCGTCTCGGTCCTCTCGTACTAGAGACGACGTCCCTCAACACTCCCACGCCCACGACGGATACAGACCGAACTGTCTCACGACGTTCTGAACCCAGCTCATGTACCACTTTAACCGGCGAACAGCCGGACCCTTGGGACCTGCTCCAGCCCCAGGATGTGATAAGCCGACATCGAGGTGCCAAACCGCATCGTCGATGTGAACTCTCGGATGCGATAAGCCTGTTATCCCCAGCGTACCTTTTATCCGTTGCGCGATAGCCCGCCCACGCGGGGCTACCGGATCACTACGGCCCACTTTCGTGCCGGTTCGACATGTCTGTCTCACCGTCAGGCGCCCTTCTGCCGTTACACTCTCTGCGTGCGAGTACCGACCGCACTGAGGGCACCATCGCGCGCCTCCGTTACTCTTTCGGAGGCGACCGCCCCAGTCAAACTGCCCACCTGCCACGGTCCCAGAGAGGGTTTGCCTCATCTTGGTGAGTACTTCGCAAGCTGCAGGGTGGTATTTCACTGGTGACTCCACCCGAGCTAGCGCCCGGGCTTCAATGGGTCCCACCTATGCTACACAGTGAAGTGCAACGACCAATGACAAGCTGCAGTAAAGGTGCATGGGGTCTTTTTGTCCTGCTGCGGGGACTCGGAATCCTCACCGAGACTGCAATTTCGCCGAGCACGTGGTCGAGACAGTGCTCAAGTC
>DASSBA010000253.1:0-7346 GCA_035699205.1 Gemmatimonadales bacterium
CGGCTGGTCGCCCTGAAGGTGCTCCACGCCGAGCTCGCCGCCACGCTCGGTCCCGAACGGTTCCAGCGCGAGATCCGGCTGGCTGCTCGCCTCCAGCATCCTCACATTCTTACGGTTCTGGATTCCGGCGAGGCAGTCGTGAGTCCCACGACTCTCCTGTGGTTCACCATGCCCTACGTCGAGGGCGAAAGCCTGCGCGACCGGCTCCGGCGCGAGCGGCAGCTCCCGGTGGACGACGCGCTGCGGATCACGCGCGAGGCGGCGCAGGGGCTCCAGTACGCGCACGAGCACGGGGTGATCCACCGCGACATCAAGCCGGAGAACCTGCTCCTCACGCGTGACGGAAGCACCCTCGTGGCGGACTTCGGAATCGCGCGCGCGCTCGGCGCGGGTGACGAAAAGCTGACGGAGACGGGACTCGCGGTGGGGACGCCCGCATACATGAGCCCGGAGCAGGCGGCGGGCGAGCGGAACCTCGATGCCCGGACCGACATCTACAGCCTGGGCACCGTGCTGTACGAGATGCTCGCGGGAGAGACGCCGTTCGCGGGGCCGACGGCGCAGGCGATGATCGCCCGGCGGCTCACCGAGGCGCCGCCCTCGCTCGGGCGGGTGCGGGAGTCGGTGCCCGAGCCGGTGGACCGGACAGTGCAACGGGCGCTGGCCCGGACGCCGGCCGACCGGTTCGCGACGGCGGGCCAGTTCGCCGCCGCGCTGGCCGCGCCGGCGGGCGGCACGTCCGGCGAGACCGCCGTGGTTCGCGCGCCGGCCGGCCGGCGCCGGCTGCGGCTCCCCACGGCCGCCGCCATTCTGCTGCTCGGATTCGTGCTCGGCCTGGGGCTGCTGTTCGCGTGGCGGCACAACCAGTCCGGCGGCGAGGAGGCAGGCGCCCGACGGCTCGCGGTGCTGCCGTTCCAGAATTTGGGCGACTCCTCGGACCGCTACTTCGCCGACGGGATCGCCGATGCCATCCGGGGGAAGCTCGCGGATCTGCCCGGGCTCAGGGTCATCGCCCGCAGCAGCTCCGAGGAGTACGCCGGCACCCGGAAGGCGCCGCAGCAGATCGGCAACGAGCTTGGCGTCCGCTACCTCCTCACCGGCACCGTGCGGTGGGAGAAGCACGGCGACACCAGCCGGGTGCAGGTGAGCCCCGAGCTGATCGACGCGCGGGACGCGACCACCCGCTGGCAGCAGCCGTTCGGCGCCGCGCTGGCCGACGTGTTCCAGGTCCAGAGCGAGATCGCGGGGCGGGTGGCGCAGGCGCTGGACCTGGAGCTGGGCGACAGCGCGCAGCGCAGCCTCGCCGCGCCGCCCACCCGGAACCTCGAGGCGTACAACGCCTACCTCCGCGGGGAAGAGGTCTCGCAGGGCCTCTCGGTCGCGAGCCCCGTCGTGCTGCGCCAGGCGGCCTCGTACTACGCGCAGGCCACCACCCTGGACCCGGGCTTCGCCAAGGCCTGGGCCCGGCTCTCCATGGCGAAAACACGCGCGTTGTACAACGGCGTACCGTCGGCCGCCGAGGCCGAGGAGGCCCGTGCCGCCGCCGAGCAGGCGCTCGAGCTGCGTCCGGACCTTCCGGACGGTCACCTGGCGCTCGGCTGGTACAATCTCGTGACGGGCCGGTACGACGAGGCGGAGACCGAGTTCGCCGCCGGTCTCCGGCTGGCCCCGGACCACGCCGACCTGCTCGGCGCCGCCGCCGCCAACGAGCAGTTGATGGGGCAGTGGGAACCGGCGCGGGAACACCTGGAGCGGGCGGCCGCCCACGATCCGCGGTCCCCGCTGACGCTTCGCCGCCTCGGATTCCTGCAGCTCTGGCTGCGCCACTACCCCGAGGCCCGGGCCACGCTCGACCGCGCGCTGGCCCTGGAGCCGGGCGACATCCTGGTCCGCGAGCAGCGGGCGATGGTGGATCTGGCCGAGGGCGACCTCGCGGCCGCGAGGGCCGTGATCCGGGCCGCGCCGTCCTCGGTGGATCCCGCCTCGCTGGTGACGATCTTCGGGAACTACTGGGATCTCTACTGGGCGCTGGACGACGCCCAGCAGCAGTTGCTGCTGCGATTGGGTCCCGAACCGTTCGGCGACCGGGGCGCGTGGGGCATCGTGCTGGCGGAGACCTACTGGGTGCGGGGGGACACGGCGCGGGCCCGGATCTACGCCGACTCGGCCAGAATCGCCCTCGCGGACACCACTCCGGAAGACTCCCAGCGCCTGGCGTTCCTGGGGCTGGCGCTGGCGTACCTCGGACAGCGGGCCGACGCCCTCCGGATGGCCGGCCGCGCCGCCGCCACCCTCAGCGCGCGGCCGGACAGCTCCGCCGGCCGGTCCTACATCACCCACGTGCTCACCCGGCTCTACATCCTCACCGGCGATACGGACCGGGCACTGGATGGGCTCGAGGCGCTGCTCGGCGTGCCGTACTTTCTCTCGCCCCGCTGGCTCCGGATCGACCCGACGTTCGACCCCGTGCGGAACGAGCCGCGGTTCCGGAAGCTGGCCGAGGGCACTTCATGACGGGCCCGATGGCAGACCCGCGCGAGCAGCTCCAGCGCGGCCTGGCCGGCCGCTACGAGATCGAGCGCGAGCTCGGCCGCGGCGGGATGGCGACGGTGTACCTGGCGCGCGACCTCCGACACGACCGGCCGGTGGCGCTCAAGGTGCTGCTCCCCGAGCTTGCCGCCAGCCTCGGCCCCGAGCGGTTTCAGCGCGAGATCCGGATGGCCGCGCGGCTGCAGCATCCACATGTCCTCACGGTGCTGGATTCGGGTGAAGCGGACGCGGGTCTCCTGTGGTTCACCATGCCCTACATCGAGGGCGAGTCGCTGCGGGACCGGCTGAATCGCGAGCAGCAGCTCCCGGTCGAAACGGCGCTCCGGATCGCCCGCGAGGCGGCGGACGCGCTCGATTACGCCCACCGGCACGGCGTGATCCACCGCGACATCAAGCCGGAGAACATCCTGCTGTCCGAAGGGCATGCGCTGGTGGCCGACTTCGGCATCGCCCGGGCGCTCGACGCGTCGGCCGAGCGGCTGACCAACACCGGCCTCACGATGGGCACGCCGGCGTACATGAGCCCGGAGCAGGCGGCCGCGGACAAGAACCTCGACGCCCGGACCGACATCTACAGCCTGGGGATCGTGCTGTTCGAGATGCTCGCCGGAGAGACGCCGTTCGCGGCGCCGACCGCGCAGGCGATGATCGCACGACGGTTCACCGAGGCGCCGCGGCCGCTCGGGCAGTTGCGGGAGACGGTGCCGGACGCGCTGGGGCACGTGGTGGCGAAAGCCCTCGCTCGGCAGCCGGCCGACCGCTACGCCACCGCGGCGGACTTCGCGCGCGCGCTGGACGCCGCGGGAGGCACGGCGGAGCCCGCGCCCCCGATCAAGACGGTGTCCACGACCGCCGCCACCCGCGAGCAGGCGAGCCGGCCAGGCCGTCGGCGGGCGCCGCTCACGCTGGCGCTCGGCATCGGCTTCCTGCTCGGCCTCGGCGTGCTGTTCGGCTGGCTGCGCGCACGCGGCCCGGCTGATGCCGGCGGCGGGGAAGCCGCCGGCCCCAAGCTCCTTGCCGTCCTCCCGTTCGAGAATCTGGGCGACTCGGCCGACGCCTACTTCGCCGACGGCATCACCGACGAGGTGCGGGGCAAGCTGGCCACGTTGTCGGGACTGCAGGTGATCGCCAGCACCAGCGCCGGCCAGTACAAGCACACGACCAAGCCGCCGCAGGAAATCGCGAAAGAGCTCGGGGTCTCCTACCTGCTGCTGGGCAAGATCCGCTGGGAGAAGCAGCCCGGCGGGCAGAGCCGGGTGCGGGTGAGCCCCGAGCTGGTGCAGGTGGCGCCGGGCGGCGCGGCCACCACCCGCTGGCAGCGGGCGTTCGACGCCTCGCTGACCGACGTGTTCCAGGTCCAGGCCGACATCGCCTCGCGGGTGGCGCAGGCACTGAACGTGGCGCTGGAGGACCGGACCCAGCAGCAGCTCGCCGAAAAGCCGACCCGGAACCTCACGGCGTACGACGCGTACCTCAAGGGCGTCGAGGCCATGGGGCAAGGCGATCCGTCCAAACTGCGCGAGGCCGTGGACCACTTCGAGCGCGCGGTTGCGCTCGACACGGCGTTCGCGCCGGCCTGGGCCAGGCTGTCCGGTGCGGCATCGCTGCTGCTGGCGCTGCGCGCGCCTCAGGCCCCGCTCGCCACCCGCTCGCTCTACGCGGCCAACCGGGCGCTCGCGCTGGCGCCCGATCGCCCCGAGGGACACCTGGCCCTGGGAGACTACTACCGCCGGATCGAGCGGGACTTCCCCCGGGCGCTGCAGGCGTACGCCGCGGGGCAGAATCAGGCAGCACCGAACGCCGAGCTGCTCCGCGGCCAGGCGCTCGCGGAGGAGGCGCTCGGCCGGTTCGAGGCCGCATCCGGGCACTACCGCCAGGCGTACACGCTGGACCCCCGCTCTCCCGCCACGGCCAATGCCTACGCCGCCAACCTTCGCTATCTGCGGCGGTACGCCGAGGCGCGGGAGATCGGTGCGCGCGCAGTCGCGCTCGCCCCCACGAACCCCCGATCCCTGCAGGGCCGGGTGATGACGATGCTCGCCGACGGCGACCTGGCGGGCGCTCGCGCGGTGCTCAAGAGCCCGCCGGCAGGAATGGACCTCACTGCGGTGGTCGCCTACCTGGCCGCGTTCAACGAGCTGTACTGGGCGCTCACCAGGGATCAGCAGGACCTGGTACTTCGATTGCCGCCGAGCGCCTTCGATGACGACCGCGGCGCCTGGGCACTGAGCCTGGCCGGCATCTACTGGCTGCGTGGCGACACCGCCCGAGTCCGGACCTACGGGGACTCGGCGCGGATCGCCATGCTGGAGCAGGTGCGCGACGCTCCCGACGACGGCCAGCTCCACGTCCTGCTGGGCAGCGCGCTGGCGTACGCGGGCCGGAACGCGGACGCCGTCCGGGAAGGGCTCCGAGGCGTGGAGCTGGAGCCGATCTCGAAGGACGCCAACCTCGGCGCGTACGCGCTGCACCAGCTCGTCCGGATCTACATCTTGGTCGGGGAGCAGGAGAAGGCGATCGACGCGCTGGAGAAGCTGCTGTCGGTGCCGTACGACGTTTCGCCGGGGTGGCTGCGGATCGATCCGACGTTCGACCCGCTGCGGCAGAATCCGCGGTTCCGGAAGCTGGTGGAGGACCACGGACGCGACGCGTGAGCGGCGCCGGCTGGCGCCGCTTCCCGGCATCATCATTGCCCCTGACCCCGGTCCATGCCCGTATCACGCCCGGCTGACTCCCCAGGCAAGCGATCCAACGCGCCCGAGTTGCAGAATGCGACCGTGGCGGCCTCCGGCGCGCCTGCCCGCCCCATGTTTCCGGTCGGCACGTTCGCGCTGCTGACGGCGGTCTACGCCGCCGCCTACCTGTTCTGGGAACGGAGCGCCTGGGGCAGCCCGGAGCTCCGCGACCTCCTGGGCAACGTCGCCTTCATGCCGCTCAATCTGGGTGTGGTGGCGCTGTTCGCGCTCGCGTCGCGGAGCCGGGTGCTGGATCCCGGGGTCCGCCGGGCGCTCCGGTTATTCGCGATCGGCTCGGCGATGGTGTTCATCGGCAACGCCATCTCGGTGTGGTACATCGAGGTGCTGCACATCAATCCGCCGGTCTCCTGGGCCGATCCGTTCTACCTCTCCGACTCGCTGCTGACCGTGGCCGCGCTCCTGGCCTTTCCGCTGGCCCGGCGCACCCGGCTGGAGCGGTGGAAGTTCGTGCTCGACGCCGCGATGGTGCTGGTGGGCGGCGCGGTGGCGCTCTGGTATCTCTCGGTCCGGCCCACCGTCGCGTTGGAGGGGAGCGACCTCGTCGTCACCCTGATGGCGTTCGCCTATCCGCTGACGGGGCTGCTGGTGCTGCTCGGGGCCACCACCGTACTGCTCCGCCGGCCGACCGACGCCAACCGGCGGGCGTTCGCGCTGGTGGTGGCGGGCGTGGTGGTCGGCCTGGTCGCCGACCTCACGTTCAACTGGGTCTCGCTCGAGGCCAACGAGCGGAGCGCGGCCTGGACCGACGCGGTCTACCTGCTGTGCTACGTCATGCTCATCGCGAGCGGCGAGCTGTACCTGCGCCGGCCGATGCCGCTCCGCGTGGCCTCGAACCTCCCGGTCACCCGGCTGCAGCAACTGAGCCCGCTGCCGTATCTCGCGGTGGCCACGACCTACGGGCTCCTCCTCTGGGTGGCCGTCCGGCCGTGGAACGATCCGGTGAGCGGGCTCGCGGTCGGCGCCCTGCTGATCACCGCACTCGTCGTCACCCGGCAACTGCTCACGGTCCGCGAGAACCTCCGGCTCCTGGCCGAGACCGCCGCCCGGCAGAACGAGGCGCGGTTCCGCTCGCTGGTACAGCACTCGTCGGATGTCATCCTGATCATTCAGACCGACGGCACGATCCGGTTCGTGAGCCCTTCGGCGACGCGGGTCTTCGGCTACGACCCGGCGACGATGCTGCGCCAGACGGTTCCCGAGCTGCTGCATCCGGACGACCGCGAGCGCGCCGCCACCTTCTTCCGGGAGGCGGCGCGGACACCAGGCGTGGCCGGTCCGGTCGAGTGGCGCTTCCGCCAGCCCGACGGCTCCTGGCTCCACGCCGAGATCCTCGCCACCAACCTGCTGCGCGACGCGAGCGTCAAGGGCATCGTGCTCAACACCCGGGACGTGAGCGAGCGGAAGCGGCTGGAGGAGCAGCTTACCCACCAGGCGTTCCACGACCCGCTCACCGGCCTGGCCAACCGCGCGCTGTTCCGGGACCGGGTGAGCCACGCGCTGGCGCTGGCCCAGCGCCGGGGGCATCCGATCACGGTCCTGTTCCTCGACCTCGACGACTTCAAGACGGTGAACGACAGCCTGGGCCACGGCGAGGGCGACCGGCTGCTCATCGCGGCGGCGGAGCGGTTCCTCTCCTGCGCGCGGAGCACCGACACGGTGGCGCGGCTGGGCGGCGACGAGTTCGCCATCCTGATCGAGGGGGGCGAGGGCCGGGAAGGGCTGCTGGAGCGGCTGACCGCCGCGATGGTGCATTCGTTTTCCCTGAGCGGCAACCAGGTGCGGGTGACCGCGAGCATCGGCGTGGCCACCGCCACCGGCGGCGAGAGCGCGGACGACCTGCTCCGGAATGCCGACGTGGCGATGTACGAGGCCAAGCGCCACGGCAAGGGTCGCTCGGCCACGTACGAGTCCCGGATGTATGCCGACATCCGCGAGCGGCTGGACCTGGAGGCGGCGCTCCGGCGGGCGGTCGAGCGGAGCGAGCTGGTGCTGCACTACCAGCCGATCGTGCAGCTCCGGAGCGGCGCGATCTACGGGGTC
>DASSBA010000254.1:0-24718 GCA_035699205.1 Gemmatimonadales bacterium
GCCGTGCAGGCGGAGCTGACCCAACGTCTGGCCGAGCTCGATGCCGCGCGCTCCAAGATCGACATTACCCAGACGAGCGTGGCCGCCGCGACCGAGGACCTGCGCGTGCAGCAGGAACGCTACCGGCTGGGCGTCGCGACCATCGTGGACGTGCTGACTTCCCAGGAGGCACTGGACCAGGCGGAGGTTGACGTGGTGAACGCCCGGTTCGACTACCTGCGCGCCCGGGCGCAGATCGAAGCGCTGATCGGACGGCGCCTGTGACCGCGCGCCTGGACGACACCGCGGAGCGGATGGCCACGCTTCCCGCCGACATCCCGAAAGACGCCGTCATCGTCACCCGGAACCTCCGGCGGAACTACGACATGGGGGGCGAGGTCGTGCACGCGCTCGCCGGCGTGGATCTCGTCATCCGGAGGAACGAGTTCGTCGCGATCATGGGCCCGTCCGGCTCCGGGAAGTCCACGCTGATGAACCTGATCGGCTGCCTCGACAGCCCGACCGGGGGAGAGTATTGGCTCAACGGCCACCGCGTCTCGGAGCTGGACGATGACGAGCTGGCGCGGATCCGCAACAAGGAAATCGGCTTCGTCTTCCAGACCTTCAACCTGCTGCCGCGAGCCACCGCGCTCCACAACGTGGAGCTGCCGCTGGTCTACGCGGGGCTCGGCGGCCGGGATCGGCGCACGCAGGCCATGGACGCGCTCACCCGGGTCGGGCTGGCCGACCGGGTGCAGCACCGGCCCAACGAGCTCTCCGGCGGCCAGCGCCAGCGGGTGGCCATTGCCCGGGCCCTGGTCAACCAACCCAGCATCCTCCTGGCGGACGAGCCGACCGGAAATCTCGACAGCGCCACCAGCGAGGAGATCATGACCCTGTTCGAGGCGCTCTACCGCGAGGGGCAGACGATCGTGCTGGTGACCCACGAGCCCGACATCGCCGCGCACGCGCGACGGCAGATCCACCTGCTGGACGGGCGGGTGGAGCGGGACTTCGCGACGGAGGGGCGGAAGTAAGCATGCGGACGCGAATCGGTGTCATGCTGGCCCTGGCCGTGCCGCTCGCCGCCGCGCCCGCCTGCAGGAAGGAAGCGCCGCGAGTCGTCTACCAGGCCATTCCGGTCGAGCGCCGGGACATCGTCGTCTCGGCCCAGGCCGCGGGCGCCATCCAGCCGGATACCACGGTCGAGGTGAAGTCGAAGGCGTCGGGCGAAATCCTGCAACTCGCCGCCGAGACCGGCCAGCACGTCCAGCGCGGCGCCCTGCTGGTGCGCATCGACCCGCGGAACGCCCGCAACGCGCTGGCCCAGGCCCAGGCCGACCTCGACGTCGCCCAGGCCCAGTTGGCCAACGCCACCAGCCAGAAGAACCGGGCCGACGAGCTGTACAAGTCACAATCGATTACCGAGCAGGAGCACGAGCAGGCGCTGCTCGACTATGCCACCGCCGGCGCGGCCGTGGTGCGGGCGCGGGTGGCCGTGGACAACGCCCGCATCCAGCTCGAGGACACCGACGTCCGCGCGCCGGTGACCGGCACGATCATCGAGAAGGACGTGGAGCGCGGGGCCGTGATCGCGTCCGCCACCTCCAACGTGAGCGGCGGGACCACCCTCCTCAAGATGGCCAACCTCGACCTGGTGCAGGTCCGCGCGCTGGTGGACGAAACCGATATCGGAAAGGTGCAGGCCGGCCAGGAGACGACGGTCACGGTGGACGCGTACCCCAACAGGAGCTTCGAAGGGCCCGTGCTCAAGATCGAGCCGCAGGCCCAGACGGAGCAGAACGTCACCGTGTTCCCGGTGCTCGTCAGGATCCAGAATCGGGAGGGTTTGCTCCGGCCGGGCATGAACACCGAGGTCGAGATCCACATCGGCAGCCGGAAGCAGGTGCCCGCGGTGCCCAACGCCGCCCTCCGCACCCCGCGCGACGTCGGCTCGGCGGCCCAGGTGCTGGGACTCTCGCCGGAGGAGGTCCAGCAGCAGTTGGCGGCAGCGCGCCCACCGGCGACGGGCTCGGCCGGCGCCACGCCGCGCGCCACGGACGCCGAAATCGGCGCGGATAGCGGCGCCCGGCCTGCGCGGCGGACGCGGGGCGCCGGCGGAATCAGCCGCGCGGCCCGGGGAACCGACGCGGGCGGCGGCCGGTACATCGTGTTCGTGGAGCGGAACGGGACACCCGCACCCGTCTGGATCCGGACCGGCCTCACCGACCTGGATTACAGCGAGGTGATCGGCGGGCTCGAGGTAGGCGACTCGGTCTACGTGCTGCCGAGCGCCAGCCTGATCGAATCGCAGGAGGATATGCGGCAGCGCATGAACCGGGTCACCGGCGGCGGCGCCGTGCCCGGCATGCAGCAGCAGACGACAGGCACGCGCCAGGGCGCCGCGGCACCGAGGCAGTAGCGATGCTCCTCGGAGAGACGTTCGCCGTGGCGCTCTCGTCGATCCGGTCCAACGCCCTCCGGTCGGTGCTGACCATGCTCGGCATCATCATCGGCGTGGGCGCGGTGATCACGATGGTAGCCCTGGGCTCCGGCGCGCAGCAGGCGGTGGAGGAGCGGATCGCCGCGCTCGGCGCCAACGTCTTCACGGTGTTCGCCGGCCAGGGGCGGAGCGGCGCCATCCGGATCACCGACCGCACGGTGCTCAGCACCGACGACTACGAGGCGCTCGAGCGCGACGCCACGCTGCTCAAGGCGGTCGTCCCCGAGATGCAGCAGGCGCTGCAGGTGGTTTACGGCAACCAGAACCGGAACCTGCAGGTCATCGGGACCACCGCCGACTACACCGACGTCCGCAACTATACGGTCCCCTACGGCCGCATGTTCACGCCGGGCGACGACGCGTCGCGCCAGCGCTACGCCGTGCTCGGCTCGGCGGTGCCGGAGATGCTGGGCGGCAACCCGGCGGCGATGATCCACCAGACCATCTTCGTGCGGGGCATCCCGTTCGAGATTCTCGGTGTGCTGAGCCCCAAGGGCGCCGCGGGAGGGTTCCAGAACCCCGACGAGCAGATCCTCATCCCGCTGGAGACCGCCCAGTACCGGGTGTTCGGCAGCAAGCGCCTGCGCTCGATGTCGGTCCAGGTGAAGGACCGAGTCCCCATCGAGCAGGGCATGGTGGACCTGGAGCACGTCCTCCGCCGGGAGCACCATATCCGGCCGGGCGGCGAGAACGACTTCACCATCCGGAACCAGCAGGACATCCTGGAGACCCAGCAGCAGGCCACCCAGGTCTTCACCACCCTGCTCGCCAGCATCGCCGCCGTAAGCCTGATGGTGGGCGGGATCGGGATCATGAACATCATGCTGGTTTCGGTCACGGAACGCACCCGCGAGATCGGCGTGCGCAAGGCGCTCGGCGCCACCCGCGGGAACATCCTGCTCCAGTTCATGATCGAGGCCCTGACCCTGTGCATTCTGGGCGGCGCGATCGGCATTCTGGTGGGCGTGGCCACCACCATCGTGCTCGCGAGGGTGATGCAGTGGAATACGCTGATCTCGCCCGCCGCGGTGGTGGTGGCGTTCGGGTTCAGCGCACTGGTGGGCCTCTTCTTCGGCATCTGGCCCGCCCGCCGAGCCGCGCGGCTCGATCCGATCACCGCGCTCCGGTACGAGTAGCGGGCCGGGTCGATGCCCGCGGTGGACGCTCTGGTGCTCGGCGCGGGCATCGCGGGTCTGGCCGCCGCCGAGCGGCTGGCGACGGCGGGACGGCGCGTGGTGGTGCTCGAGGCCCGCGGCCGGATCGGCGGCCGGATCCATACCGTAGACGACCCCGGACTCGGCCGCCCGGTCGAGCTCGGCGCGGAGTTCGTCCATGGGCGGCCGGACGGGCTGCTCGAGCTGATCCGGTCGGCGGGGCTCACTCTCGAGCGGGTAGCCGAGCGGCACGAGCGGGGTCGCGGCCACGCCCGGCGGCCGCTCACCGACGTCCGGGCGTTGCTCGCGCGGCTGCTCGACGCGCCGGACGGATCGCTGCCGGACCAGCCGGTGGCCGAGCTGCTGCGTGAGCGCGGCGACGGGCTGCTGAGCCGCGACGAGCTCGAGGCCGTCAGGGGGTATCTCGAGGGATTCCACGCGGCGGATCTCACCTGCCTGGGCACCAGGACGCTCGCCGAGAACGAGGCGGCCGAGGATGACGATGCAGACGAGCTGCACCGGGTCCGGCAGGGATACGGCGCGATGGTGCGGCGGCTGGCGGAGCGGCTCGATCCCGCGCTGGTCGAGCTCCGGCTCGAGTCCGCGGTCACCGCGCTGCGCTGGCGTCCGGGCCAGGCTCGCGCCGCCGTCGCGCCGACGGCGGGAGCGCCGTACGAGCTGGCGGCACCGCACGCGGTCGTGACGCTCCCGCTCGCGGTGCTCGAGCGGCCGGCGGGCGAGGCGGGTGCCGTCCCCATCGATCCGCCGCCGCCCGGCTGGGCCGCAGCGCTCCCCGCGCTCCACATGGGCGCGGCGCACAGGATCGTCCTGACATTCGATACTCGCTGGTGGGCGCCGGACGGCGCGGACGGCCCCGAGTTCGTGCACGGCACGACCGAGCCGTTCCCGATCTGGTGGACGTCGCTGCCCTCGCGGGCGCCGGCGGTCACCGGCTGGATCGGCGGACCGCGCGCGGCGGCGCTCGCGGGCCGGGGCGACCCGGAAATGCGGCGCGCGGCGCTCGGCTCGCTCGGCTCGATCTTCGGGCGCGACGAGAAGGACCTGCGCTCGCGCCTGAGACGAACGTGGTGGCACGATTGGGTGAGCGACCCGTTTGCCGGCGGTGCCTACAGCTACGGCGGGGTCGGCGCCATCGAGGCACGGGCGGTGCTCGGTCGGCCCGTGGGCGGCACCCTGTTCCTGGCGGGCGAGGCGATCGCCGGCGAGGGCCGGAACGGCACCGTAGACGGCGCGCTCGAGACCGGCCGGCGCGCGGCCGTCCTCGTACTCGAAGGCCCGCCCGCAGCCTGATCGGAGAACCGGCCTGTCCCCGGCGGCGTTCATTGGTAACTTGAATCTCACCGCCCCCGCGGAGCCCGGCATGGATGCAGCCGCCCACCCGCCCGTCAAGCGCCACCACGGCGTCGTCCGCCTGACCCACTGGCTCAACGCCGTCCTCCTGCTCGGCATGATCGCGAGCGGGCTCCAGATCTATGCGGCCTTCAGCCACTTCGGGCCGCGCGGGGCGCCCTACCCGAATCCGTTCGACGGCCAGTCGCTGCCCCATTGGGCGCGGCTCGGCGGCTGGCTCGCCGGCGGGCTCAACTGGCACTTCGCGCTGGCGTGGCCGTTCGTGTTCACGGGCGTGCTCTACCTCGCCTTCCTGGCGTTTTCGGGCGAGTGGCGGTCGCTGGTGTTCCGGCCGCGGGACGTGGGCCCGGCGGTCCAGATGCAGCTCTACTATCTCCGGCTCCGGCGGACTCACCCGCCCCAGGGCAAGCACAACGCGCTGCAGAAGGCCGCATACACCTTCATCGTGCTGCTCGGGGTGCTCTCGGTACTGACCGGGTTCGCCATCTACAAACCGGTGCAGTTCGGCTGGCTGACACGGCTGTTCGGCGGGTACGAACTGGCGCGCTACTGGCACTTCTGGGCCGTATGGATCTTCGTCGGCTTTACCATCCTCCACGTGGTGCTGGTGTTCCTGGCTGATCCCGCGTCGCTCCGGGCGATGATCACCGGCCGCTACCGCGGGAGGTTCCCCAGCCATGACTGATCGGGCGCGCGCATTGGGCCGCCGCGACTTCATGCGCCTGGGCCTCGTGGCAGGCCCGGCCTCCCTCGCGGCGGCGTGCGGCTGGGACGGTGGCCCCGCGATCGTCCCGAAGCTGCGCGCCATCAGCCGCCTCAACGACTGGGTGGGGGAGAAGATTCTGCTCTCGCCGACCCGGCTGGCCCCCGAGTACCCGGTGTCCGCCCGCACGCCGGCGGCGCAGTTCCCCATGTACTCCATCACCTTCAACCACACCCGGCAGTTCCCGCTTCCGCGCGAGGGCTGGGCGCTGGAGGTGGGCGGGCTGGTCCGGGCGCCGACGCGGCTGACCCGGACGATGCTGGAGGCGCTGCCGCGGGTGACCTACACGGTGAAGCACCACTGCGTCGAGGGCTGGACCGCCATCGGGACCTGGACCGGCGTGCCGGTGTCGGCCATCGCGGACATGGTGCGGCCCACCCACGAGGCACGGTACCTCCGCTTCGACTCGTTCGACAGCCGCTACAGCAACGGATGGGACCTCGCGAGCGCCATGCATCCGCAGACCATCCTGGCCTACGCCTTCAACGACCGGCCGCTGACGCCCGAGCGCGGTGCGCCGCTCCGGCTGTACTCGCCGATCAAGCTCGGCTACAAGCTCACCAAGTATCTCACCGGCATGAGCTTTACGCGGGAACGGCCAGGCGGCTACTGGGAAGACCAGGGCTATCCCTGGTTCGCCGGGGTGTAGTCAGGATCAGTCCAGCGACTCGGCCTCCAGCGAAACGACGGCACTCCCGTCCGGCAGGTAGTTGACGAGCACCTTCCACGGCCGGCAGCAGACCTGGCAGTCTTCTACGTACTCCTGCCGCGGGCCTCCCCCGGGGTCGAGCCCGATCACGTTGATCTCGCCGCAGTAGGGGCATGGGACGGTGGCCTCGGTCTCCGCCGTCCCGTCGCCCAACGGGAACTCCTGGTCCAGGAACTCGTCGTGCTCGCCCATGAGATCGCCGTCCTTCCGGTGTATCCGCCCGGATGCCCGGGCTATATTGCGCAACATTCACCCTCCGCGTCCGATTGACCAGCGTCCGGCACGAGCCGGACTCCTCCTGCCGCTCGGCCTCACCGCGGGGTTGCTCGCGGCCCGCGCGGCCGCCGCGCCGCCGCTCGGCGATCCGCTGGGCACGGCACTCCCGCCGTCGCTCCATCTGGCTTACCCGCCGCTCTACGTGCTGCTCGCGCCCCTGTTCTCGCTGTGGGACGGCGTCTCGATGCTGAGCATGACGCGCCTGCAGGGCTTCCTGCTGGGGCTGCTCCTGCTCTACCTGCTGTGGCGGGGCGGCCGACTGCTCTGGCGCCGCGTCGCCTGGAGCGACCGGCCCTCGCCGCGGTCCCCCCTGAGGCGGGAGCTGGCGATCCTGGCCACGGCGCTCTCTCTGCTGGTGCTCTTCGTGGGGGTGGGGCTGCTCTGGCACCGGCCCATGGCGGCGCTGGCCGGCACGGAGGCCGAGGACGTCGTATTCGACGTGCACAGCCACACCAACGTCTCCCACGACGTACAGGGCACCCTCATGGGCGGCTTCGACACGGAAGCCGACCTGCGCTGGCACCGTCGCGCGGGGTTCGACGCCGTCTTCGTGACCGACCACAACAGCGTGGCCGGGCTGCGACCGCACCCGGGCCCGCCGGCGCTCTGCCCGGGAATCGAGGTCAGCGCATGGAAGGCCCATGTGGTCCTGCTCGGCGACTCGGTCCCGGTGGACCGCGGACGCTACAACGGCTCGCTCGAGGCGCTCCGGACGCTGCTCGCCGAGAGTGACTCCCTGTACGGCGCGCTCAGCGTGCTGTCGCTGCCGGAGTACGAGCGCAACCACTGGGCGCGGCTCGACACGCTGGTGGCGGCGGGCGCGGACGGGTTCGAGATCGTGAACGCCTCGCCCAAGGCCAACGAGCTGTCCCGCGCGCGCCGCGATTCGGTGGTGGCGCTGGCGCGGCGGACCGACCGGTTCGTGGTGGGCGCGAGCGACAGCCACGGTTGGGGTGCCACCAGCATGGTGTGGAATCTGATGCGCGTGCCGGGCGGGCCGGGGCCGGGTGCCGCGCTCTGTACCGCACTGCTCGATGGGCTCCGCGGCGGGTTCGGGGCGTCGCGGATCGTGGAGCGGCACCGGCTGCGAGCGGACAGCCGGTGGCCGATCGTGCTCACCCCGCTCGGCGTGGTCTGGGAGACCTGGCGCGCGATGGGATGGACACTCACGGCCGCGTGGCTCGGATGGGTCTGGCTCCTGTGGGCGGCCGCCCGCCGGCGCTATACTTGACGCGGTTCTCCCCGACCGGACCCGCCATGCCCCGCGCCCGATTCCTCGGCACCGGCTTCGCCGTGCCCGACCGCGTCGTGACCAACGACGATCTGTCCGCGCTCATGGACACGAGCGACGAATGGATCCGCACCCGCACCGGGATCCGGGAACGCCGGTGGGTACGCGAGGGCGAAACGGGGGCCGCGCTGGCGCACCAGGCGACACTCCGCGCCCTCGACGCGGCCGGGCTCGCCGCCGGTGACCTGGACGCGATCGTCTACGCTACCTCCACGCCCGACCACTTCGCTCCCGGCAACGGGGTCTATCTGCAGCGGCTGCTGGGCATCGGGACTATCCCCGCCATCGACATCCGGAACCAGTGCAGCGGGTTCATCTACGCCCTCTCGGTGGCGGACGCGTTCATTCGCTGCGGCCGGTTCCGGCGGGTGCTCGTGGTCGGCGCGGAGGTCCAGTCCACGGCCATGGATGTGAGCACGCGGGGCCGCAATACGGCGGTGATCTTCGCCGACGGCGCCGGCGCGGCCGTGCTGGGGCCCGGGGAGGACGAGCGGGGCATCCTCGCGTTCGATCTCCACGGCGACGGCACCTACGCGGAGAAGCTCTGGGTGGACGCGCCGGGCTCGATGTACCACCCGCGCATGTCGCACGAGCAGATCGAGGCGGGGCGCCACTTTCTGGAGATGGACGGGAAGGAGGTGTTCCGGCACGCCGTGGCGCGCATGCCGGAGTCGGTGCGGGCGGTACTGGCGGCGGCCGGGCATTCCCCGCGCGACCTCCGGCTGCTGGTGGCGCACCAGGCCAACCTGCGCATCGCCGAGATGATCCAGCGGGCGCTGGAGCTCCGGGACGACCAGATCTACAACAACATCATGCGGTACGGCAACACGACGGCGGCCACCATCCCGATCGCGCTTGACGAGTGCGTGCGCGCGGGACGGGTGGGGGCGGGGGATCTGGTGGCGCTGACGGCGTTCGGCTCCGGCTTCCTGTGGGGGAGCGCGCTGGTGCGGTGGTAGGGCTACTCCAGCGTCAGCCGCCGGTGGCAATGGGCGCAGTCCACCGTGCGCGGCAGGCTGAACCGGCCGAACAGCGCGAATCGCTGCTCGGTGCCGCAGAAGGGACAGCGCCCTTCGACGCCGCGGAAGATCTCCCCATCCCTGAGCCGCAGCGCGCCGAGCACGAACGCCAGCAGCAGGCCGGCCGGCACGACGACGAAGTGGACGATCGGAATCGGCAGGGCGATGATGGCGACGGCGATGAACGCGCCGAACACGATGGCTGCCCGCTTGAGCCGCTCCGCGGGACTGAGCACGGCGACCTCCGCCCGCGCTTCCGCGGGCGTGGCGCCGAACCCCTCGAGATGCAACTGCACTGTTCTGGTGTTCACTCTGGATCCAGCGGGTACTTCCGCAAGTAGTAGTCCTGGGTCCGCGTCGCGCGGGCGCGGTAGAGTTGCTCCTCGTCATCGTCGGCGTCGCTGACGAACAGGTGCAGCGACCCCGGCCACATCGTCGCTTGCAGCGACCAGTTGGTGGACGGAGCGTGCAGCACCCACTGCAGCGCGCCGCCCCCGGCATCGGTCAGATGGATCTCGCTGGCCCGCTCCAGCGGCACGCTGTCCGGAATCCCGGCGATGGCCGCTTCGATCGGATCGAGCTTCAGCTCGGCATCGGTCCACGACTGGAATGTCACCTTTCCATGGACCGGCGATTCGGTCTCCGGCAACTCGAACTCCGCCTGCCACTCGCCCAACAGGTCCCACGCGTGGTCCATGGGGCCGATGTTGGGCACCTGCACCGTCGGATGTCTAGGCATCGGTGGCCTCCTTCCCGAATGGTGACTGGGGCAAGGACACGATCACTTCCACCCGCGATACGTACTCTCACAGTAGCGATTCTCAGACCCGGCGGCACCGTCGCCCCGAATCTTTCTCATACACGTTGCGTACTGTAACGCGGCCTCCATGTCCCAAGCAGAGGGTAACTTCATGCTCCATATCCTATTGACCACGGCAGTCGGAGTCGTCGGCTACCTGATGGCCCGCAATTTCGTCCGCCACCGGCTCCGTTTCGTCGATGCCGTCCAGGCCCGGTGGGCCCCGCTTGCCGCGGGCGCGCTGGCATTCGTCCTGACCTGGCCACTGGCTCTGCTGCCGCTGTTCAGCGCCGCGCCCGGCGTGGTGTTCGGCGTCGGGGTCGGGTTCGGGACCTTGTCCGGGGCCAGAATGATCCGCCGGGACGAGGGGCGCCCCCACCAACTGACCCCATGACCGGAAACTAACGTGTGCGGCCGCGCGCGCCCGTAGACTGGATCACAATTCAGGAGACGTCTATCTTGCCCGCATGACGACCGTGCACTGCGCCCGCTGCGGGCAGGATCGCGAGCGGATGGCGTTTCAGCCATTCCAGAACGACATCGGCAAGCGGGCCTACGAGGAGATCTGCGGGGTGTGCTGGGGGGAGTGGCTCAAGATGCAGCAGCAGCTCATCAACCACTATGGCCTGAATCTGCGCGACCCCAAGGCGAAAGAGTTCCTGTTCCGGAACATGGAGCAGTTTCTGTTCTCGAGCGGGCAGGTTGAACAGCGTGAGGGGTGAGCGGTAAGCGGGACCGCTCACCGCTTACCGCTCACCGCCGAGACCCCCAGCCGGAACACCAGGTCGACGCCCGGCCCGCTCGGCTCGGGATCTTCCGTCAGCCCGATCCGCCACTCCCGCCCGCTCCGCGTCGCCAGAATCCACCCGAAATCGAGCGACAGATCTCGCCGGTCGAGCGACGGAATGGTCGTGTCGTGGTAGTACGGGCTGTGGTAGAACAGATTGGCGTAGAGCGACTGCCGTCCCCAGAAGCGCCAGCGCGCGCCGGTGCTCGCCGAGGCGAAGGTGGTCCGTTGGTATGCCGCCAGGTCGCCGTGGGTGGGCGTGTAGCCCAGGCCCAGGCTGCCCTCGAAGACGAGCGGCCGCGCGATGGGGACGCGAGCCGTCGTGACCAGCCCCGCGGCTGGCACCCCGCGCCCGTACCCGGCCGGGGCGGTAGAGGTCGGCAGCGTGAGCGAGGCCACGGTCTGCAGGTATCGGTTGTGGCGTAGCCCGAGCGCCGCGCGCATGTCACCCAGAAAGAGCGTGCTCGGCCGGCGCCGAAGCACGACGCCGCTCGGCAGCTCGATCCGGTAGAGGAACCTATCGTTGGGGCGGCGGTCGCGCTCCTCGAGCGTGAACCCCAAGGTGCGGTGATACCAGTTGATGAAGCCGTCGAGGAACCCGCCGTACGCCCCGCCGAGGGAGGCGTCCAGCTCGACGAAGGTGGAGGGGCTCAGGTCCCGGGCGGCGCGGAAGCGCAGCCGGAGAATCTCGGCGTCGAGGTCGAAGCTCGCCTCCGGCAGTACCGCGTGCTCGATCGTGCTCGCGTAGTCCAGCGCCAGGTTGCCGATCCAGCGATGCGGGGCGGGTGGCCGCAGGGGTTCGAAGCCCAGTCCGGTTCTCGAGTCCGCCACCGGGTTGATGGGAGCGTAGGCTGGAAGCCCCTGGGCGGCAGCCGGGGCCGGAATGCGACTGCAGGCGAGGAGCACGATGAATACGGCGGCGGCGCGGGTCACGGGGGAGAAAAGATAACGCGCGCTTGACAAACCCGCGGACCGCCCCGTACGTTGGTGGCATGATCCGGTCCAGCAACGGGTGGTTCTACTTCTACTTTACCAGCGCCGGCGCGGCTCGATGCCCGTCCGGTGTCGGCAGGGTGCTGTAGCGCTCGCCGACCGGACCCAATCGACGCCCCGCCGGACCGATCCGGCGGGGCGTTTTTCTTTTCCATTCACGGAGCAGATCCATGCGCGTAGCAATCCAGGGCACGTACGGTTCCTTCAGCGAAGCCGCCGGGCGGCGGCGGTGGCCGGACCTCGTCACCGTGCCCTGCCGCGAGGCCGGAGACGTCGTGGCGGCGGTGCGCGCCGGCGAGGCGGAGGCGGGCTGCCTGCCCATCGAGAACTCCCTGATCGGCTCCGTCACCACCACGTACGACCTGCTGGAAGAGGCGTTCGGCGACGGCACCCTCCGCCTGACGCACGAAATCCTCTACCCGGTCCACCACACGATCATGGGGCTGCCGGGCGCGCGGCTCGACGGGATCAGGCGGGTGCTCTCCCACCCCGTGGCGCTGGGGCAATGCCGGCTCTGGCTGTCCCAGCACCTGCCGAACGTCGAGCTGGTCAGCGCGTGGGACACGGCGGGCAGCGCCGAGCTGGTGGCGGAGGAGAAGAACCCCGCGCTGGCGGCGATCGCCGCACGCCACGCGGCCGACGCGCACGGCCTGGTGCCCCTGGCCGAGCGCATCGAGGACGACCCCACCAACCAGACCCGATTTCTCACCTTCACGCGCGCGGACGCGGCGGCGCTGCCTGCCGGCAACGTCGGGCTGAGCCGCTACAAGACCTCGCTGATCGTGCTCATCGATCACAAGCCGGGAATGCTGGCGCTGACGCTCCAGGCGTTCGGCGTGCGCGGCGTCAACCTGATGGCGCTGCAGTCCCGGCCGGAGCGCTCGGCGCCGTGGACCTACCGGTTCTATGTGGACATCGACGGATCCGCCGACGATCCGCGCGTGGCCGAGGCGCTCGAGGAGGTCGGGGCGCTGGCGGCGCAGGTCGTCGTGCTCGGCAGCTACGAGGCGTGGATCGAGGGCTCCCGCCTCTCGGCGCCGCCTCCGACGCCGGCGCACCATACCACCAAGCCGGACATCCCGCTGGTAGACCGGCGGCGCGCGCCCGACGGGACGCGCGTGCAGGTCGGTCCGGTGACGTTCGGCGGGAGCGAGCGGGTGCTGATCGCCGGCCCGTGTTCGGTCGAGAGCGAGGCAATGATCCTCGAGACCGCGGCGGCGGTCGCGCACGCCGGCGGAGACATGCTGCGCGGCGGCGCCTACAAGCCGCGCACCTCGCCGTACGATTTCCAGGGCCTGGGCGTGAAGGGGCTCCGCTACCTGGCCGACGCGCGCGAGCGCAGCGGACTCCCGGTGGTCACGGAGGTGCTGAGCTGGGAGGAAGTCGCGGTGGTCGGGCACTTCGCCGACATGCTCCAGATCGGCGCCCGCAACATGCAGAACTTCACCCTGCTTCGCGCGGCCAGCCGCAGCGGCAAGCCGATCCTGCTCAAGCGCGGAGCGGGCGCCACGATCGAGGAGTGGCTGATGGCGGCGGAGTACATTCTGGCCGAGGGGAACCCCAATGTGGTGCTGTGTGAGCGCGGAATCCGCACCTTCGAGCGGGCCACGCGGCACACCCTCGACCTGAACGCGGTGGCCATGGTGCTCGAGCGAACCCACCTGCCCGTCATCGTGGACCCGAGCCACGCGGCCGGCATCCGCTCCCTGGTGACGCCGCTCAGCCTGGGCTCGCTGGCGGCAGGGGCGTGCGGCCTGATCGTGGAGGTGCATCCCGAGCCGGCCAGGGCGATGAGCGACGGCGCGCAGAGCCTCGACATCCCGATGTTCGCGGAGCTGGCGCGGCAGGTCCATCCGGAGCGCCCGGCGCGGGCAAGGGTGGCGGTGATGTAGACGGAAAGAGGGAAAGGCGGAAAGGGCCTGCTTTGCCTTTCCGCCTTTCCCTCTTTCCGCCGCTCCGCCTTACGGAACCGTCGTTCCCCTGCGGCCCACGAACAGCCGGTACAGCATCAGCAGGATGATGGCGCCGATGATGGAGGCGATGATTCCCGGCCCCTCACCCGGACTCTGATACCAGCCGAGCGCCCGTCCCAGGAAACCCGCCAGCAGGGCACCCACCACGCCGATCAGCATGGTCACGATGAACCCGCCCGGATCCTTTCCGGGCATCAGCAGCTTGGCAATCGCTCCGACGACCAACCCAATAATCAAGGTCCACAGGAAACTCATAGTGCCCTCCAAGGTGGGCCGAAGATATACAGCCGGACCTTTCGGACATCTGTGAGGCGGCGCACATCAGCGCTCCCCCCCGCCCAGGCGGGCAGTGACCGTCTCCCGCTTCCGGTTGCGCAGGACGTCCAGCTTGAAGGTTTCGCCGCGATCGTAACTCCGCAAGATGCGGAGCAGGTGGGCCGGGCTGGCGGGCTTCCGACCGTCGACGGCCTGCACCACGTCGCCACCCTTGAGACCCAGCTCACCTTCGGCCGGAGCGCGGATGACCAGGACTCCCTCGGTCGTGCCGAAGTACTGACCCAGATCGGGGTTGAGGGGGGCCAGCTCGAGGTCGCCGAGGGGGGAGCCGGCCATGAACTCGAAGCGCCCGCCGGGCCCCAGGTCCATGAAGCCGGCGGCCGGGAGGGGCATCCCGTCACCCATGCCCCGCTGGCGGAGGAAGTGCATGGCCACCGGCTCGTCTTCGGTGACCAGCGACGCTGTCCTGCGGTCCTTGCCGCGAAGGTATTCGACCTGGACCGTGTCGGCCGGCTCGAGCCTGGCGGCGAGCTCGATCAGGCGGAGGCCCGGCAGCGACTGCCGCTCGTCGCCGGTCTGCTCGGCGCTGCCGCCCGCCAGGACCGAGTGGCCGTCCAGCCTGGTGATCACATCGCCCGAGCGCAGCCCCGCCGTGGCGGCGGGTCCGTTGGGGGTGACCGACTCGACGTAGGCACCCAGCGAGTCGGTGTCACGGGCCTGGAGGTTCACCTTGATACCGAGGCGGGCCCGTCGGTTCATGACGATCCGCATGAGCTGGTCCGGCTGCTCCATCCGCTGCTCGTCGCGCACCTGGGCGGTCAGGCGGGAGGAGGGAATGAGGCCAAGGCCGGCGGCCGCCAGCCCGGCGGCGAGGACGATGGGGTTACGCATGTCGGGCTCCTCGGGCTCAGAGGCCCACGTTGCTGGCACGGGTGACGTGGACGTCGACGAGCGCGTCGAGCAATCCCACCCGTTCGCGCCAGAGCTTGAGGAGCTGCTGGTCGCGCGACTGACGCTCGAGCAGCTCCGTCATCTCCAGCTCCCGGTCCACCCGGGCGATCCGATCCTCGAGCTCCTGCGCGATCCCGGCGGTCCGCCCGTCGAGCACCCGGTCTTCCGGGTGGTAGTCGTTCAACGCGCTCTCGAGCGCCTGTGACCGGGCCATCTGGAGCTGGATCTCCTGGTCGCCGCCGGCGGCCGGAGCGGCGGTGCCGCCGATGGCCACCGCCAGCGCGATCGACGCCGCGGCCGCGAGCCCCATCAGCCCGCCGGCCCGGAGCCGGCGCTGCCGCCGCTCCACCCGCACGCGCGCGGCCACCTGGGGCCACCGATCCCGGGCGGGGCGAAGCGCGGGCAGCGCCTTCAGTCGTGCCACCCGCTGGTGCAACCGATCCAGCTCGGCACGGCAGCCGGGACAATCCTCCAGATGCTCGCGGGCGGCCGCGTCTCCCGGCTCGAGGCCCGCCTCGCGGAGGCTGAGGAGCGCCTCCATCGACAGGTGCGTCATATCTCGACCTCCTCCCCAAGCCAGCGCCGGAGCCGCTGGTGCGCCCGGGCGAGCTGCGACTTCGAGAAGCTCGGGGTCTTGCCCATCATGCCTGCGATCTCTTCGTGGGTGTAGCCTTCGACATCGTGCAGCCAGACGACGGCGCGGGACGTCTCGGGCAGCCGCTCCAGCGCGGCCTCGAGGTCCATCCGGAGGGCCGTATCTTCACGGCGGTGCCCGGTCACCTCGTCGTGGAGCTCGTCGGTCTCGCGGTACTTGTTCCGCCGGAGCCGCATCAGCGCCTTGCTGGCCGCGATGGTGCGGACCCAGGCCCACAGACTCCCCTCCTCGCGGTACCGCCCGATGCTGCGGCAGACCTCGAAGAAGGTCTCCTGGAGCACGTCCTCGGCGTCTTCCGTCGTGCGGCAGATCCGGCGGGCCAGATTGTAGACGGGGGCCTCGAAGGCGCGATAGAGCTCTTCGAGGGCACCCTCATCCCCGGCCCTGGCACGGGCAACCACCGACTCGGCGTTGGCGAGGAGGTACGAATCCACTAGACGGGTCCCTGTCATGACTTCTGGAAGATGCGGGAACCGGCGGGAGGGTTGCAGGGGAGGACCCTGGAACCGCCGCTCACCGCTTACCGCTCACCGCTCACCGCGACTATATATCGCCCATGACCACCCCCGCCCTCCACATCTGGCTGCACCACCTCGAGGACGAAGCCGACGCGGCGTTCCTGTACCGCGAGCTGGCTCAGGCGGAACAGGACGCCCGCAAGGCGGACCTGTACCGCCGCCTGGCCGGCGTGGAGGACCGCCACGTGGAGATGTGGCGCAAGCTCCTGGCCGAGCACGGGCACGACGTCGAGCCCCCGCCCCCGTCGCGCGGTGCGCGGTTCCGCGCGTGGCTGGCTCGCCGGGTGGGAGCGGGGCTCCTGCTCCCGATGCTGCTCCAGGAAGAGGGCCGGGAGGTGAAGGGCTACCTCAACCTGTATCGCGAGTCGCCGGACGGGGCCGTGGGCCCGACCGCACTCACGCTGGCCAAGGAGTCCAAGGAGCACGCCGAGACGCTGGCGACGATGAGCGGCACCGAAGGCGAGCCCTGGCACAAGACGGGCGCGGGCGGATTCCTCCGCAACGTGGTCTACGGGTTCAACGACGGGCTCACCGCCAACTTCGGCCTGGTGGCGGGGATGATCGGCGCGCAGGGCGGCCTCGAGATGGCGAGCCACGCGGTCGTGGTCGCGGGACTGGCCGGGATGGCGGCGGACGCGCTCTCGATGGGCTCATCCGGCTACCTCGCGGCCAAGAGCGAGCGCGAGGTGTTCGAGCACGAGATCGCGATGGAGAAGGAGGAGATCCGGCTCATGCCCGAGCTGGAGCAGGAGGAGCTGAACCTGCTCTACCAGGCCAAGGGGATTCCGGAAGGGCAGGCACGCGCACTCGCCGAGCAGATCATGCAGGACCCCGCCCGCGCGCTCGAGGAGCAGGTGCGCGAGGAGCTCAAGATCGGCCAGGCGACGAGCACGCCGACGCGCGAGGCCTGGGTGACGGGCATCGCGACCGCGCTGGGGGCGTTCATCCCCGTGGCGCCGCTGCTGGTGGATACCGGGCCCGCGGCGATCTGGACCTCGTTCGTGCTGGCCATGCTGTCCCACTTCGGGGTGGGCGCGGCGCGGAGCTTCTTCACCGGGCGCGGGGTCATCCGGAGCGGGATGGACATGTTTCTCGTGGGCCTGGGAGTCGCGGGGATCGGATACCTGGTGGGCGACTGGATCGTCCGGCTCCTGTGAGCCGCTGAGCTGCTCACGCGTCTGGTGGGCCCACAGCGCCTTCTTCGTTGCCGCCTGGATTCCCCGTGTCCTCCAACCCCTCTGGCGAGACCTCATGCACGTCCTCCCGCTCGTCCTGTCCGCCGCCGTCGCGACCGCCCAGCTCCCGACCCATGGCGCCCGCGACGCCGATGTCGCCCGCTGGGAGCGCGAGGCCCGCGCCGTCACGATCACTCGAGACGACTGGGGCATCCCCCACGTCCACGGGACGACCGACGCCGACGCCGTATTCGGGATGATCTACGCGCAGGCGGAGGACGACTTCAACCGGGTCGAGACCAACTACATCAACGCCATGGGCCGGCTGGCCGAAGCGGAGGGGGAGAGCGCCGTCTGGCAGGACCTGAGGATGAAGCTGTTCGTCGATCCGGACAGCATGCGGGCGAAGTACGCCGCGAGCCCGGCATGGCTCAGGCGGCTGATGAACGCCTGGGCCGACGGTCTCAACTTCTATCTCCACACCCATCCGGCGGTGAAGCCGCGGGTCATCAGCCGGTTCGAGCCGTGGATGGCGCTCACGTTCAGCGAGGGGAGCATCGGCGGCGACATCGAGAGCATCTCGCTCGACGGGCTCCGCGCGTTCTACGGCGACAGCGCCGGTCGGCCGCGGCCGGCCGAGGCGAGCGAGCACGCGAAGGAGCCGTCGGGCTCGAACGGCTTCGCGATCGCCCCGGCGAACACCGTCGACGGCCGCGCGCTTCTTCTCATCAACCCGCACACCTCGTTCTTCTTCCGCGCCGAGCTGCAGATGACGAGCGACGAGGGACTCGATGCCTACGGCGCCGTGACCTGGGGCCAGTTCTTCGTGTACCAGGGGTTCAACGACCGGGCCGGCTGGATGCACACCTCGACCGGCGCGGATGCAATCGACGAGTACGCCGAGACGATCGTGCGGAAGGATGGCCGGCTGTACTACCGGTACGGCGGCGAGGAGCGGCCGCTCGTGACGGGTCGGGTCACCGTGCCCTGCCGGACGGCGGGCGGCGTGGCGAACAGGACGTTCACGGTCTACCGGACGCACCACGGTCCCATCGTGCGCGCGGCGGACGGGAGGTGGATCAGCGTGCGCCTCATGGAGAGGCCGGTCGAGGCGCTGAGCCAGTCGTTCCTGCGAACCAGGGCTCGGACCCTCGCGGCCTACCGGAAGGTGATGGAGCTCCACGCCAACTCGTCGAACAACACGGTCTACGCCGACGCCGACGGCCACATCGCCTACTTCCACCCGCAATTTGTCCCCCGGCGGGACGACCGGTTCGACTGGACTCGGCCGGTGGATGGCAGCGACCCGGCGACCGAGTGGCACGGGGTGCACGGGGTCGAGGACAGCCCGCACGTCGTGGATCCTGCGAACGGCTGGATCCAGAACACCAACGACTGGCCGTACTCGGCCGCGGGCGCGAACAGTCCCAGGAGGGAGAGTTTCCCGGCGTACATGGACAACGCGGGGGAGAGCCCGCGCGGGCTGCACGCGATCCGGGTGCTGGAGGGACGCAAGGACTTCACGCCCGAGCGGCTCAGGGACGCCGCGTTCGACAGCTATCTCACGGCGTTCGCCCGGCTCGTGCCGCCGCTGCTGGCGGCGTACGATGCGGCGGCCGTCCGGGACTCGCTCGAGGCGAAGCTCGCCGGCCCGATCGCGGCGCTCCGGGCGTGGGACTACCGCTGGTCGGCGGGCTCGGTGCCGACGTCGCTCGCGGTGTACTGGGGTGACACGCTCGCGACTCTGGTGCGGGGCGCCGCGAGCGCGGCGGGGGTGCCGGTATACGACTACATGGTGACCCGGGCGACGGCGGAGCAGCGGCTGGCCGCGCTCGCCGCGGCGGCCGGGCGACTCACGCGCGACTTCGGGACGTGGAGGACGCCGTGGGGGGAGATCAACCGGTTCCAGCGGCTGACCGGAGACATCGTGCAGCGGTTCGACGACGCGGGGCCGAGCATCCCGGTGCCGTTCACGTCTTCGCGGTGGGGGTCGCTGGCCTCGTTCGGTGCGCGAACGTATCCGGGGACGAAGCGGATGTACGGCACGAGCGGGAACAGCTTCGTCGCGGTGGTGGAGTTCGGGAAGGACAGCGTGCGGGCCATGGCAGTGACGGCGGGCGGGGAGAGCGGCGATCCGCGATCGCGGCACTTCAACGACCAGGCGGAGCGGTACGCGGCGGGCACGCTGCGGGAGGTCTATTTCTATCCGCGGCAGCTCGACGGACACACGGAGCGGGCATACCACCCCGGCGGGTGATGGGTGGCCGGGGCGGCCGGATTCCGTGGCGCCGCGCACTGCTCGGTTGACGGGTATCCGCCATCAGGGCCCCGGGCTAGGGCTGCGACGCGCGCTGGGGGTCGTCGGCCGGATTCACGTAGGTCATCGCGAACGGACCCATCGCCGTGACCGATACGACCGTCGCGCCCTTGGCGACCGCGTAGTGATGCGAGTTGGCGGGCACCTCCCCCTTGGCGCCGACGTTCATCGTATCGGTCTTCGCCAGATCCAGCGAATCTCCCATGCCCACCAGAAAAGTCCCCTGCTTCACCTCCACGGTCTCGTCCGTGGGATGGAAGTGGGGCGGGATCCGGTAGCCGTCCGGCAGCGAGAGCTGCACCGTGAACGGCGCGGCCTTGCCCGGGTCGCCGCTGACCACGGCCATCTTCGCTCCCGCGGGAAACACGGCGGGCGCCGGTCCCCAGGACAGCTTGGGGGCCGAGTGGGTCGAGGTGTTCTGCCCGTGCAGCGTGACGGCCCACAGGAGCAGGGCAGCGGAGAGCGGAAGCGCGCGCATGACGGGTCTCCCAGGGTTGATGAGATGCCTGTAGTTCGGTCCAAACGCCGGCCGAGCGCATCAGGCTACGGCTTGCCGCGGCCGACGACAAGTACGAGATTCGTACCGCCTCCCACTCCCGGGTGCCCCGATGACGGCCTGCCCTCCCCGAAGCTACGGCTCCTTCTGTCCGGTCGCCCAGGGGTCCGAAGTCGTGGCCCAGCGCTGGGTGCCGCTGATCCTCCGCGAGATCATGGTGGGCTACCACCGCTTCAACCAGATCCGCCACGCGCTGCCGCTCATCTCGCCCTCGGTGCTGTCGCAGCGGCTCAAGTCGCTGGAGGACGACGGGGTGATCCGCCGCCGCAGCGACGCGGGCGGCGTGGCGTACGACCTCACCCCCGCGGGCGAGGAGCTCCGGCCGATCGTGGATGCGCTCGGCCACTGGGCAAGGAAATGGGTCAACCGCGATTACCGGTCGTACGAGCTGGACCCCGCGGTGCTCATGTGGTCGCTCCGGCGCCACGTCCTGCCGGCGCGGTTTCCTCCCGGCCGCACCGTGCTGCACTTCCACCTGCAGGGGGAACCGCGGCTCCGCCGCTACTGGTGGATCGTGGTGCAGCACGGCGATAAGGAGGACGTGGACGTCTGCCTCACCGATCCCGGCCACCCGGTGACGCTCACGGTGACCGCCAGGCTGCGCACGCTGGTGGACGTGCTGATGGGCGACGAGAAGCTGGCCAAGGCGCTGCGGCGGGGGCTGGTGGTGGTGGAGGGAGAGCGGGCGCTGGCGCGGCGGTTCGAGGCGCTGTTCGAGTTCGACGGATCGGAATCGTTCACCGGGAGCGAGCAGGAATCGTCTCGCGCAGCTCGGCGACCCGCGCCTTGACCAGCCGCCTGACGAGCGCCGCCGGCGGGAGCTTCGCCAGCGGAAACCGGATCGTGCCCTTCGAGGTCTCGTAGCCCTCGAGGTCGGCCGCGTGGGCGCGCCGGATCGCCGCCGTCATGGGGTAGAGGCTGCTGTGATGCTTCCAGGCGGCGTACCACACGAGCGGCCGTCCTTCGAGCCGGAAGGCGGGAATCCCGTAACTGAAGCCATCAACGGCAGCAGGCGCCGCGGAGTGAATGAGCTCGCGGAGCTTGCGGAGGTGCCTCCGCGCATCGGGCGGCAGGGACGCGAGGTATGCGCGCACCAGCGCACCGGACTGCTGTTCGCTCTTCTTCGACAACGAGGAGGACGCCACGGGGGCCTCGCGAATGCGCCAACCGCTCACCCGTGCTGCCGGCTGGATGTCGTCGGGGGTCCGTTCGAATATGCGGCGTGGTGCCGCCCGCGCCAGAGGCGGCCCGCTCCGGGGTGTGGCGCGGCTGTCAGCGGGATGGCCACAACCATGCCGCCCCACGCACGCCACTCGAATCTCCGTGAGCGTTCTGAGCGACCTGCGTCAGCACCGTGTCGGAGAAGACATACCGGGGCAACACGGCTGAGACTGCCGACGGCAGGGCCGGCAGGTTGGACATACCGCCGCCCAGGACCACCGCATCGGGGTCGAGGACGTTGATTACGCCGGCGAGTGCGCGGGCCAGCCGGTCCGCGTAGCGCTCGAGCGCCCTGGCCGCGTGGGGGTCGCCGGCCGCCGCGGCCCGGACGATGTCCGGGCTCGAGCGCGGCATGCCGGACAGGCGCGCATGGTCGCGCTCGAAGCCGGGGCCGGAGAGAAACGTCTCGATGCAGCCGCGCTTTCCGCAGTAGCACTCGGGCGCGGTGGCGCGCTCCTCGTCCGTCATCCAGGGGAGCGGGTTGTGGCCCCACTCGCCGGCGATCTGGTTGGGCCCCTCGTGGATGCGCTGGCGGACCGCGAGGCCGCCGCCCACGCCGGTGCCGAGGATCACGCCGAACACCGTCTCGAACCCCCGCCCCGCCCCGTCGCTCGCCTCGGACAGCGTGAAGCAGTTGGCGTCGTTGGCGACGCGGACCGGGCGGGCGAGCCGGGCCTCGAGGTCGGCCAGCAGCGGTCGGCCGATGAGCCACGTGGAGTTGGCGTTCTTGACCAGACCGGTCGCGTGACCGACCACGCCGGGGATGCCGACGCCGACGGTGCCGGTACGGCCGGTCTCGGCCTCGAGCTCGGCGACCAGGCCGGCGATGGCGTCGAGGGTGCCGGTGTAATCGCGCGGAGTCGGCACGCGCCGGCGGAGGGTGGCGGGCGTGCCGGCGTCGAGAGCGATGGCCGCGGTCTTGGTGCCGCCGAGGTCGATGCCGATCCGCATCCTGCCCCGCCCGTGGAAGGTCACGTCAGCCCCCCGCGTGCCGCGGTTGGTGATCTGCGTCGCCGCGCCAAGGAGGGATCCCGTCAAAGCTTCACCCGTCAGCGAACAGGCGCAGGCTCTCATGGGGAGGAGGGTGCCATGCTGCAGCGGCAAGAGCCGGAGTGGGTAATCTGGCCGGTCTCGTGGAGCGCCGTATGGGTGGGCGCGCTGACGGCGCTCGCCATCGGCCTCCTGATCGGGCTGGTGGGCGTCGCCCTCGGCGCCAACGAGGCGGCCCAGTACGTGGACTGGAAGAAGTTGCGGCTCATCGGGCTCATCTTCTCCGTCGGCGGGGCCTTCTTCGGCTACGTGGCCGGGGGGTGGGTGGCCGCGCGGATCGCCGGGCGGGTCCGGTCCGAGCCCGCCATGCTCCATGGCGCCATCGTCTGGCTGCTGACCATCCCGATACTGCTGGTCCTCGGCGCCATGGGCGCGGCCGGCCACATCGGTGGCTGGTACGGCGGCCTGTCCACCATCGCCGCGGGGTCGACGCCCCTCTCCGATGCGGACCTGGCGACCGCCGTCCGCAACAACGCGCTCGCGACGGCGCTGGCGCTTCTGATCGGCCTGATCGGCGCGGTACTGGGCGGCTGGATGGCGTCCGGCGAGCCGATGACGTTCACCCACTACCGCACCCGCGATCGGGCGGCGGCAGCCTGAGCGACCCCTGACGCAGAAAGGAGCTACCGATGGCGCTCATTCTCCTCTGGCTGCTCGGAGTGCCGGGCCTGATCATCGTGCTGCTGTTCCTGCTCGGGGTCGGTCACTAGGCGGGACCGGTGTGGCGCCTGGAGGGCCCGGCCGACGGTCGGGCCCTTCCTGCTTGTCGCCTGGCCGGGCCCGGGCGCCCCTGGTCGACCGGGACGTGCCTCAGCGACCGCGGCTCCCGACCGCCGCTCAATGGCTTCGGGCGGCCGCCCGCTGCGGAAACAGGAGCAGGCCCGCCATGATGAGGATCAGCAGCACCGCGGAGGCGCCGGCGCGGCTGAAGGCGAGGCCGCCGGACGCCACCGGCTTGTCGAGGAAGTCCCCCACCACGGCGCCGAGGGGGCGAGTCAGCACGAAGGCCGCCCAGAACAGGACTGTGCGGGAGGCCGTCGTCCAGAAATACACGGCGGCGACCAGTACCAGCAGCCCGCCGAACACCGCCGCGGCACCGGTGTAACCCAGCCCCGCGGTGTCCGCCGTCCAGTCACCGAGCGCGGTGCCGAGGGTCTGGGAGAACATGATGGTCACCCAGTAGAAGACTTCGGCCCGGGGTGAGCTCACCGAGTCTACCGAGACCGTGCCGAGGGTGCGGTGCCACAGGGTGAGCGAGGCGAGCAGCAGGACCAGCAGCAGCGCGCTGCCCCCCGCGTAGCCGATGCCGAGCGATCGGGTCGCGAAATCCGCGAGGGTCGTGCCGACCGTCGTGGTGGCGATGATGGTGGCCCAATAGATCCAGGGATGGAATCGCCGGGCGGCGATCTGGGCGACGACGGCGCCCGTAAAGATCGCCGCGAACACCCCGGTGGCGGCGAGGTAGCCGAGATTCATCGACATCGACACCGTGTCGCCGGCCGTCTCGCCAAGCGTGGTGGCCGCGATCTTGAGGACCCAGAACAGCAAGGTGACCGCGGGCACCTTGGTCAGGCCTTCGTCCGCCGCCGGGTTCACCCAGACCTCCATTCCGCTGTTCGGCGGCTATCCGCCCGACGCGGCGACGCCGCCGCCCGCGGCACTCGCCGGGGACTCGCCGGCGAGCAGCCGACGCACCCGCGGGATCACCTCGCGCCCGTAGAGCTCGATGCTCCGGAGCAGCCGCTCATGGGCGAGCGTGCCCGCGCTGTACTTGAGATCGAAGCGGGACGCGCCGATGTTGCGCACGGTCGCGGCGATCTTGCGCGCGACCGTTTCGGGCGCGCCGACGTAGAGCGAGCCCGCGGCGATCTCGCGCTCGAACTCCGCCCGGCTCGTGGGGCCCCAGCCGCGCTCGGCGCCGATCCGGTTCCGCATCACCTCGTAATGGGGCCAGAGCTCCTCGCGCGCCTGGGCGTCGGTATCGGCCACGTGCCCGGGCGAGTGGACGCCGACCGGCAGCGGGTCGCGGCCGAGCTGGGCGAGAGTCTCGTGGTAGAGCTGCACGTAGGGCGCGAACCGGCGCGCGTCGCCGCCGATGATGGCGAGCGTGAGCGGGAAGCCGTAGCGCGCCGCGCGGACCACCGACGCCGGGCTCCCGCCGACGCCGACCCAGGTGCGGAGCGGCGGGCGCTCGAGCCGGGGGGTGACCGAGGCGACCTCGAGCGACGGGCGCACGGAACCCTTCCAGCGGACCGGCTGGCCGGTGCGGTCGGCGTCCCGGAGGGCGGCAAAGAGGGCGAGCTTCTCTTCGAAGAGGACCTCGTAGTCGTCGAGCGAGTAGCCGAAGAGCGGGAACGACTCGGTGAACGAGCCGCGGCCGAG
>DASSBA010000255.1:0-13784 GCA_035699205.1 Gemmatimonadales bacterium
TAGAGCAAGGCGCCGGGCGTGCCCGGTTCGAGATCACGGCGGCGCGGCCGCGGCGCCCAGCGGCGGCGGCCCGACGTCAGGGGCTCCGAGTCGTCATCCCGCCTGGTGTCGCTCCGGTGCCGGGGCTCAAACGGATGGCCAACGGTGCCCACGGCAAGCGTCCCGGCCGAGGCCTGGCAGGCGTTCATAAGCAAATTGATGACCACCTGCTCGAGCCCGTGCCGATCTCCCTGTACGCAGGGAAGCCTGGAGTCGAGGCTGACCGCGAGGTTGCGCCCCTGGAGCAGGCCCTGCCGCTGGAGAAAGCCGGCCGCGGTCTCCACCGCCGCGTTCAGATCAGCCTGGCCGGGGCCCTGGATCCGCGGCCCGCTGGCGCGGGGCTCGGGTCGCGCATAGTCCAGCAATCCCTGCACAATCCGATCGACCCGGCCGATGGCCGTGTGCATTTCCGTAGTCACGTCGGCATCGCTGCCGCGGCGGCGGAGGACCTCGACGTAGGTGCCGAGTGCGCCGAGCGGGTTGCGGACCTCGTGCGCCACACCGGCGGCCAGCCGGCCGATGCCCGCGAGCTTCTCGACCCGGACGACGTGGCTGTGCACGTCGAGCAGCTCCTCGGCCATCCTGCGGTAGCGGTCCGCCAGCTCGCCCAGCTCGCGGGTCTCGTACGCCGCCGGCTCAGCCGGGATCTCGCCGGCCGCGAGCACATCCGCCTCGGCGGCCAGCACCCGGAGCGGCCGGATGATGAGGCGGTGCACGACGTAGGCGCCGAAGAGCACGAAGACCACGGTGCTGCCGGCCCACAGCGCCACCAGTGGCCAGAAGGCCTCGCGCACGTTGCCGCCCAGGAGCAGCATCGTGGTGAGGCCGACCAGCAGGACCGCCGCCGAAGTGACGAAGCCGAGATTGACCAGGAGCTCAGTGCGGAGCGAGCGGCGCGGCGCCATGGGTCAGCGGCGGCGGCGCATGCTCAGGTGCACTTGGCTTCGCCGTTGATGGTCGCCGGGGCGATGGCGGCAGCGCTTCCGTAAAAGATCGCGCAGGTCTTGCTGGTCCCCGCGAAGGACGCCGTCGCGGCCCAGCCGCCGGCCACCACGCTGACGATAGTGACTGTGCTGCCCGACGATGGATTGTACGGGAACCCTGCGTTGGGGATCGCCCCGCTGTAGTAGCTGAAGTTGTCGCTCAGGTAGCCCTCCTGGGCGGTGACCAGGTTGCGCAGGTCACTCTTCATCGTCGCCAGGTAGGACTTCTCCTTGGTCGCGGCGAACTTCGGAATCGCGATGGCCGACAGGATGCCGATGATCACCACGACGATGAGCAGCTCGATCAGCGTGAAGCCGCGTCTGGATGTTTTCATACGCACTGATCTCCCCGGTTGCTCTCTGCTGGCGCGGTGAAGGTGATGTGAACAGGTCCCATCGGCCGACGAAAAGGGCGGCGACCCGAAGACCGCCGCCCGTTTTCGTCTCAGCCGGCACTCAGGACATCAGGAGCACTTCGGCTCGCCCTCGACCGTCGCCGGGGCGGTGGTATTGTCGCCCAGGAAAATGGCGCAGGTCTTGGTCGTCTGGTCGTGCGTGGAGGTGGCGGTCCAGCCGGGGTTGCCACCCAGGGCAGCGACGACCGTCACACCAGCCGACGGCGTGAAGAGACAGTTCGCCGCGGCGCAGCCGGTCGGCAGCGGCGTGCCGACGCCGGCCAGGTTGCTGGCGGTGCCCGCCATGTACACGAAGTTGTCGGCGAAGTAGGCCTCCTGCGCGGTGGCCAGGTTCTTCAGGTCCGACTTCATCGACGCGATGTACGCCTTCTCCTTGGTCGCGGCGAACTTCGGAATCGCGATCGCGGCCAGGATGCCGATGATCACGACCACGATCAACAGCTCGATGAGCGTGAAGCCCTTACGATTCTGCATACTTCCTCCGGGTGAGTGAGCGGCGACGTGGCCGAGCCGACGGTTGACGGTGTGGGCGTCGGACTGGCCGGGGGTAAGGCAACGCGCATGCCACCCCCCGGGGGGTGAGCTCAATGCATTGCACCCACGTTGCTTACATGGCCAGCGAAAGGGATTGCGCGGCGGCGGACGATCCCCCCGGAACAGGATTTTGCAAGAGCGCCGAGCCGCCCGACCCGCCGGCACAAATCATTGCGTTCCCGTCCGATGCAAACCTACGGCGGGCGGTACTCCCTGTCGGATCGATTCGCCTGACAGCGGGTCCACGAAACGCAACGGCCACCCGGGGAGGGTGGCCTCGAAGGATTCCGTCGCGTGTGACGTCAGAGCTTGAGCTGCTTCCCCGGACCCGGCGGTCGCAGCGCCATCCAGAGGAAGGCGACGCCAACGGGAATGGCGGCCGCGACCACATCGCCTCCCATCAGGTACCAGGCACCTTTCATCCGCTGCATGACCGGCGTATGCCGGCGAAGGGCCAGCCAGACGATCGGGAGCCAGCACCCGAGGACAGCCACGATGACCACGGCCGGCAACGACTTGTCCCGCGCCCAGGACCAGACGAAGGGCGCCGCCAGGACCACCCCCATGGCTGCGCCGAACAGCATCCAGTACCCGTCGTAGATGTGGAGCACGGGCATGGACTCGGTGACGGCCGTGTAGCCGGCCAGCAGGAACGCCGCCGCCGCGCCGGCAGCCGCCGCCCACCTCGCCCGAGCTCTCATGCCTTCACCTCCACCTGCTCCTCGTACCTGCTGAGCTTCCGGTACAGTGTGCTCGGATCGATCCCCAGCACCTCCGCCGCCCGCGTCTTGTTCCCCCCCTCCGCCTGCAGCACCCACATGATGTAGGCCCGCTCGATCACCTCCAGCGTCGGGTTCCGGTACGACCGCTCGGCGACGAGCGGCTCCTTCCGCCGCTTGGTGATCCGCTCGGGCAGGGACGACGCGTCGATCAGGTTCCCCCGGCTCAGCACGGTGGCGTGCTCCAGCGCGTTCTCCAGCTCGCGCACGTTCCCCGGCCACTCGTACACCATGACCGCGTCGAGCGCCTCGGAGGCGAGCGCCTTGGGCTCGGTGCCAGCCTCGGCGCCGAGCTGCTGGAGGAATGCCTCGATCAGGAGGAGAAGGTCGTCCCGCCGCTCCCGCAGGGTGGGGAGATTGAGGGCGATCACGTTGAGCCGGTAGAACAGGTCTGAGCGGAAGTTGCCGCGCCGGATCTCCTCCTCGAGGTCGCGGTTGGTGGCCGCGATGATCCGGACGTCCACCGGGATCGCCTCGGTGGCGCCGACCGGGATGGCCTCGCGCTCCTGCAGCACCCGAAGCAGCTTGACCTGGAGCGACGGCGGCATCTCGCCGACCTCGTCGAGGAAGAAGCTGCCGCCGCGGGCGGCCGCGAAGAGCCCCTGCTTGTCCCGCACCGCCCCGGTGAAGCTCCCCTTCACGTGCCCGAAGAGCTCGCTCTCGAGCAGGTTCTCCGGCAGCGCGCCGCAGTTGATGGAGAGGAACGGCCCGTCCACCCGGTTGGAGAGGTTGTGCACGTAGCGGGCGACGACCTCCTTGCCGGTGCCGCTCTCGCCCTGGATGAGTACGGTCGAGTCGGTCGGTGCCACGTGCTCGGCGAGCTTCAGCACTTCGAGGAACCGCTTCGACTTGCCGATGGGCCGGGTGACGGTCCCCTTCTCCCGGCGGCGGATCTCCTGCTTGAGCTGCTTGTTCTCCACCCGCACCGCGCGGAACTCGCAGGCCCGCCGGAGGATGGCGACCAGCTCGTCGTTGCTGAACGGCTTCTGGATGTAGTGGAAGGCGCCCGAGTTGAGGCCGGCGATGGCGCTCTGCAGCGAGGCCTGCGCGGTCATGAGGATGACCGGCGTCATCGGGTCCTGTTCCCGCGCCGCGGTCAGGATGTCGAGGCCCGACACCTGCGGCATCCGCACGTCCGACAGGACGATGTCGTGCGTGCCGGAGCGGATCTGCTCGAGGCCCGCCTTGCCGCCCTGGGCGGTGGTGACCTCGAACCCCTCGTTGCGCAGCAGGATCCGCAGGGTGTCGAGGATCCCGGACTCGTCGTCGACCACCAGGACCGAAGGCTTCTGGCTCATGCGGCATCCTCCGCCATCATCCTGGCGGGTAGAAAGATTGTGAAGGTGGTGCCCTGCCCGGGCCCGGACTCGACCAGCACGAGACCCCGGTGCGCCTGGACGGCGCGCTGCACGATCGCGAGGCCAAGCCCGCTGCCGCCCGCCCGGCCGGAGACGAACGGGTCGAACAGCCGCTCGCGGATGTCCGACGGGATCCCCGGCCCGTCGTCCCGCACCTGCAGCCGCACGGCATGGTCGAGATTGGTCCCGTGCGGGATGTCGCTGCCGTGCACCGCCGCCACGCTGACGGTGACGCGGATCGGCCCGCGCGCCGCCTGCACCGCGTTGAGCACCAGGTTGGCGATCACGCGGTGGAGGAGGTCCTCGTCGCCGTCGAGGATGGTGCGGTCCCCTTCGACCGCGATGGCCGCGTCGGGCCGGCAATCGGGGTGGGCCCGGATCAGGTGGACCACGGCGACCACCACCGCGTGCAGGTCGAGCGGCACCAGGTGAGTCGCGCGCACCCGGGCGAAGTCGAGGAACTCGCTCAGGATGCGGCTCAGCCGGTCGCTCTCCCGGACGATGAGCCCGGCGAGGAAGCGCTCGTCGTCGTCCGCGTGCCGGGAGCGGCCGAGCTGCTCGACCGAGCTGCGGATGGAAGCCAGCGGGTTCCGGATCTCGTGCGCCAGCGACGCGCTCAGCGCCGCCACCGCCTCCAGCCGCTCGGCGCGGGCCTGCAGCTCCTGCACTTCCTTCAGGTCGGAGATGTCGGTGAAGATCGCGGTGACCGACAGCGCCTCCTGGGCCTCCTGCCGGAACGTGGTGGTGCTCAGGCCGATCGGGAAGATGCGTCCCTCCTGGTGGGTCACCATCCCCTCGCCGCGGCTGATCTTCCGCCCGTTCCGGATGCCTGCCACCACCGCCGCCCAGAGCTCGGACGAGCGGGCCTTGAGCTGGTCCAGCACCGGCAGGCCGAGCAGCCCCTCGCCGTCGAGGTCGAGCAGGCGCTGGGCGGTCGGGTTGATGAAGGCGAGCCGCCCCACCCCGTCCACCGTCAGCACGCCTGAGCGGATGTTGCGCAGGATGTCGTCCGCCTCGAGCCGCACCCGCTTGAGCTCGATGGCCAGCGTCTCCTGTTCCATCCCCGCCTCGCGCAGACGGTGGCCCAGCACGGCGACGATGGCGAAGACGACGTTGAAGACTACCACCTGGGCCCAGAACGCGGCGTCGGGGGGCCCGGCCCAGGTCCAGAACGCATCGCCCAGGAACAGCGCCGACGCGGTGACCGCGGTGACCGCCCCCCAGACCGGCGGCATGAGCAGCGCGTACGCGGCCACCGCGAGCACGTAGAGCGCCGGAAAGGCCGACTGCGACTGCCCCGCGAAATGGACGATGGTGGTGATGACACCCAGGTCCACCAGCGCCTGCACCATCAGGAACGCGTTGCCGCTCGTCCGCTGCCGGAGGAAGACGGCCCACGCGCCGTAGCCGGTGAACACCAGCGCGATGACCACCGCGACCGTGACGAGGAACGCCTCCTGGGGCCGGTCGGTCCAGACCAGCCCGGCCCCGATCAGGATGCCGACGGTCAGGACCAGCCGCCCGACGAAGAGCCAGGACAGGAGGGTGCGCTGGTCGGGCAGGGTGCTGCGGCCGACCCGGCGGCGGTCAGGCATCGTGTCTCGCAGGACTCGGCGTGTGCACGGGGGTTTGGCCGAAGATAGAGAGGCGGACGTATCATTACAATCCGGGGAGGTCGTGGGTCGTGAGTCGTAGGTCGTAAGTCGTTGGGTCGCGCGGCGCGGGTCCGGACTGTCGCCGCGCCCGCCGAGGCGCGCCCGAACCCACGCCCCAAGACTCACGACCCACGACTCACGCCCCACGACCCACGACTCACGACCCACGACTCACGACCCATGCCCTGGCATGTCTACCTGGCCCGCTGCGGTGACGGCACCCTGTACACCGGGGTCACGACCGATCCCGCCCGGCGCGAGGCGGCCCACAACGCGGGCCGGGGCGCCGCGTATACCCGCTCGCGCCGGCCGGTCCGGCTGGTGCACGTCGAGCCCGCCGCCGGCCGCGGCGCCGCGCTCCGGCGCGAGCTGGCCATCAAGAAGCTGACCCGTCCCATGAAGGAGCGGCTGGTGAAAGCGTCGTCCCGGCGCGCCCGGCCGGCGGGCGCCGAGTTCCGGGGCTTCGGCCGCGGCGCGCTGGCGTTCCTCCGCCGGCTGGCGCGGCACAATGCGCGCGAGTGGTTCGAGCGGAACCGGGCGGTGTACGAGACGGAGGTGCGTGAGCCGCTCCGCGCGCTGGTGGAGGAGATGGACGTGCGGCTGGCGCGGATCGCCCCCGAACTCATGGGTGACCCGCGCCGCTCGATCTTCCGGATCCACCGCGACGTCCGCTTCTCGACCGACAAATCGCCGTACAAGACCAACGCTGCGTGCCAGTTCTATCACCACGACGCCGGGCGGGGCGCCGGCCAGGACGCGGAGGGCGCCGGCGCCGGGCTCTACTTTCAGCTGGCCGACGGGGAGTGCTTCGTGGCGGGCGGGATCTGGATGCCGGCGCGAGCGGCGCTCGAGGAGATCCGCGAGGCACTGGCGGACGACCCGGCTGCGCTCGATGGGATCGTGCGGGCGCCGGCGTTCCGGCGGCGGTTCGGGGCGCTCGACCGGGAAGCGATGCTGACGCGGCTGCCGCGGGGGTACGCCGCTGGACACCCCGCGGAGCGGTGGCTCCGGTACAGGTCGTTCACGGCGACGCGGATGCTGACCGAGCGTCAGGTGACGAGCCGGCGGCTGGCGGCGACGCTGGAGCGGGACTTTGCGACGCTCGTGCCGCTGGTGCGGTGGCTCAATGGGGCGATCGGGTATCGGGGGTGGGAGCGGAGGTTGTGAGGGACGGGCGCCTACCGATGCTCCCTCACTCCCACCTGCCGGCACATGTCCAGCACCGGACACGTCGAGCACTTCGGTAGCCGCCCGGTGCAGACGTGCTTCCCGAACGGCACCAGCAGCGCGTTGATCTCCACCCAGTACCGCCTCGGCAGCACCTCGGCCAGCGCCGCCATCGTCCGCTCCGGCGTGGCCGCCGAGACGTAACCCCACCGGTTGGTGACCCGGTGCACGTGCACGTCCACGCTGATCAGCCGCTCGCCGCAGGCGACCCCAAGTGCCAGGTGCGCGCACTTGGGGCCGACGCCGCGGAAGGCGAGGAGCACCGCCTCGTCGCACGGAAGCCGGCCGCCGTACTCCTCCACGGTGCGCCGCGCGATCTCGCGGATCTGGTCCGCCTTGGCCAGGTGAAACGTGGTGTCGCCGATCAGCTCATCCAGCTCGGCCGTGCCGAGCCGGGCGATCTCCCGCGGCCCCCGCGCCGCCGCGAACAGCCGGCGCGACGCCACCAGGCTCACCTCGTCCCGGGTCCGGATGGAGAGGATGCAGGCAACGAGCTGCTCGAAGAGACTGCGGTAGCCCTCCTCGGCCAGCGCGAACATGGCCGCCTTGGGCAGGGGCCGCACGGCCCGGCGGATGCGGGTGAGCGCCGCGCCGATCTCGAACGGGCGCTTGCCCCGCCGTCCGCCGCTGGTGGCCGGGGTCAGCGCATCGACCCGCTCACGCGTCGTTCAGTCCCCGCATACGCCGACTGCTGGTGGATGCGGCGGTCCGCACCCCCGGCAGGGGCCGAGGCGCGAAAGGCACCGCGTGCATCGGCGGTGGCGGGTTGCGAGGTGAGCGAGCTCGGCGCGTCCAGGTGCGCGCCGGCGTCCACGCCCACGCCGAGGCGGTTCACCAGCTCACCGCCGAGCCAGCCGGTGAAGGCGGCGAGCACGACGCCCACCAGCCCCGCGACGATGGCCCCGGTGGGCGGCGTCGCCGGATTCGGCTGCCGGAGCAGCCAGCTCAGGATGAACAGCGCGAGCACGATCACGTTGCCCACGCCGTGCAGCAGCCCGATCCGCTTGGCGCGCGTGCCGCGCGGGATGGCCCACCAGTCCAGCGCCCCCGGAACGGCCGCGGCGAGCCCGCCGATCACACCCGCGGCGATCATGTAGAAGGAGGCCAGGGTCCAGTGGGTCGCGTTGCTGACGAGATAGATGATGTCGAACACGACCGCCGTGGTCAGGAGCCCCAGCGGAAACACGATGAGCATCGGGTGGACCGGATGCCCCGCGAGCTTGACCCTGCTTTCCATCGCTCACCCCCGGAGAGTGGATCCGACCTGTCATCCGAAGATGCGCCGGATGGGGAGGGTGGGATGTGATCTGTGACCGTCGCGGCCTACCGTGACGCCCGGTCCAGTGCCTCCCGCACGCGTACCGCCAGACTTTCGGGGGAAAACGGCTTCTGCAGGAAGGGATACGGCGAGGAGCGGATGGTGGGCTGCAGCTTGTCGCCCTCGGTGTAGCCGGACATGTAGACGATGCGCACGCCCGGATGGGCACGGGCGATCCGCTCGGACAGCTCCACGCCGCCCATCTCGGGCATGACCACATCGGTGAGCACCAGGCTGATGCCGTGGCCGGGCCGCTCGAGGGTGGCCAGCGCCTCCCGCCCGTTCCGCGCCTCGATGACCGCATAGCCCCGCTCCTTCAGCACCCGGGAGGCGAGCGCCCGTACCGCGTCCTCGTCCTCCACCAGCAGCACCGTTTCCGTGCCCCGGGCGGGAGCGGGCACCGCGGTGACGGCGGTACCCGCCGGCTCGTCGGCCACGGCGCGCGGGAAGCAGATCTTGAAGCTCGCTCCCTCGTCCGGCGCGGTGTCCACCCAGATGTAACCGCCGCTCTGCACCACGATGCCGTACACCGTGGCCAGGCCGAGACCGGTGTTGAGCGTGGTGGGCTTGGTGGTGAAGAACGGCTCGAACAGGTGCGCCTTCACCTCCGGGGCCATCCCCTGCCCGGTGTCGCTCACGATCAACAGCACGTAGGGGCCCGGCGGGATCTGCACGCCGAGATGCCGGTAGGCGTAGCCCTCGGGGAAGTCCACGTCCACCGTCTCGATGGCGAGCTGCCCGCCGCCCCGCATGGCGTCGCGCGCGTTCAGGGTGAGATTCATCACCACCTGTTCCATCTGGCCGTAGTCGGCCTCGACGCCGCCGAGCCCCGGGCTCAGGCTGGTGACGAGGGTGATGTCCTCGCCCAGGAGCGGCCGGAGCATCCGCTCCATCCCTTCCACCACCTCGTTCAGGCTCAGCACCTCGCGCGCCACGACACGCTGGCGCCCGAAGCCGAGCAACTGGCGGGTGAGGTGCATGGCCCGCTCGGCGGCCTTGCGGATCTCGCCGGCGTCGCCGCGGCGGGTGTCATCCGGCTCGAGTGCTCCGAGGAGGAAGTCGCTGAAGCCGAGGATGATCATCATCATGTTGTTGAGATCGTGCGCCACGCCGCCGGCAAACCGCCCCACCGCCTCCATCTTCTGCGCCTGGCGGATCTGCTGCTCCGCCTCGATCCGCTGGGTGATGTCGCGGCCCACCCCCACGATGCCGGCCACCTCGCCGCCCGAACCCCGGAGCGGCGAGAGGGTGGTGAGCATGTGCCGCCGCCCCCGCCGCGAGGGGAGCGTCCACTCGTAGGTGACCGTCTCGCCGGCCAGCGCCTGCCGGTTGGCCCGCTCGTGCATCGCGCTCGCGGCCGGCCCGACGATCTCGGCCGTGGTGCGGCCGATGAAATCAGCGGGCCGGAAGCCTTCGCGCTGGAGCCAGCGGCCGAAGATGTCCACGCAGCGCTGCTCCCGGTCGAGCCGGAAGACGACGTCGTCGATGGACTCGACCAGCGTGCGGAAGCGCTCCTCCGCCGTCTGGATGGCGGCGAGCGACGCGGTGCGCTCGGCGAGCAGCACCTGGTGGGAGGCGAACGCCGACGCGCGCTCCAGCGCGGTCGCGAGCAGCCCCGCCACCAGGCGCAGCGTGTGCTCGTGGAGGGCATTGAACGCGCGGGGCCGGCCGGACCAGATGGCCACGACCGCCTGGACGCCGTGCTGCTCGCTCGTGAGCGGGACGAGGATGCACGAGCGTACCCCGAGCGCGTCGATGAACACGCGGTCCACACCGGTCTCACTGGCGGTCTCGTCCCTCCGGATGAGCTCGCCGCCGCTGAAGCACCGTCCCACGAGGCCCCCCCTCAGGGCGACCCGTAATCCGACCCGGTCCCGGCCCGCGCCGGTCGCCTCGCACAGCACGAGCTCCTCGTCATCGAGCACGAAGATTCCCGCGGCGCCGGCCCAGGTGAGCGCCTGCAGGCGCTCGGCGACGACCCGCATCACGGCACCGAGGTCGGGCCCCGCGGTCGCCACCGCCTGCTGGGTGTCGATGACGGCGGCCAGGCGCTCCGCCTCGCGCGTGAGCACGCGCTTGGCCTGGCGCCAGCCCGTCACGTCGCGCGCGGAGGCGATGACTCCTTCCGCGGTAGGCGTGATCCGGACGGAGAACCAGCGCTTGAGCGGCGGGAAGAACGCCTCGAACTCGACCTCCGCCTGTTCCACCAGGGCCCGGAACGCCTCCGCCTGGAAGCGCGAGCCGATCAGGCCGGGGATCACCTCCCAGACGGAGCGGCCCACCGGATCGCCCCGCTCCGGGCCCAGTTGCCGGAGATAGTCCGCCGCGCGCGCGTTCACCAGCGTGAGCCGCCACTCGTCGTCGCAGGCCAGATAGAGATCGCTCATCCGGTCGAGCACGTCGGCGGAGCGAGGCCGCCCGGCCTCGAGCACGAGCCCGCTCACGCCCTCGGCGGAGGGATACAGGCGCAGCTCGAGCATGCCGCCGGAAGCGGGATCGCGGACCGCGTGGGTGACGGGAGCGCCGTCCGTCGCGGCCCGGCGCAGGGCCTTGCCGGCCGGAGTTTCGGCGAAGGAAGGGGACGCCTCCCAGACGACCGTGCCCAGCAGCTCACCCGAGGCGCCGATCAGCGGCGGCAGGAGACGAAGCGCGGTGCGATTGGCGTAGGTGATCCGCCCGTCGAGGTCGAGGGCGAAGATCCCCTCGCCGATCCGGTCGAGGGCGTCGAGCGAGCGGGCGGAGTCGAGCAATTGGGGAAGACCTGGTGGTGAGAACCCTCAAAAGCTAAGAGTCCCCCCCGCCGCGTGCCAGCCTCAGGTAGGCGGCGCGGCCCAGGCGTACAGGCCGCGATAGATCTCCTGGTTGCGCTCGATGGCGCGGACATAGCCCCGGGTCTCGGCGAAGGGGATCCGCTCGGTGAACACCTCCGGGTCGTCCACGCCGATGCGCTGGGACCAGCGCTCCACCCGGCGCGCGCCGGCGTTGTAGGCCGCGAGCACGTGGACCGGCTGGGCATAGCGCCCGGCCAGCTCCTGCAGGTGGAATGCCCCGAGCTGGAGACTCACGTCCGGCTGGTAGAGCAGCACCGGGTCCCACACGGGGTAGTCCAGCGACTGCGCCAGCCGGCCGCCGAGCTCGGGCATGACCTGCATGAGCCCGCGGGCGCCAACCGGCGAGGTGGCGCCCGGGTTGAACATGGATTCCTGGCGGATCAGCGCGGCGACGAAGCCCGGGTCGAGCCCGTGCTCCTCGGCCTCCGCGAGCAGCGCGTCCTCGAGCACGACGGGATAGAGCAGGCGATACGTGCGCGCGTCGGCCGGGGCGCCGAGCGCCAGCGCGCGGCGGGCGAGCTGGATGGCCTGGGAGGCCAGATCGTGCTCGCGGAACGCGTTCGCGAGCGCCAGCAGCCGCTCCGCCGAGCGCTCGCTCCGGCGGACCAGGCGATCGTACTCCCAACGGGACTCCGCATCGAGTCCGAGCCACGCGAGCAGCGCCGCGCGCGCCATGGCGCTGTCGGCATCGGGGATCGGGATGAAGCCGTCGGGCGCGGGCTCGGGCGTCCACGCGGGTCGGCCCAGCCGGCGGGCGGCCAGACCGGTGTAATAGGAGCCGGGATCCCCGGCGGCGAGCCGCTGCCAGCGATCGGTGGCCGCGACCGGATCGCCGGCGGCGGCCCAGGCGCGGCCGGCCCAGTAGACCGCGGCACCGGCCTCGTCGCTCCGGGGGTAATGCTTCGCCAGCGCGTCGAACTCGGTGGCCGCGCGGCGCGCGCTGTCGGCGAGCAGAGCGATCATCGCGGCCCGGAATCCGGCCGTCGGGGCGAAGCGGCTGGTGGGATAGCGGATCACCACGCGGCGGAAGTAGCCGCGCGCCGTCTGGTCGGCGCGGTCGTCCGAGGAGAGATCACCCAGGAGGAACAGCGCGATGGAGGCGGACACCGTGTCGCGCGGGTAGCGGCGCAGGACCCGGGCGAGCGCGGCCCGGCCCTTCGTCTCCTGGCCGGAGCGGACCAGCGCGCGCGCGTGCTGGTAGGCGGCGGACGCGGCGAGTGCGCGCGGCGCGTGCACCCGCAGGAACTGGGGCGCCGCCTCCGCGTGCCGGCCCAGCCGTGTCAGGGTTGTGGCGTAGGCGAAGCGGTCTTCCGCGGTGCCGAGCCGCGCGGCGAAGGCGCGCTCGAAGGCGGCGGCCGCGCGGGTATGGCTTCCCGCCCCGGTGGCCGCACGGCCGACCTCGAGCTCTTCGGCCGCCGTGAGCGGCGTAAAGGCGCTGTCGAGCAGGGTGATGGCGTCCCGCACTTCGCCCGGGCTCCTGCGGGCTGCCACGAGCGCCGTGAGGTCGCGGCGCACCGCGGCCCGCGAGGCACTGTCGGGACTGGCCACCAGCCGGAGCCGGAGCGCCGTGGCCCGGGCGCCGAGCGCGGCATAGCGCGCGGACGCGCCCACGAGGTCCCCGGTGCCCCGGTGGGCGGCGGCTTCGCTCCAGTCGATCCGGTCGCGGGCGAGCGGATCGGTCACCAGCTCGTAGAGCCGGGCGCGCTCGAGGCTGTCGTCGGTGACGGCGGCGGCCCGCACGCGGAGCCACCCCGCGATGGTGGGCAGCCGAACGGCCGCGCGCGCCCAGGTGGCGGCGGCGCTGTCGCGCGCGTGCAGCCGGTCGAGCGCGGTGGCCAGCAGCACCAGGCGCTCGCCGTCCACCGAGTCCACCGGGGAGACGGGCGCCAGCAGGGCGTAACGCAGGGCCGCCGAGTCGGCACCCTGCTCCAGCGCCGCCCGCGCCAGCAGCCGGCGACCTCGGCCCCCGTAGGCCGTGTCCAGCCAGGTCTGGCCGTCGAGCAGCCGCCCGACCTCGGGCCAGCCACCCCACCGGCTGGCGGCGGTGGCGGCAAGCATCAGCGCGTCGGGGGTGCGGCGGGACGAGTCGGCCAGCACGACGGCGATGAGCCGGCTGGCCTGCCACGGGCGGCCGCGCTCCAGCGCGTCGGCGGCGTCCGCGACGAGCGAGTCGGCCCGTACGACCGGTGCGCGGACCGGCGCGATGGCGAGCGCCAGCGCAACCCAGACTGGTGGCAGTGGCAGCATTCGAGTCCGTGAACGGGGGAGAAGGCCCGATGGGCCTGCAAATGCCGCGCCCGGCACGGGGCCTCGTGTACTATTCAGCCATGCGGGAATCCGATCGGGACACGGATGACGGCCGGGTCCGGCTGGACAAGTGGCTCTGGGCCGCGCGCTTCTTCAAGACGCGCTCGCTGGCCGCCGAGGCGGTGGCCGGCGGGAAGGTACAGGTGAACGGCGAGCGCGCGAAGCGCGCGCGGCCGCTCCAGGCGGGCGACGAAGTCCGCGTGCGGCTGGGCCCCTACGAGCACGTGGTGATGGTTCGGGCGCTTTCGGGGCGGCGGGGGCCGGCCGCAGAGGCGGCCGAGCTGTACGAGGAGCGGCCCGAGAGCCGCGCGGCCCGCGAGGCGACGGCGCAACAGCT
>DASSBA010000256.1:0-8112 GCA_035699205.1 Gemmatimonadales bacterium
GTGCATCTGTTTCTCCGCGCCGCGCGCGATCTGGCGCGCCGGTTCGCGGGGCGGCCCGAGCTCGACGCGTTCATCCTGGAGGAGCACCACGCCGGCAAGCTCGATGCGCCGTCGGGCACCGCGCGCGAGCTGCAGGCCTGCCTGCGCGAGGCTGATCCGGCGCGTCCATTTCCCATCACGTCGGTGCGGGTCGGCGCCACTCCGGGCACTCACGCCGTGGCCTACGACGGCCCGTACGAGCGGGTGACGCTCGAGCACGAGGCACGGAGCCGCGAGGGATTCGCGGCCGGCGCGCTGGCGGCCGCCGAGTGGCTGCCGGGGCACCCGGGCGTTCACACGGTCGAGGAGATGCTGTTCGGAGCAGACCGATGACACGCTTCCAGGGGTGCGGCACCGCGCTGGTCACGCCGTTCACCGACGCCGGCGGCCTCGACCTCGTGGCGTTGCGCGCCCTGGTGGAGTGGCAGATCGCCGAGGGGATCGATTTCCTCGTGCCCTGCGGCTCGACCGGCGAGGCGCAGACGCTCGAACCGCACGAGCGCGACCAGGTCGTTGCCACGGTGGTCGAGGCCGCCGCGGGCCGAGTGCCGGTGATGGCCGGCGCCACCGACAACGATACCCGGCGCGCTGCCGACGAAGCCCGCCGCCTGTGCGGGCTCGGCGTGGACGCCGTCCTGAGCGCCACCCCGTACTACAACAAGCCGACTCAGGAAGGGCTGTACCGGCATTTCGTGGCCGTCGCCGAGGCGTCTTCCCGCCCGGTCTGCCTCTACAACGTTCCGGGCCGCACCGCGGTCAACCTGCTCCCGGCGACGGCCCTCCGGCTCGCCGGGCACCCGAACGTCTTCGGGATCAAGGAAGCGAGCGGCGACCTGCGCCAGATCATGGAGCTCATCCGCCGCCGCCCGGCCGGCTTCACTGTCCTGTCGGGCGACGACTGGCTGGCGTTTCCCGTGGTCGCCGCGGGCGGCGAGGGGCTGGTCTCAGTCACCTCCAACGAGGTGCCGGCCGCGATGACCGAGCTGGTGCATGCCGCGCGCAATGGCAATCTCCACGCCGCGCGCGAGTGCCAGTACCGTCTGCTCGCGCTCATGGACGCCAATTTTCTCGAGACCAACCCGTCGCCGGTGAAGGCGGGGCTTTCCATCATGGGCCGGATCAGCGACGTGCTGCGCCTGCCGCTCGTTCCCGCGAGCCCCGCGACGCGTGAGGCACTCGCGACCGCGCTCCGGAATGCGGGGGTGCATGAGCATTGATTCCGTCGGCAACCTGCGCGAGACCCTCGCGCGCTACGAGAGCTCCGTGCCCGCCGGCGAGGAGCCGGCCGCGCGCGTCGCCTTCAACCAGCTCAAGGCCGCGCTCAACGACGGTACCGTGCGCGCGGCGGAGCGCGGCCCGGACGGCGAGTGGCGCGCCAATGCCTGGGTCAAGGCCGGCATCCTGCTCGGCTTCCGGCTGGGGCGGCTGGGGCCTGCGGCCACGGGCGGGCCGTTTCCATTCTACGACAAGGACACCTACCCGCTGCGCCACCTCACGGCGGAGGACGGGGTGCGGATCGTCCCCGGCGGCTCGGCCATACGGGACGGGTGCTATGTGGCTGCCGGCGTCGTCTGCATGCCGCCGATGTACATCAACGTCGGGGCGTACGTGGACGAAGGGACGCTGGTGGACTCCCACGCGCTGGTCGGTTCGTGCGCGCAGGTGGGGCGACGGGTGCATCTGTCGGCGGCGGCACAGATCGGCGGCGTGCTCGAGCCGGCCGGCGCGCTGCCCGTGGTCATCGAGGACGAGGTGCTCGTCGGGGGCAACTGCGGAGTGTACGAGGGGACGATCGTCCGCGCGCGCGCGGTGCTGGCGCCGGGCACGCTGCTGACCGGCGGCACCGCCGTGTTCGATCTGGTGCACGACCGGGTCTACCGGCGGGAGGGCGACCGGCCGCTCGAGATCCCCGCGGGCGCGGTGGTGGTGCCGGGCACGCGGCCGGTGCGGTCGGGGGCGGGACGGGAGGCCGGGATCGGGCTGTACGCGCCGGTGATCGTGAAGTATCGGGACGAGAAGACGGATACGGCCGTACGGCTCGAGGAGTTGCTGCGCTGACGCGGTCATCTTCTCACCACTTTCCCTCATCGGTCGCGGCCATGCCCACCCACACCCACTATCTCTGGTTCGAAACGAAGCAGCGCCAGGAGATCATCGACATCACCGACGAGGTCGCGCAGCAGGTGCAGCTCAGCCGCGTGCGCGACGGGTTCGTTCTCGTTTCCGCGATGCACATCAGCGCTTCTGTCTTCGTCAACGATCACGAGTCGGGGCTCTGGCACGATATCCTGAAGTGGCTCGAGGGGACGATCGCGCCCTGGGATCCCTCTCGCTACCGCCATAACGAAACCGGTGAGGACAACGCCGCCGCGCACCTCCGGAGCCTCACCGTGGGGCACGAGGTCATCGTGCCGATTACGGCGGGGAAGCTGGACCTCGGTCCCTGGCAGCGGGTGTTTTATGGCGAGTGGGACGGGCAGCGGAGGAAGCGGGTGATCATCAAGGTGATGGGCGAGGCATGAGGTACGGTGAAACCCGCCGGGGCCCGCTGCCGTCGGAGAGGAAGGCCTCCCAGGAGATCCGATGCGTTTCGCCATCGTTGCCGCTCTCGGGCTGGTGCTCTCGGCGCCGGCCGTGGCCCAGACCCCAGGCCGTGGACCCGACACCACCATCGACGCCGCCACGCGAACCCAGGTGCTCGAGGGCGTCCTGCGCCGGCTCGAGCAGGACTACGTCTATCCGGCCACCGCGGCGAAGATGGCGCGGGCCGTCCGCGAGCGCGCACGGCAGGGCGCGTACGACGGGATCGCCAGCGCGCACGCCTTCGCGGACACGCTGACCGGCGACCTCCGGGCGGTGAGCCACGACCGGCATCTGCGCGTCGTCTATCGGGCCGGCGGCGTCCCGGACGAGACCCCCGACGGCGAGCCCTCCGCCGAGGACCGGCGCGAGCGGGCGGCGTTCGGCCGACAGGTGAATTTCGGCCTCGAGCGCGTGGAGCGCCTGTCCGGGAACGTCGGTTACCTCGAGATCCGGAGCTTCGAGTTCGGCGCCGCGGAGGTGGACTCGACCCTTGCGGCAGCCATGAACTTCCTGGCCCATACCGATGCGCTCATCATCGACGTCCGGCGCAACGGCGGCGGCGACCCGGAGATGGTCGCCGCCGTCTGCAGCTACCTGCTGCCGCCCGGCACGCTGATCAACAAATTCTACTGGCGTCCGCTCGACCGGTGGGACGAGTTCCGCACGCGACCCGTCAGCGGCCGGAGCTACGGGACGAGCCGCCCGGTGTACGTGCTCACCAGCGACCGCACCTTCTCCGGCGCGGAGGAGTTCGCCTACGACGTGCAGACCCAGCGGCGGGGCGAGATCGTGGGCGACACGACGGGCGGCGGGGCGCACCCGGGCGGCATGCGGCGGGTCACCGGCGGGTTCGGCGTGTGGGTGCCCTCCGGGCGCGCGGTGAACCCCGTGACCGGCACGAACTGGGAGGGCACCGGCGTCCGGCCGGACGTGGCCGTCCCCGCGGACGACGCGCTCCGCGCCGCGCACCTCCGAGCGCTCGACCGGCTGCTCGCCGGGGCGCATGAGGCCGAGCGCCGCACGCTGCTTCAGGAGGCGATCGAGGAGGCGCGGCGCTAGCGAGGGCCGGCTCGACCGACCCTCACGGCCGCCACCGCCCGAACCCTCGCCACCGCCCGACCCCCGCCTTCCTTGACCGCCGCTTCCAGCTTCTGCTCACCGGGCGTGTTGCCCAGGGTCCAGCGCACCGCGGCCCGTCCCTCACCATCAGTGCGGACTCGAGCAGGGCCCACCTTGCCGGCGCGGACCGTGAGGACCACCAGCGCACCGGCGACGGCGTTGCCGAACGAGTCCGTCACCACGAGCGTGATTGGCCGCGGCAGCGCGCGCCCGGCCGCGCCGGACGCCGGCACACCGTCGAGCGTCACTTTGGCGCCGGCACCAGATCGCGCGTCGGAAACCAGCTCGAGCGGACGCTCGACGCCCGCGACGGAGGCGCGGAGCCGCTGCGTACCCGCCGTGGGGCCAAGGGTCCAGGCGACTTCCGCTCGTCCGAGCGAATCGGTCACCGGAGCACGCACGGGCACGGAACCGCTCACCGGCCGAAGGGTAATCGCGGCGCCGGGAACGGGGTTGCCCGAACGATCGGTCACCCGAAGCACGACCGGCTTCGTGAGCGGCCGTCCCACCTGGCCGCGCAGCAGGGCGGTCCCTACCCGCACCAGCGACGCGGCAGGCCCGGGCAGCGCCATTGCGCGCAGCGTGACTCGCGGGACGGCGCGCGCAGCGCCCACCTGCACCTGCGCCTGCTGCGCCCCCGAGCGCGGGCCCAGGGTCCAGCGCGCCCGTGCCTGTCCCAGCGAATCGGTGCGCGCTCCCTCGGCGTCGATCGCACCGCCCACGGTCTCCCACGTCACCGGAACGTCGGCCACGGGCGCACCCAGCGAATCCGTCACCCGAACCGCGACGAGCGCCGGCAGCGCGGACCCTGCCGGGCCCGACAACACGCTGTCGACCAGCGTGATGCGCGTATTGGCGGGCACCGGGTCCGCCTCGGCCACCACCAGCGTGGCGATCGGAGGCACGGCATCGGCGCCGAGCGCGAGCCGTTGCCGTCCCGGTCGCGCACCGAGCGTCCAGCGGGCCTGCACGATTCCATCGGCCTCCGACGTGTCGGTCTCCTGGTCCACCCGGCTGGACTCGTCGCCCGCCTGGAACCTCACCGCCACGCCCGGCATCGGACGGCCGCCACGGGAGACGACCTGCGCCCGGACCACGGCGGGGAGCGGGCCGCCCGCGGACGCATGCTGCCCGTCGCCCGAGAGCAGGGTGATCGTCGCGGGGACGGGGTAGATCTCGAGCGGCAGGTCGGCGGTGAGGTCATCGGAGGTGGCGATCAGCAGGACGCGGCCGGCCAGCGACGCCGTGACTCGCGCCGCACTGTCGACTGAGGCGGTCGCCGGATCCGCGGAGCGCCAGGTGATCGTCTGCCCCGGCACCGGGTGACGCCTCGCGTCCACCACGCGGGCGACGAGTCGCGTGACGCTCCCTTCGGGCAGCCGTGGCAGCGTGTCGCCGAGCACCCGGATCGCAGCGGGGCGCTGGCGGACGAGAATGCGGGATTGCGCGATGCGTCCACCCGCGGCGGCGATGATCGTGGTTGTGCCAGCGGTCCGCGCCACCACGGTGCCGGCGCTGTCCACCGACGCGACGGCGCTGTCGGTACTGGTCCAGCCGACGCTCAGGCCGGGGAGCGCGCTCCCGTGGCCGTCGGTGATGGTGGTCGCGAGCTGAATCGTGTCCCCGATGGCCCACGCGGTGTCCGCGGCAGGGGCGACGCCGATCCAGCGCACCTGCCCGGCGCCGGTGGCCTGACGAACCGATGAGAGGATGGACACGAGGGCGGCACCCGCCGACAGCGAGCCCGCCCCCCACTTCCACGCCCGGGCGATCCAGCCGTGCGCCGGCGGCTCGGCGACCGCCCCACGCCTCGACGAGACCACGCGCGGCTCCTATCGCATCCAGTCGCAGAGGGGGATGCCCTCTTCGCCCGCCATCTGGTGGTCGCCCTCGGTGCTCGGCGCCTCGGCCGCCTCGAGCGAGCCGACGAACACCACGCAGCTCCGGCCCGGCTGCGTCTGGTGAATTGCCCTGCCCTGCCAACCCGCGACGCTGGCGCCGAGGATGTCCACCCGCACTCCGGACTCGGCGCGCACGCCAAGGGCCTCGAGGGACCCCGCGTAGCGCCCGTTGGCGGCACGATACCGCTCCTGCGCCGCGGCCACCGAGCGCAGCGCGGCCTTCAGCACCGAGGCGGGCGTGGCCTGCCAGGCCGCGGGCGCGCCGCTCTGGGCGCCGAGCGGGGCGGCAGGGCAGAGCAGCGCGAGCGAGAGCAGAACGGTGGCGAGCGAACCGCTGCGGGCACCCATGGGTCCTCCCCGCGATAGCGAAAGTTGATGGCGGGCGGTCAGACGGTGTCCGACCAGCGGGGAGATCCCCGCCTGCCGTCCACCACCTGCCGCCCGCCTTCCGACACCAGCGAGACTTCCTACGCCGCGGCCTCCGCGATCCGAACCGCCGGCACCCGGAAGGCACGCCCATTCTGGGGAGCGCGCGCACGCGGCGCAATCCGCAGGAACCGGTCGGCGTTCGATCCGTTGTCAGTGGTTCCGGTGTGGTCGGGGGTCGGGGCCTGAACTCGTGCGTCGCGCTACGTTTGCGGAGGTGCAGCCGGCTGCACTCGGAGTGGGGCGTGCGTTGATACCGGTGACCAGCAGTCGCGTTGGGGCGATCGAGGACGGGCACGGCATACTTCCATGGGCGCACTCAGCGGTATGGTGCAGCGATTTCTTCTGGGGCCCTGCTTGTGGTTAGGCACACAGCCAATGAGCCCGTATATTCCCTGAGACCCTCCCGTTGGAGCTTCTATGCGCTGGCAGGACTTGATCACCGTCACTCCCGAGGTCATGCACGGAGCGCCTTGCTTTCGCGGCACCCGGATCCCGGTCTCGGTAGTCCTGGACAATCTCGCGGCCGGCCTCTCGCACGCGGAACTCTTTGCGAACTACCCCACGCTACCTCGGGAGGCCCCAGCCGCGGCACTGGCCTACGCCGCCGACCTCGCCCGCGATCGGGTCCTGCACATCCCCGCCTGACGACCGGGTCGGCACCTCGATGCTGCTCAAGCTTGATGGGAATCAGCCACAGGCGGCGCTGGCCATCTTCCGCGATGCTGGCCACGACGCGGAGACCGCAGTCGACGAGAGCTTGGGCGGCCACGCGGATGTCGACCTTGCGAGCCACTGTCGACGGGAGCGCCGGGCGCTGCTCACGTTCGATCTGGATTTTGCTGACCTGCGTCAGTATCCGCCCGAGGAGTACGCCGGCTTGCTCGTGTTCCGGCTCCGCTCCCACGCGGTGCCGCGCGTGCTGGGCGTGATGCGGCGGATTGTGCCCCTCCTCGCCACCGAGCCCGTGGAAGGGCACCTCTGGCTCATCGACGAGGTGCAGGTCCGCATCCGCTAGTCGGCGAACGCGGCTCCGTGTCCGGCCGGTGCCGAACCCGCAAATGCAGAGCCTTCAGCTGCTTTGCTTTCCGTCAGGCGGACACGCCGTATTGCTTCTGCGAGGCGCCGATGAGCATGCCCGGACGTCTGGACCCGATCGACCTCCGACTTACCTCCTGGATGGCCAGTCACGGGATCACGCTCACCCGGCTGGCACTCGGAATCGTCTTCCTGTGGTTTGGCGCCATCAAGTTCGTGCCGGGCTGGAGTCCCGCAGCCGACCTCGCCGCCCGGACGATCAGCCGCCTCAGCTTCGGCGTGATCGGCCCGGCGCTGGCACTCCCGCTGCTCGCGGCGTGGGAGTCGCTCATCGGCGTGGGCCTGCTGAGCGGCCGGTTCCTGCGGGTGACCCTCCTGCTCCTGTTTGTGCAGATGCCGGGCACCATGATGCCACTGCTCCTGTTTCCGGCCGAGACCTTTCGGGCGTTCCCCTACGCGCCGACGCTCGAAGGGCAATACATCATCAAGAATCTGGTACTGATCAGCGCCGCGATAGTTGTCGGGGCGACCGTGCGTGGTGGGCGACTGTCGGCGCGCGCGTCCAACGCTGCCGACCCGGGTGCCGTCTGACCAGCGCATGCAGCCGATGCGCAGGTCTCAGGCCGCAGGACTCTGCATGGCAGCGGCCGTCAGCCTGCTCGCTCCAGCGCAGCTGGCGAGTCAACATCTCCCCGGCTCCAGTGAGCTCGGCTGGCGAGTGCCGGCTGATGGCCCGACTACCGCGACGCCGCCCCCGCAGCTCATCAGGTGGGCCGCGGCGAAATCCCCCGGACGAGCTCTGGCCGTGTCGGCGGCCGGCACGCTCCTCCCTATCGCCGCGGGCGCCGTAGTGCTCGCCACCCGACCGCGAGGAGACCCGGTGTCGGGGGAACCAGCCGACGAAACCTATGATGTGGTCGGGGGTATCCTCATCGGGGTCGGACTCGGACTCGGCCCGTCACTGGGCCACTTTTATGCCCACGAGATGGGATGGTTTGTGCCGCGC
>DASSBA010000257.1:0-1512 GCA_035699205.1 Gemmatimonadales bacterium
TCGCTACGTCCTCCCCCTGCTCGTCCTCCTGACGGCCTGCGGGGGCACCACCCTCGTGGTGGATTCCGACACGTCCTGGGCCGGCAGGGTCGACGGCTACGGCTCGATCGCCGGCCGTCTCCGGGCGGAGTACGACCTGGACGATGGGGCGGGGAGCTGCTGGACCGTCTCGAAAACGACGGAGGCGGGCACGTTGCGGGTGTACTCGACGACGAGCGAGTGGTTTGGCCTGGGGGACGAGGTGAGCGGCGAGTCCACGACCACCCAGCCCATGGGCACCGTCACGGGGTGCGTACGATGAGCGCGCGCATGGGCTGGACGGCCGCGGCTGCGGCCGCGCTCGCGCTGCTCGCCTGCAAGGACGCCGTGGCCCCGCTCGACCTGGCGGGCCCGCCGGCCACCGTTGCCGCCGCCGCGGGCGACAACCAGCGCGGCGTCGCGGGCGCGCCGCTCGATGGCGCGCTGACGCTGGCGGTCGCCGACGCCGCCGGCCGGCCGAGCCCGGGTGTCGTGGTCGAGTGGAGCTCGAGCGGGGGGACGCTGAGCCAGCAGGTGGACACGACGGACGCCGCGGGCCGCTCGAGCGTCTCGTGGACCCTCCCGCCGGCCCCGGCCATCTACACCGCCACCGCCACAGTCGCCGGCATGGCCCCCGTCAGCTTCACGGCCACCGCCCAGCCGGTGGCCGGCGACATCGTCTTCCGCTACATCGACGCGGGCGGCTATCACGCCTGCGGCATCACCACCACCGAGCAGCTCCTCTGCTGGGGCTACAACGCCGACGGGCAGCTCGGCCTCGGGTCCACGAGCACGGTGCCCGCTCCGACGCTCATTCCGGGCGACTACCGGTATCGGCGGATCGCGGGCGGGTTCTATCACGCCTGCGCATTCACCCTCGCCGCCAACGCCTTCTGCTGGGGCAACAACTCAGAGGGGCGGCTCGGCAGCGGTACAGGCTCCTCCACCTCGCCGGTGCAGGTCATGACCGCGGCGAGCATCGACACGCTGCAGGGCGACACCGTCGTGGTCGGCTCCACGGCGCTCCTGGTGCAGGCGCTGTCCGCGGGCGAGGCCCACACCTGCGCGGTGGACCTCGTGCGGGAAGCCTGGTGCTGGGGGCGGAATTCGGAAGGTCAGCTCGGCCGGGGCGATTTCACCTCCTCCTTCGCGCCTACGCCCGTGGGCACGGACCTGTTCAAGGAGCTGAGCGTCGGCGGCCTTCACACCTGCGGGATCACGACCAGCGGCGCCGGCCGCTGCTGGGGCTACAACGTGGCCGGCCAGCTCGGCGATGGCTCGGTCGCGAATTCGGCCCTGCCCGTCGCAGTCCCCGGCACGTTCCGCACCGACCCGCTCGTGATCTTCCACTCCCCCGACCCGGACTTTCCGCTGCCGCCCGGGCCGTTCGTCGCCGCCGGCTACGACCACTCCTGCGCCATCACCGTCGGCGGCCCGACGCTGTGCTGGGGCCTCAACGAATACGGCCAGGTGGGCGACGGGTCCGCGGCCAAT
>DASSBA010000258.1:0-5596 GCA_035699205.1 Gemmatimonadales bacterium
CGAGTCGAGCCGCGCCGTGGTGCCGTTGTAGTAGGAGAGCGTCTGATCACCGGGCTCGGCCGCCAGCGTCCCGTTGCTCACGGTCACCGTGCTCCGCGCCGCGATGCGCTGGCCGCGCCGGTTGTAGTCGTAGGTGCGCGCGACCGTGGCCCCGTCCTGGAACAGCAGCGTGTCGCCCACCAGCGCCCCGGCCCGGCTGTAGCCCCAGCGCCGGTCGGCCACCTGGCCGCGGTAGTTATCGGTGCTCACCTGCTCGGTGCGCCGGCCCTTGCTGTCATAAATAAAGCGGTGCACCTGGCCCATGCTCAGGTTGGGCCCGATGGTGAGGAAGAAGCCGGCGTAGGCCGTCGAGTCGGCCGGCAGGGCGAACCGCTCGCCGTCCAGCGAGCGGGTCGGATCCACGTAGCCCACCTCCAGGCTCTTGACCCGGCCCTGCCAGTCGGTGGCGCGGGCCACGTAGCTGCCGTTCCCCGGGTACTCGAACGTCGGCACCCCGAAGCGGTCGCGCTGCCAGCTCTGCTTCCGGGCCCACCGGTTGGTCGGGGTCCGCGGACCCGGGCCCACCAGCGAGTCCAGCTCGCCGGCCTGGTTGAACGAACGGCGTGTGCTCTGCACCGAGTCGCTCGGCGTGGTGAGATCGTCGGGCGGGGCGGCGTAGACGTCGGTCTGGATGACGAGCCCGCCGGGATCGTGGATCGTCCGGGTCACCGGCGACGTGCTGCCGTGACCGGTCCGCTGGTGGGTGACCCGGCCGGAGCGGTCCCGGAGGAATTGGGTCGCGATGCCCTTGGCGTCCACCAGCGAGTCGGGCCGGCCGAACCGGTCGTAGTAGGCCCGGCTGGTCGCGTTGTCGCCCAGCCGGGTGTGGCTCGCGGTGTTCCAGGTCGCAGGATCATACGCCACCGACTCGGCGAGCCCATTCGGGTCCCGCACGCTCACCGGCCGCACGGCCGACGGCGTGCCCGCGGTGAGCGAGCCGTAGGTGAAGAGCGTGGTGTCCGCCGCCAACCCGATCGCCTTCGTCGGCAGGCAGCGGCCGGCGCCGCTCGTGCCGTAGCCGGTCCGGGTCACCCCGCCCATCGGGTCCGTCATGGTGAGGAGGCGGGAGCACCAGGCGGCGTTGCTGGCGAGCGTCACCGAGTCGTAGCTGAAGCTGATGGTGTCGAGCGCGACGGCACCGGTGGGATACTGCGCGGTGTTGCGCACGATCCGGTCGACCCGACCCAGTACGTCGTAGCGGTACATCACCGAGTCGGCGGTCTCCGGCAGGTTGCGCCCGTGGACGATCTTCGCCACCCGGCCCAGGCTGTCGCGCTCGATGTCGCGGATGTCATCCGCCGCCGAGCTCGGCACGTAGAAGCCGCCCTCGACCACACCGTCCGAGATCGCGATGACCTGGGTGGGGTTGCCGAACGGGTCCACCCGGAAATCGGTCGGCCGGTTGGCGTAGCTCAGCGCGGTGCCGCGGAGCTGGTTGGGGTAGACCGTGCGCTCGAGCCCTTCGGAGGCGAGCCGGCCTTTGCCCAGCCGCGGCACCGCCCGGCGCCACGGATCGCGGAAGCTCATGACGGCGGAGCCGAAGCGGTCGGGCGGCCGCTGGACGCTCTCCGGGGTCAGCAGCAGCGAGTCGTAGGTGAACCGGGTCACCACCGGCTTCGACGCAGTCGAGCGGGGGTCCACGATCGAATCCACGTAGGCGCCCGCGGGCGTGTTCCGCCGATACCCGATCATCGTGACGTCGCCCTGGCCGACTCCCCGGACGATCTCGACGGAGGTCAGCCGGGCGGCGCCGTAGGCGGTGTCGTACGCGAAGTTGGCCACCCACGCCGTGTCCGCGGCGTTGGTCGAGGTCTTGACCCGGATCCCCTTCACCTGGCCCATGGAGGCGCCGGCGTTGAAGTAGAGGAAGACGAACCGCTTGTCGGCCGGATCCACGATCGAGATCAGCCGGGTGGAAGTGCCGCTGTCGTAGAAGTAGGTGGTCCGGTTGCCGAGCAGATCGGAGGTGTAGACCTGCCAGCCGTCGTCCCGGAAGCCGATGCTGGCGCCGCCGTCCAGGTAGAGGACGTAGCGGGCACCGTTGGTGATCGTGGCGAGCTGCACCAGCCGCGCGGCAACGCCGGCGGGCGCGGTCCACGCGGTGCCCTGCTGCCGGAAGATGGTGTGTGACCCGTCGCCCATGAGCCAGATGGCGGCGGGGGCACCCTGCAGGGAGTCGCCCAGGATCAGGCGGTTCAGCTCGGCGAGCTGCCAGCCCTGGCCGAAGCGGGTGGTGAGGGTGTCCGTGAGGAATGCGCGCACCACCTCCTGGCTCACCTGCCCATCCTGAATTTGGGTGTGCGGCACCTGGCCCACCGAGTCAGGTACCGTGTAGTACCCGCGCACCGCCGTCGTCACCTGCTGAATCGGATCGCTGCCGGGGGCCTGCGCGTCGAGCTGGGCACCGACGATCCGAACCTCATCCGCGTTCTCCCACAGATTGGTGCTGCCCACCCCGGACACGGCGCCCTTGGTGCCGGCGTACCGCAGCGTGTCGCCCGCCACCACGCCGCCGACGCTCGGGACCACGCGGAGCGAATCGGGCGCCTTCTGCTCCCGCGCCATCGAGACCTGGATGGGCAGGATGGCGGGTGCGCGCTGCGACGCGGAGCGGTACACGAGATGAAGGCTCCGGTCCTTGTCGCGCGAGACGAAGCCCGGGATGGTTTGCGTCAGCATCACGCCACCGCACTGGAACACGCCGAAGGCGGCGCACTCGCCCTGGTCGAGGCGGGTGAAGTCGCGGAGCGGCGCGAGCGCCAGCGGGGCGACGAGCCCGGGGTCGAGCTGGACGAAGCGGGCGCGGACGGAGGTCGAGTGGCCGGTCGAGTCCGCGATGGTCGCGATCAACTCGTTCCAGCCGCCATTGTCGTTCGACGGATTGGCCAGGTCGTAGCGGTGCAGCAACGGGTGGTTTCCCGGGATTTTCACGGAGGCGCCGGCCCGGGCGACTGACTCGACGGTGACACCGGATACGGTGTTCGAGTCTCCCCTCACGATCAGCGTGCCGTTCAGACTGAGCCGGAATGTGCGCGGGTCGATGGCGCCCACGCTGGGCAGCCGGCGCTGGCCCCGTGCGAGGCCGGTGAGCCATCCACGTACCAGGCGTTCCGACGTCGAGGACAGCGCGAGCGCGCCGCCGCGCGGGCCCGAGCCGCGTGGGCCGGAGCTGCGTGCCCAGCTTCGGCTGAGGGGGAGCGCGGCCGCCAGCTCCAGCTCGCCGGCACGGCGGCCGAGCGCGATCTGGCTGCTGTCGCTGTAGGGGTAGCTCTTCCAGAGGGTGTCGGCGCGGTCGCTGCCCTGCCAGTAGGACCAGTCGAAGCTCGACCGCGGCAGGTAGCCGTATTGGTCGCACGTTGTTTCATCCGAGGGCTTGAAGTCGATCGTCGCGGTGCCGATGCGCAGCGTGTCGTTCATCGCGACGGCCGCGGCGAAGACGAGCCCGCCCGGCGCGGAGCCGCTCCCCGGCTGCGAGAGAAAGCTGGCGGGAGACATCAGCCGGATCTCGGGCGCGTCGGTGTTCACGGGGCAGCCCAGCAGGTTGGTCGGCGGAAGCGGCAGGCCGCCGAGCAGCCCTTCGATGCCGTGGCCCTCGGGCGGTGGGAGTGAATCGTCGAGCTCCCAGGACACCGCCGGACCGGTGGAGTTGAACGTCGTCTTCACGGTATCGCAGCGGCCGTTCCCCGCGCAACCGTAAGTGACCCAGCTGTGGCTGCCCGCGAGGAGCGTGAGGGTTGCGGCGGGCGCCGTCAGACTCGACGACGTGACCGTCGCCGCGCGCTGGCTGCCGTCGATCAGCAGCTTGAAGGAGCCGGTGTTGATGCCGCTCGGATGGGACAACCGGGCGGTCAGCGTGTCGCTGCCGCCGAGGTCGCCGCCGTCCGCGGGGTACAGATGGGTCGCGATCGGCACGCCACGCACGTAGATCTTTCCGACGGTCAGAGTATCCCGGTCGGCCACACCGGTGCTGCCGGTGACGCTGATAGTGTGGGTCTGGGAGAACGCTCCGAGGCCTCGGGTCGTGTACCCGGTCTGGACGACGCGCGTCCCGCCCTTGGCGAGGCTGAACCCGGCAGGCACCGGGTCCGTGCAAGGCAGCTGGGGCACGGAGAGACATTCGATGCTGAACGTGCCCGTCGCCTTTCCGTTGTTGGTCACGCGGAAGCTGTACGTGAACGGGCCGCTCTCCGGGACCTGGCTACTCGGCGCGAACGTGACGTTGTCGATGTAGATGTGCGGCAGGCAGGGATTGTCCGGCGTCACGCCGCACGTCGTTGTCTGAGGCGTAACGCCCCCAGACCGCTGCGCCGCGGCCCGAGCCACGCCCGTGAGGAGAAGCAGTACCGGGAGGACACACGAAATGACACCGCGCCGCGTACGCATGACGGCCTCGTAGCAGGGGACCCGTGACCGGATGAGGAGGACGGGGCCCCGCCAAGGCAGGCGGCATGCCACCAGCGCGAAAATGGGAGAATGTGCGAGGGCAACGATTTAGGCGGCGGGCGGGGGCTCGGGAGAGTCTCACGAAGTCTCAAAGTCTCAAGGGGCGGTGAGACTTTGAGACTTTGCGTGAGACTCTGGGAGGTGCGGGGGGATGCAGTACGCGGGCGACGCCCGTCAGGGCCGGTCCACCACCAGCAGCGTATCCTCCCCCAGCCCCCGCCGCTCGGTCACCCGCCAGCGCTGCGCGTCGGCCAGCCGCGTGCCGGGAAGCCCCGCCACCGCGGGAATTGCCCCCACGCCGAGCCAGAGCGGCGTCTGGATCCAGTAGTAGCGGTCCACGAGGCCGGCCGCCAGGAGGCCGCCGGCCAGCCGGCCGCCGCCTTCCACCAGCATCGAGCCCACGCCCTGCTTCCGCAGCTCGGCGAGCGCCTCGGCCGGCGTGGCGGAGGCGATCACCGTCACGCCCGCCTTCTCCAGCGGCTCCAGCCGCTTGAGCGGGACCGCCGGCGAGACCACCACCAGCGTGGGCGTGTCACGGGCCGTGCGCACCAGCCGGAGCGTCGGCGGCACGTCGCCATCCGCGGCGAAGACGACGCGGAGCGGCGCCGTGCGTGGCTCGACCGCGCCCCGCACGGTGAGCCAGGGATCGTCCGCGCGGGCGGTCACCCCGCCCACCGCGAGCGCGTCGTAACCTGCGCGGAGCCAGTGGACGAATTCGCGCGCCGGCTCGCCCGAGAGCCAGCGCGAGTGGCCGTTGGCGTCGGCGATGCGGCCGTCGATGGTCGTGGCGAGCTTGAGCGCGACGTACGGACGCGAGGTGACCCGGTGCCGATGCAGAAAGGTGGCGTTCTGGGCGGCGGCCTCGTCGCCCAGGAGGCCGAGCTCGACCTCGACGCCCGCGGCGCCGAGGTGGGCGGCGCCGCCGGCGGCCGCCGGATCGGGGTCGGGCAGCGCCGCCACCACGCGCCGCACACCCGCCGCCAGCAGCGCCCCGGTGCAGGGCGGCTGCTTGCCGAAGTGATCGCACGGCTCCAGCGTGCACACCATCGTGGCGCCGCGGGCGCGCTCGCCCGCGGCCGCGAGCGCCACGACCTCGGCGTGCGGGCCGCCGAAC
>DASSBA010000259.1:0-2615 GCA_035699205.1 Gemmatimonadales bacterium
TGGCGGACGACGAGCTCTAGCGGCGTCGCGCGCGGCACCGCAGCACAGCGAAGCGCCCGGGAGCCAGGCTCCCGGGCGCTTCGTGCAGGGAGGAGATCAGGGGTAGTAGGCGCTGGCGGTCGCTAGGGGTAGGGCACCCAGTCGGTGTTCTCCGCGACCCAGGCGTACAACCGCTCCGGCGCTCGGCCCACCACCCTGACCGCGTACTCGTGGTCCCAGCGATCGCGCGAGGTGAGGCTGTCGCCGTCCTGGAGCGCGCTGAGGCTGCCGTCGAGTGCGGCAAGCCTCGACGACGGGGCGACGACGATCGATCGCTTGGATTTCATGCGGAGTCGCGCTTTCGCGGCTTTCCCTCGTCGGCCCGGCCGCATGGCCGGACGAGCTCCACGCGCCGATTGCGCGCCCGACCCTCGAGAGTGGTGTTCGGCTCGAGCGGGCGGGCGGCTCCGAACCCCTGGGCGTCGAGCCGCGCGGCACGGATCCCGTGACGCGCCACCAGCTCTCGCCGGAGCGCGTCGGCGCGGCGCACGGAGAGGCCTTGGTTGTAACCGGGGTCGCCGATGCTGTCGGTGTGCCCCTCGATCGTCACCGTCCAGTCCGGGTGGCGCCGCAGCACCTCCGCGACCAGCCCGATCCACGGCGCGGACGCCGGGTTGAGCTCGTCGCTGTCGAACTCGAAATACACCCCGGGCACGGCGACGCGGCACACCTCGGTGAGATCGCGGGCCATGCCGGCCATCGCTCCGAGGCCGCCGGCGCCCGAACCCATTCCGCCGTTGCCCGCGCCCGTTCCGGCGCCGCCCGCGCCGTCGCCGCCAGCGCCCTCCCGTCCGGCCAGCGGGCGGCCGGCTCCGGTGCCGCCTGGCGGCATCGCGTCGCCGGTGGGGAGGGAACCGTCCGGCCCGGCGAGCTCGACTCCGCCCCGAGGGCTGCCCGGGGCGACCGGCCCCTGAGTTACCTCCCCCATGCCAGCCGCCGCGTCGGGGACGTCGATCCGGATGACCTGCCGAAGCCATTCAGGAGCCGACGTCTCCGGCGCGCCTTCGGCCCCGTAGGAGACTTTGAGCGTGATCGGCTGGGCCGGGTCGTCGAAGAACCAGAACGACCACGGTCGCAGGTGTCCGGCCGGCCCGAGCTGCCCCCGCATGTGCACCGCCGGCAATGCGACGCGCCGCCCGTTCAGGAGCACCGGCAGCTGGTCGATGCCGACTCGGCGCAGGGTGCCCGGATTGTCCCGACGGTCGGCGTAGTTCCGCACCTTGAACTCGACCTGACCCTTCTGCCGTGCTTCCGCCATCACCAGCACCGACGGTCCGAGGGACGTGGTCCCCGGCACCGTCGCCACGTCCTCGGTCGCGAAGCCGAGCACCTGGGTGCGGGCCATGCGCAGGTCGCTCGCCGGCACGATGCGACGGAAGCGGAGCCACTCGTGCTTCCCCGCGTTGTTGCGGACGAACGACGAGGCCGTGAGCTCCGTACCCGCGGGCGAGAGCGACGTCACCGTGACGGCCATTTCGTAGTCGCCGCGACTGTTGCCGAGGTAGGTGTCGCCGGCGACCGCGCTCACGATCGTGAGACCGGGACGTTGCGGAACCGTCGACACGGTCGCCGGTGCCTGGACCGGGAGTGCCAGCGCGAGCGCGGCGAGTATGGCGGCCGACACGTCAGGAGGTCCTCGTGAAGGGTTCCGCGCGAGGGCCGGCCGGGCCCGCCGGCGCGCCACGACTCCGCCGCACCCGCGCGTGGCGGAGGCCCCACGCGCCGAGCATGCCCAGCACGCCCAGGCCCATCATCGGCACGAGGAAGTGGTAGCGGTTCCGGTCGCGGTAGGTGCGGTTCCCCAGCGTCATCCGCGCCTCCCGAGGCGATCGCGGATCGTACGCGATCGGCACGATCGCTCCGGCCGTGAGACCCGCGACGCTCGCGGAGTCGACCGCGTCGACCGCGAGGACCGAGTCGGGCCGGCCGTCCGGCGCGAAGAGCAGCTGCACGACCTCGTACGGCATCGCCAGCCGGCGCACCGACTCCCCGGCGCGCCGGCTCATACGGGACCGGGTGCGGGACCCGCTCCGGGCCGGCGCCTTCGTGATCAGCGTGACCGAGGTGACCCGCGCGGTGGCCTCGACCGGGGCCGGCGGCAGCGGCTTGGAGGCGGGAAACTGGATCGGGAACGCGAGCGCCATCCAGGCGAGCCCCGCCACGACGATCGCGACAGTGGCCACCCGCGATGCGATCCACAGCGCGAGGCCGCCGCCGGTGAGCCAGAACAGGAGGGGCAGGAACCACGGATCGGCAGCGACCCGCGCCGCGAGGTCGCCCACCACCTGGCCGGTGCTGCGGTCGGCCGCGCGGGCGAGCAGCGGGAAGAAGGGGAGGTAGTGAACCTGGACGGTGTCGCCGGCGTGGAGGGCATCGTACCGCGCCTCGGGCAGGGTGATCGCCGCCATCCCAGGCTGGCCGCCCCCGGCCGGAAACTCCACACCCGCCCGATGGTACCGGGCCCAGCCGCCGCGGGGCACCCGGTGCACGATGATGTCCTCGTGCTTCGACTTGACCACCGCGGCGGCCGTGTCACCGCGCTGGTCGAGCCAGAGCGAGCCGCCGACGAGGAGCCC
>DASSBA010000260.1:0-2889 GCA_035699205.1 Gemmatimonadales bacterium
CATGCCCACCCTGACCTACCGCGATGCCCTCAACCACGCCCTCCGCGAGGAGATGGCGCGGGACCCCGACGTCTTCCTCATGGGCGAGGAGGTCGGGGTCTACCAGGGCGCCTACAAGGTGAGCCGCGGGCTGCTGGAGGAGTTCGGCGCCATGCGCGTGGTGGACACGCCGATCACCGAGCTGGGGTTCGCCGGCGTGGGGATCGGGGCCGCCATGGTGGGGCTCCGGCCGGTCATCGAGTTCATGACCTGGAACTTCGCGCTGCTCGCCATCGACCAGCTGGTCAACAACGCGGCCAAGATGCGGTACATGTCGAACGGTCAGGTGGGTGTGCCGGCGGTGTTCCGCGGACCAGGCGGCGCGGCGCTTCAGCTCGCCGCGCAGCACTCGCAGGCGTTCGAGAGCTTCTACGCGCACGTCCCCGGTCTCAAGGTCGTGATGCCCGCCACGCCGGCCGACGCGAAGGGGCTCCTCAAGAGCGCCATCCGCGACGACAATCCCGTGGTCTTCATCGAGGGCGAGATGCTCTACAACCTGAAGGGCGAGGTGCCCGAGGGCGAGCACGTCGTGCCCCTCGGCAAGGCCGACATCAAGCGGGCCGGCCGCGACGTCACGATCGTGTGCCACTCGAAGACGGTGGCGGTAGCGCTCAAAGCCGCCGACGAGCTCGCCGGCGACGGCGTCGAGGCCGAGGTGCTGGACCTCCGGACCATCCGGCCGCTGGACGCTGAGGCGGTGCTCGCGTCGGTGGCGCGCACGCACCGCTGCGTGGTGGCCGAGGAGGGGTGGCCCTTCGCGGGGGTGGGCGCGCAGGTCGTGGACACCGTCCAGCGCGAGGTATTCGACGAGCTCGACGCGCCGGTCCTCCGGGTCACCGGAGCCGACGTCCCCATGCCCTACAACAAGCAGCTCGAGAAGGCCGCGAAGGTCGATCCCGCCAAGGTGATCGCCGCGGTGAACTCGGTGCTGTACCGCGACTAGCCGATGGCAACCAAGGTCGTCATGGAGGCGCTCTCGCCCACGATGGAAGAAGGGCGCCTCGTCGAATGGAAGAAGCAGGAGGGGGACGCCGTCGCCGTGGGCGACGTGCTCGCCGAGGTCGAGACCGACAAGGCGGTCATGGAGCTGGTGGCGCGCGCGGCCGGCACGCTGCTCAAGCAGGTGGTGCCGGCCGGGGCCACGGTGCCCGTGTCCGAGCCGGTGGCGCTCATCGGGGAGCCCGGGGAGGCGGTCGAGAACGGGAAGCCCGCGCCAGCCCAGGAGCAGCAGGCCACCCAGCCGGCGCCCGGGCAGGATCGCCCGGTCTCGATGCCCCCGGCACCGCCCCCGCCGGCCGCTCCCGCGGTCGAGTCCGGACGGCCGGCCGCCAGCGCCCGAGCGGCGCCCGGACCGCCGGCACCCGGCCCATCCGCGGCGACAGCGCCCCCTCCCGGCGGCCGCGTGAAGGCTTCCCCGCTGGCCCGCCGGATCGCGGCCGAGCGCGGCATCGACCTGGGCGCGCTCGCCGGGTCGGGACCCGAGGGACGCGTGGTACTGCGGGACCTGGAGCAGGCTCCCGCCGCCGCCCCGGCGCGCGCGGCAGGGCAACCGGCTCCCCGCCCCATCCTCCGGGCGTCCGACGGCATCCCGTTCACCGACGTCCCGCTCAACCAGTTGCGGAAGACGATCGCGCGGCGGCTGGTCCAGTCCATCGGACCGATCCCCACGTTCTACCTCACGACCGAGGTGGACATGGAGCGGGCGTGGGACGCGCGGGAAGCGCTCAAGGCGCTGGGCGACGGGCCCAAGGTCTCCTTCAACGACATCATCCTCAAGGCGGTCGCCGCCGCGCTCCGGCAGCATCCGGCGTGCAACGCCTGGTGGCAGGACGACCACATCCGCTACTGGCACGAGGTGCACGTGAGCATGGCGGTGGCGGTCGAGGACGGCCTGATCACTCCCGTCATCCGGAATACCGACCTCAAGTCGCTGCGCGAGATCGCCGCGGAATCGCAGGACCTCGCCGGGCGGGCGCGCGAGCGGCGCCTCAGACCCGAGGAGTACACTGGCGGGACCTTCTCGGTCTCCAACCTCGGCATGCTGGACATCGACGAGTTCACGGCGGTCATCAATCCGCCCGAGGCGGGCATCGTGGCCGTCGGGCGGATCGCCGAGAAGGCGGTGGTGCACGAGGGCCAGCTCGCCGTCCGCCGCCGCCTCCGCCTCACCATGTCCTGCGACCATCGCGTGATCGACGGCGCCACGGGCGCGCAGTTCCTGAAGACCCTGAAGGCGATGCTGGAAAACCCATTGGCGATGGTGTGGTAACCCCTCTTCCTGGAGTTGCCGTGGCGACGGAATTCGACCTCATCATCATCGGCGGCGGCCCGGCCGGCTACGTCTGCGCCATCCGGGCCGCCCAGCTCGGCCTGGCCACCGCGGTGGTGGAGCGGGACAAGCTCGGCGGGGTGTGCGTGAACATCGGCTGCATCCCGACCAAGGCGCTGCTGCACAGCGCGTACGTGGCCAATCTGGTAGCGCACGACGCGAAGGAGCTGGGCATCGAGGTGAACGGCGTGAAGGCGGACTACGGGGTGGCCATGCGCCGCTCGCGCAAGGTCTCCGAGCAGAACTCGAAGGGCGTCGAGTTCCTGATGAAGAAGCACAAGGTGACGGTCATCAAGGGCACCGGCGTGCTGGGGAAGGACCGCGCGGTGAAGGTCGGCGAGGACGAGTACCAGGCCCGGAAGGCCGTGGTCATCGCCACGGGATCCCGGGTGAAGGGGATCCCGCAGATCGGCCTCGAGATCAACAAGACCACGGTCATCAGCTCGGACGAGGCGCTCTTCCTCGAGCAGACGCCGAAGTCGATCGCCATCGTCGGCTGCGGCGCGGTGGGCACGGAGTTC
>DASSBA010000261.1:0-7407 GCA_035699205.1 Gemmatimonadales bacterium
TCCTTGTCGGACCCGGTGCTGTACATGGTCCACTTGTGCTCGCCGGTGTTCACGTTCCACGCGGACATGCGGCCGCGGACGCCGAACTCGCCACCCGAGATGCCGGTGATGACCAGGTCCTTGATGACGATCGGCACGGTCGTCATGGTCGCGCCCTGCTTGTATCCGATGGCCTCGGCGCCCGCGTCGGACTGCGCCGGGTGCCTTGCCTTCCAGAGCTCCTTGCCGGTCTTGGCGTCGAGCGCCAGCAGTTCACCCTCGAGCGTGCTGATGAAGACCTTGCCGCTGGGATGATAGGCCACGCCACGGTTCACCACGTCGCAGCACGCGATGGGAATGGCGTCCGGCGACTGGTTCGGGATGTGCTTCCAGATCATCGGCGCACCCGGCCTCGTGAGGTCGAGCGCGTAGACGATGTTGGGGAACGGGGTGTTGACGTACATGACGTTCCCGATGACCAGCGGGTTGCCCTCGTGCCCCCGGAGCGTCCCGGTCGAGAATGTCCATGCCACCTTGAGGTCCTTCACGTTTGCCGTGGTGATCTGGTCGAGCGGGCTGAACCGCTGCAAACCGTAATCCCGCCCGGCGCTTCGCCACTCCCCTTCGGATGCGTTCAGGGTCCAGGGGCCCGACCGCGCGCCCTGCTGCTGCTGCGCGGCTGCGACCGAGCCCCCCGCGAGCATCAGTCCCAGGGCCAGGGCTCCGACCGTGCGACATCGAGTATATAGGTGCATGTGCTCTACCTCCGCGCAGCGGGTGGATCGCCGTTGCCGGGACAGCCGACGAGGCCTGGCCCTGCGATCCACGGAATGCCTGCGCTGCCATGGCAGGTGGAGAGCGGGCCGGCCGCCGACCATGTGAAACCCCGGACGTTGCTCTCGAGGTCCGTGAGCTCGTGCCTCCCGGTGCGGCGGGATCACCTTTGCAGGATGACCCAATGCATCTTAGGGTCCCCCGGCTGAAACCATCGTGAAAGCAGGATGAGGGCTCGTTCAGGCGGCCTCTGAGCGCCGTCGGCCGCCCCCCTTTGAGCAGCACGGCCCGCATGAGCCGGACGAGGTGCCTCATCGGGTTGGCCTGCGCCGCTGCTCGGCCTTGTCACTCGCGGCGGCGACGGCGTATCGTAGGGCACTGTCGCTGGCCCGTTGCACGGCAACTCACCGGAGACGACACGCCGCATGGCGAGACCGCAGACCGATCCGAGTCCGGGCGAGGCCCCAGGCATCGAAGACAAGGCCTTCGTCATCCTCCTGGTGGCGGTGTCGCTGGCATTCGCGTGGATCCTCCGGCCGTTCTACGGCGCGGTGCTCTGGGCCACCATCATCGCCATCGTGTTCGCGCGCCTCTACCGGCGGCTGGTCGTGTCGCTGCGGCAGCGGCGCACGCTCGCGGCGCTCGCGACCCTGGTGATCGTGCTCGTGCTGGTCATTCTGCCGCTGGCGGCGCTCACGGGGCTGTTGGTGCAGGAGGGATCGGGCGTCTACCAGCGGATCCAGTCCGGAGAACTGGATGTCGGGCGGTACTTTCAGCAGGTCTTCAATGCCCTGCCCGCCTGGCTGACCACCCTGCTGGACCGCTTCGGGCTCACGAACCTCGGTGTGGTACAGGATCGGCTGTCGGCCGCCCTGACCAGGAGCAGCCAGTTCTTCGCGGCTCAGGCGCTGAATCTCGGTCAGAACACGCTGAACTTCATCGTCAGCCTGTTCATCATGCTGTACCTGGTGTTCTTCCTGCTGCGCGACGGTGACGCCCTGCTCGAGCGCATCAAGGCGGCCATTCCGTTGCCCCTGGCGCAACAGCGCACGCTCATCAGCCGGTTCACCCGGGTCATCCGGGCCACGGTCAAGGGCAACCTGGTCGTCGCGGTCGTGCAAGGCGCGCTGGGCGGCCTGATCTTCTGGCTGCTCGGGGTCCACGCGCCGGTGCTGTGGGCGGCGTTGATGGCCGTGCTCTCCCTGCTGCCGGCGGTCGGTACCGCCCTGGTCTGGCTGCCGGTCGCCATCTACTTCCTGGCCACCGGTGCGACGTGGCAGGGCCTGCTGCTGATCGCGTACGGGGTGCTCGTCATCGGGCTGGTGGACAACGTGCTCCGCCCGATCCTGGTCGGCAAGGACACCAGGATGCCCGACTACGTAGTGCTCATCTCCACGCTGGGCGGCCTCGCGGTCTTCGGCATCAACGGGTTCGTCATCGGGCCGGTGATCGCGGCGATGTTCATTTCGGTGTGGGGGATGTTCTCGACGGCGCAGTCAGGGCCGCTGGTGGACCGCGTCGGCCTCGAGCCGCCGGTAGAATAGTCTCACGATGCTGCCCCGCGGTTTCCCGGCGGTGAGCGTGGTCACCGCTCGCCTCCCGCCTGGCCATCAACATTCCGATTCCGGATTCGAGACGGTGTGCACCTCGGCGCACCACATGGGAACCGCCGCTTCGAGGAGTACCAATGAGCAGTCGCCGTGTAGCCCCGATCGGGATCATCGCCCTGGCAGCCACGAGCGCGGCCTGCAGCGGACGCTCCGATGCAGCGACCCACCGCGTCCGGGCGTCGGGGGACGCCGCCGCCGGCGACTCGGCCCGCTGCACTCCCCTCGAGACCCGCCAGCCCGACGCACCCGGCCAGCGCCCGGCGTTCCCCGGCCAGACCCGGGCGTGCGGCGTGACGTCGGACGCCGTCTTCGATGTCGTCGTGGTCGCGAAAGGGCTCGAACATCCGTGGGCCGTGGAGCCATTGCCCGGGGGCGACCTGCTGGTCACGGAGCGGCCGGGCCGCATACGCATCGTCGCGGCTGCGGGTGAGCTGGGCAAGCCGATTGCCGGCGTTCCCGACGTGGCCGCCCAGGGGCAGGGCGGCCTGCTCGATGTCGCGCTGAGCCCGACGTTCGACTCCGACCGGACGATCTACTGGAGCTACGCCGAGCCCCGGAAGGGCGGCAACGCGACCAGTGTCGCGCGCGGCGTCCTGTCGGCCGACCGGACGCGCCTCGAGCAGGTCCGCGTGATATTCCGCGCGATGCCGACCTACGATGGCGACAAGCACTTCGGCTCGCGACTCGCCTTCGGTGGCGATGGGATGCTGTACATCACGCTGGGCGAGCGGTCGGACACCCCGATGCGGCCCCAGGCGCAGCGGCTCGACAGCGACATGGGGAAGATCCTGCGCATCGCTCCCGACGGCTCCGCGCCGAAGGACAACCCGTTCGTCGGGCAGTCCGGCGCCCGGCCCGAGATCTGGACGCTGGGTCACCGGAACGTGCAGGCGGCGGCGTTCGACCCGCAGGGACGGCTCTGGGTGGTCGAGCATGGCACGAATGGCGGGGACGAGCTGAACCGCATCGAGCAGGGGAAGAACTACGGGTGGCCGCTCCAGGCGTACGGCGAGGAATACTCGGGCGTGCCGATCGCCGGCGCCGTGACCGCGCGCGCCGGCCTCGAACAGCCGGTCTACTACTGGGACCCGGTGATCGCTCCATCCGGCGCGCAGTTCTACACCGGCGAGGCGTTCCCGGCATGGCGCGGTAATCTCTTCGTCGGCAGCCTCAAGGACAAAATGCTGGTCCGTGTCATACTCGAGAACGATCGCGTGACCGGCGAGGAGCACCTGCTGAAAGACCGCGGCCAACGCGTGCGCGACGTGCGACAGGGTCCCGACGGCGCACTCTACCTCGTCACCGACGCGGCCGACGGGGAGCTGTGGAGAGTGGCGCCGCGCCGTTGAGGTCCAGCTCACGCCGCCCGTTTGCGGTACTGCCTCACCGCCAGCGTGAGCACCGCGCCCCCGATGGCCATGAGCATGGCGAGCTGGGGCGCCACGTCCGCCGGCCCGGCACCCTTCAGCAGCACCCCGCGCATCAGCCGGATGAAGTGGGTGACGGGATTGAGCTGCGCCGCCCACTGCGCCCACACCGGCATCCCGCGAACGGGGGTGAACAGCCCGCTCATCAGGAGGTAGATCATCACGATGGAGAAGGTCACGAACATCGCCTGCTGCTGGGTCTCCGCGATCGTGGAGATCCAGAGACCGATGCCGAGCGCGGCCAGCAGGTAGATCGCGGCCGCTACGAAGATGAGCGCGAGACTGCCTCGCACCGGCACACCGAACGCGAAGTGCGCCAGGGCCAGGCCCAGTGCCAGATCAAGCAGGGCCAGGCTCCAGAGGGGGATCAGCTTGGCGGCGATGAACGTGGAGCGCCTGATGGGGGTGACGTTGAGCTGGTCCAGCGTGCCCGCCTCCTTCTCGCGCACGATGTTCATGGCCGTGAGCAGCGTCCCGACCACGGTCACGAGCACGACCAGGATGCCGGGCACCATGAAGTCCAGGTACTCGAGCTCCGGGTTGTACCAGCCGCGCCGCCGGATCTCGATCACCGGCCGGCCGCGCCGGGGCGGGAGCTCCGCGCGTGCGCCGATCGAGGCGAGCGTCGGGGTCATCCGGGCGCTCAGCTCCGCGGAGTAGGCCGCGAAAATCCGGCCGGCGTATGACTGGAGGACGCCGGCCGCCGCCCCGTCCTCGGCGTTGAGAATGAATTGGACCTCGGCGCGCCGGTCGCGTACCAGATCCCGCTCGAAGCCCGCGGGAACGACGAGGATGGCATCGGTCTCCCGGGCGAGCATCGCCTGGTCGGCCCGAGCCGGCGATGGCGAGGCCGCGGTGGGAACGAAGCGGCCCGACGCCGCCAGACGGTCCGTCAGGCCGCGGGACATCGGGGTGTGGTCGTGGTCCACCAGGTACAGCCGCGCGCTCCTGACCTCGAAGGTGGCCGCGTTCGCCAGGATCAGGAGCTGCACCAGGGGCATCACGAACAGCATCCCCAGAATCACGTGGTCGCGGAAGATCTGGAGGAACTCCTTGCGGAGCAGGAAGCGGAGCGCACGCATGGTCAGGCCAGCCTGGCCTTGAAGCTCCGAATGGCCGCGACCAGGAACACAGCCAGCATGGCCAGCAGCACCAGATGGGCCTGCCACAGATACTCCAGCCCGACGCCCTTCAGCATGATCCCGCGCGCAATCACGATGAACCAGCGCGCCGGCACCACGACGGTCACCGGCCGCAGCCAGTCGGGCATGCTCGAGATGGGAAAGATCATCCCCGACAGCAGCTCGTTCGGCAGCATCGTCCCCACCAGGGCACCGATCATGGCCGCCCGCTGGGACGTCGTCACCGCCGCCACCAGCACCCCGAGGGCCAGGCTCACCATCGAGTAGAGCATGCTCGCGACCAGCAGCAGCGCGAGACTCCCGCGGAAAGGCACCCGGAACACCACCCAGGCCGCGAGCAGGGCGGTGACGACATTGACGAAGGCCAGCAGGAGATACGGGAGGACCTTCCCGAGGATGATCTGCCAGGGGCGCAGCGGGGAGACCAGCAGCACCTCGAGCGTCCCGCGCTCCTTCTCCCGGGACAGCGAGATGGCGGTCATCAGCGCCGACACCAGCGTGAGGACCAGGGCGATCAGGCCCGGCACGAAGAGGTTTACGCTCTCCAGCGTCGGGTTGTAGCGCATCCGCGTCCGGGAAACGATCTGCACCGCGCCCCCGGCCGACCCGAGCTCGGCCTGGTAGCCCGCGATGACCGCGCCCGCGTACGCCTGCATCGTGCTGCCGGTGTTCGGGTCCGAGGCGTCGCTGATGAGGAGCAGCCGCGCCGGCGTCCCCTGGGCCAGGCGCGCCGCGAAGCCCGGCTCGAACGCTATGGCCACGTCCACGTCGCCGCGGCGGAAGAGCGGCTCGAGCCTTGCCGTGGTCGGGGTCGTGGCCACGATCCGGAACCGGTCGTTGCCCGCGAAACGCCCGCGCAACGCGGCGGTGGCGTAGTCGGGCGCGGGATCGACGAGCGCCAGGCGGACCTCGTTCACGTCGCTGCGCAAGGCGTAGCCGAAGAGCACCACCATCGCCAGCGGCAGCAGCAGCAGGATCGTCAGCGTCTGGCGGTCGCGCAGGATGTGCCGCACCTCCTTCGTCATGAACGCGGCGAGCGCCGTGGTGTTCATGCGGCCGGCCGCGCGAGCCGCACGAAGACCTCTTCCAGCGTCGCGTCGCCGTATTCCCGCTTCAGCTCGTCGGGCGTGCCCAGGGCGCCGATGCGGCCGTCTACCATGATCGAGACGCGATCGCAGTATTCGGCCTCGTCCAGGTAGTGGGTGGTGACGAAGACCGTCGTCCCCCGGGCCGCCGCGGCGTAGATCATCTCCCAGAACTGCCGGCGCGTGATCGGGTCCACCCCGCTCGTCGGCTCGTCCAGGAACACCACCGCCGGCCGGTGGAGCAGCGCGACGGAGAAGGCGAGCTTCTGCTTCCAGCCGAGCGGCAGCGCGGCGACGCGTTCCACGCTGGCGTGACCGAGCTGGAGCTCGTCGATCAGGGCGTCGCCGCGGCCGCGGATCTCGGCGTCGGTGAGCCCGTAGATGCCGCCGTACAGGGTGATGTTCTCGCGCACGGTCAGGTCTTCGTACAGCGAGAAGCGCTGGCTCATGTAGCCGATGCGCCGCCGCACGTCCTCGGCCCGGGTCAGGACGTCGAAGCCCGCCACGCTCGCCCGGCCCGAGGTGGGAGCCAGCAGGCCGATGAGCATCTTGATGGCCGTGGTCTTCCCCGCCCCGTTGGCGCCGAGGAAGCCGAACACCTCGCCCGCCTTGACGTCGAAGCTGATGGCGTCCACGGCCGTGAAGCGGCCGAAGCGGCGCGTCAGCTCGTGCACGTCGATGACGGCGGTCACCCGGCCGCCTCCTGGGGCGTGCCCATCAGCGCCATGAAGGCGTCCTCGATGCCCGGGCGCATCGGCGTCACCTCGGCGTCCGCGAAGCCCCTGGACTGGAGATAGACGCGGAGCTCCCCGGCGATGGCGGCCGGCGCGAGACCCGGGCGCGCGTCGCTGAAGTGCAGCTCGTCCCCGAAGGGGAACGCCGAGGCGGTGTGCGGGTAGCCGTGCAGCGCCTGGATCAGCCCGTAGCGATCGTGCGTCCGGACGGCGAACAGCGGGCGCGGGAAGCGCGCACCGATGGCCGCGGGGGCATCGATGGCGAGCACGCGCCCGCGCTGCAGGAGCGCGACCCGGTCGCACCGGGCCGCCTCGTCCATGTACGGGGTCGCGACCAGGATCGGGAGACCGGACGCCTTCAGCTCGCCCAGCAGATCCCAGAACTCGCGGCGCGAGACGGCGTCCACGCCGGTGGTGGGCTCGTCCAGAAAGAGGATGTCCGGCCGGTGCACCAGAGCGCACGAGAGCGCGAGCTTCTGCTTCATCCCGCCCGAGAGCGCGCCGGCCCGGCGATCCCTGAACCGCTCGATCTGCCGATAGATGGGCGCGATGATCCGGTAGCCCTCCTCGAGGCTCGTGCCGAACACGGAGGCGAAGAACCGCAGGTTCTCCTCGACGCTCAGATCGGGATAGAGGGAGAAACGGCCCGGCATGTA
>DASSBA010000262.1:0-3806 GCA_035699205.1 Gemmatimonadales bacterium
GCGGGAATGCTGGTGAGCGGGCTGTTCGTCCTGGGCGTCATCATGAACGCCATTCCACTGTTCATCATGCCGCTGTGCCGGTGAGCCGATGATCCTCCTGCATCCGGGCGCGCTGGCGCCGCACGATCTCTGGCGCGCGTGGAATCCGGCTCCCGGCGTGCTGGCCGGCCTGGCGCTGGCCGGCGGGCTCTACGCCGCGGGTGTGCGGCGAATGTGGCGCGCGGCCGGCGCCGGGCACGGCGTGGCGCGGTGGCGGGCCGCCTGCTATGCGGGCGGGCTCGCCGCGCTGGCGCTGGCGCTGGTCTCCCCGCTCGATGCCTTCGCCGAGGCGGTCTTCTGGGGCCACATGGTGCAGCACCTCGTGCTCATCCTGGTGGCCGCGCCGCTGCTGGCGCTCGGCGCGCCGCTCGTGCCGCTGCTCTGGCTGCTCGACCCGGCCGCGCGCCGGCGGCTCGGTGCGTGGTGGAACCGGCAGAAGGTCATCCCGGCGCTCGCGGCGCTGCTGACCACGCCACTGGTCGCGTGGGGCCTCCACGTGCTGGCGATCTGGGCGTGGCACTTGCCGGCCGCCTATCAGGCCGCGCTGCGCGACGAGCGCGTCCATGCGCTGGAGCACCTGAGCTTTCTGGGCACGGCGCTGTTGTTCTGGTGGGTCGTGCTCCAGCCGGCCGGCCGCCGTCGCATGAGCTACGGGATGGGCCTGCTCTACGTCGTCACCGCCGGCATGCAGGGCGGGCTGCTCGGCGCGCTGCTCACCTTTGCCGGCACGCCGTTCTACCCGGCCCAGTCGGCCGGCGCCTCCGCGTGGGGGCTCACGCCGCTCGCCGACCAGCAGCTCGCCGGCCTCATCATGTGGCTGCCGGCGGGGCTGGTGTACGTGATGGTGGCGGGCGTGCTGTTCGTGCTCTGGCTGCGGGCGGAGGAAGCGCGGGCGGTGCGGCGGAGTGCGGTGATCGCGGCGACACCGGTGCTGCTCGCGGTGGCCGTGGCGACGGAGACGGGCTGCCCCGCGGGCGCCGCCGGCGCGCAGCACGGCTCGACGGCTTCATCCACGCACGCGGTGAAGGCGGTGCCGCACGTGGTCGACGTGACGGGCTCGGGCGGGAGGCGGGAGGCAGCGGGGATTCTGGGGGCGTGGGGCTCCGGTGCCGCGCGCGATGGACGTCGCGCCGAGCGGAGCGAGGGATCCGCTCACCCGGACGCCGAGGGCGGCCGGGAAAGGTCTCTCGCTCCAGCCGGGATGAAGTCGATGGCGGCACCATTCGCTCCGCGCCGCGGACCGCGCCCCGGCTCGCCGGCCCGTGCACGGCAACGCCGGACAGGAGGTTGACGATGCGCCATGTGGTATGGCTCGGCCTCGCCGGGGCACTGGTGCTGGCGGGATGCGGCGGCGGCGGCGGCGACCCGGTGCGGCAGGTGCCCGGCGGAGACGCCGCCACGGGCAAGCAGCTCATCGCCTCCTACGGCTGCGGCGCGTGCCACATGATTCCGGGCGTGAGCGGCGCAGACGGGCTGGTCGGCCCGCCGCTCGAGAAGTTCGCGCGCCGGGTCTACATCGCCGGGCAGGTTCCCAACAATGCCGACTTCCTGGTGCGCTGGATCGAGGTCCCGCAGGCCATCGAGCCAGGCACCGCGATGCCCAACCTCGGCGTGACCGAAGGGCAGGCCCGGAACATCGCAGCCTACCTGTACACGCTGCGCTGAGGCGCCGGCGGAAGCACGGAGTCCAACGCTGATTCTCCGTGTGGTTTTTCCCGTGGATTCCGTGCTTCCGTGGTGAATTCACGAACCGGAATTCGTGAACCTCATCAGCGCACGAAGAAGAACGCCAGCGCCAGCACCGCGTACAGCGCGAGCAGGAGCACGCCCTCGAACCAGTTGGTCTCGCCGTCCTGGGCGATGGCGTTCACCCCGAACGCCACCGCCGCCACCGCGATCAGCTCGAGCGGGTTGGAGAAGACCAGATTCATCGGCGTGCCGAGGAGAAAGGAGACCAGCACCAGGACGGGCGCCGTGAAGAGCGCGATCTGGATGCTCGACCCCACGGCGATGGTCATCACCAGGTCCATCCGGTCCTGCCGCGCGAAGTAGACCGCGGCGAAGTACTCGGCCGCGTTGCCCACGAGCGGCAGGACGATGATGCCGAGAAAGAACTGGGTGAGGCCGAGCGCGGCGGCGGTCGCTTCCAGTGCGTGCGACACCAGCTCCGATTCCAGAGCCACGGCGGCGGTCGCGGCCAGCAGGATCGCGAGCGCACCCCACAGCGGCCAGGGTTCCTGCCGCCCGCCATCGCGATGCGCGGACTCGCCCGCGGGCGCGGAGAACACGTCCCGGTGGGTGACGAGCGTGTAGACCAGGTTGGCCGCGTACGCGAGGATCAGCACGACGGCGACGCCGAGGCTGAGCTGCTCGTCGAGGTTCTCGGGGTAGGGCAGGCCGCGGAGCGTGCGCTCCGTGTAGTCGAACAGCGCCGGGACCAGCAGCGCCACCACGGACAGGATCAGCAGGCTGGCGAGGAGTCCCGCGCGCTCCCGCTGGAAAACCTGCTTCTCCCGGCCCCAGCTCCCCGCCAGGATGGCGACGCCCAGGCCCAGGAGGCTGTTGCCCACGATGGACCCGGTGATCGTGGCCTTCACCACCTCTGCCTTGCCCGCGAAGAGCACGAAGAGCGCCAGGATCAGCTCGGCGGCGTTGCCGAAGCTCACGTTGAGCAGTCCGCCGACAGCGCTGCCCGCGCGCGCGGCGACCTGCTCGGTGGCCCGCCGGATCCAATCCGCCAGCGGGATGATTGCCGCGGCGCCGGCGGCGAACACCACGGTCGGCGCCGCGCCGGCGTAGTCCAGACCGACCGAGAGGGGGATCAGGCCGAGCGGCACGTAGCGAAGGAGTCGTCCCGGGTTCACGCGCCGCTCCGAGTGGGTGCTCCCTACGGTAACTCGCGCCCGGACTTGATGTGTCGCGGGCGGACACCAGTGGGGTGTGAGCTGGGTCGCCGCCGGGCTCCCCGGATCACCCGGGTGGAATCCGGGTCACATCGGCGTTGCCATGCTTGCACGATGATTTCACATGACCACCGGCACGCCCACCGCCAGGCTGAGCAGCCGCGACGTTCTCCGCATCGCCGCACTCGTCGCGGGCGTCTACCTGGCGCTTCAGTTCCTCTGGGTGGCCCGCTCGGTCTTCTTCCTCGCGTTCCTCGGCGTTCTCTTCGGCATCACGCTCTCGGCGGGCGTCACCTGGCTCCAGCGCCGGGGCGTGCCGCGCGGGGTGGGCGCGTTGCTCCTGGTCGGCGCCTTCTTCGCCCTGCTGGTCGGACTGGGCGCCTTGACCGCCCCGAGAATCACGGCGCAGTGGCACCAGCTTCAGCAGCAGCTCCCGGACGCGCTCGCGCGGGTGGAGGGCTGGCTCCGCGACCGGCAGGGCGGGGTGTCCGAGCTGTTCAAGCCCCCGGGCGACGCCGCCGGGGCCCAGCCGCCGGCCGACATCCGCAAGACACTGGCACAGCAGGTGGACAATCTTGGCTCGAATTTCTTCGCCGTGTTCACGAGCACCCTGTCGGTCCTGGGCGGCATTCTCGTCATCACCTTCGTGGCGGCCTACCTCGCCGTGGACCCGCGAACCTACCGCCGCGGTGTCATGCATCTCGTCCCGCACCGGGCGCGCGCCAAGGCGTCCGAGGTGATGGACGCGATGGGCGTCACGCTGCGCCGCTGGCTCGTGGCCCAGCTCATCGGGATGCTCGTGATCGGCGCCATCACGACCGTGGCCCTGCTCCTGCTGGACGTGCGGGCCGCCGTGGCGCTCGG
>DASSBA010000263.1:0-21271 GCA_035699205.1 Gemmatimonadales bacterium
GAGCGGCGCCCCAGCTCGGCGTGCAGCGCGCGGTTCTCCGCCCGGGTCCGGTTGAGCTCCAGCGCCGCCCGCACCGTCACCAGCACCGACTCCGGGGTGAGCGGCTTCTCCAGGAACTGGAACGCCCCCAGCTTGACCGCCCGCACCGCGTCGGTGAGCTGCGCCTTCCCGCTCATCATGATGACGGGGGTGCCGCGGGCGCGCTCGCGGATGCTGCTCAGGACCTCGAGGCCGTCCGGACCGGCCGGCATGAGCAGATCGAGCAGCACCACGTCGGGATCCACGTCGTCCAGCTGGAGCAGCGCCGCGTTGCCGTTCGGCGCCTCCGCCACGGTGAACCCCTCCTCCCGGAGGAGCGCGGCCAGCATCCGGCGGATGTTGGCCTCGTCATCCACCAGCAGCACCTGCGCGCGCGCCATCACCCGGCCCGGATCCGCACCACGAAGGTGGCACCGCCGCCCGGCGTGGCCTCCAGCGTGATCGAGCCCTGGTGCATCTCGATCGTCTGCCGGGCCAGCGCCAGCCCGAGCCCGGTGCCGCCACTCTTGGCGCTGACGTACGGATCGAACAGCGTCGTGGTCACTTCGGGCGGCACGCCCGGGCCGTGATCGCGGATCTCGATCCGCACGCCGCCGTCCACGCGGGCGGCGGCGAGCTCGACCACGCCCTCCCCGCCGGACGCCTCGACGGCGTTCCGCACGATGTTGCTGAACGCGCGGTGCAGCGGGTCGTGGTGGCCGAGCACGGTGGGGAGGTCGGGGTCGAGCGCGAGCCGCACGGTCATCGTGGGGGGCACGCTGCTCCGGGCGAGTCCGGTGAGCAGCTCCACCAGGTCCACCTGAGCGGCGGGACCCTCGGGCAGCCGGCCGAACTCGGTGAACTCGCGCGCGAGCTGCTCCAGCCGGCCCGACTCGGCCACCAGGACGTCGATCGCCTCGTGCTGGGCCGGGGGAGCGGCCCGCGCGAGCTGCGCCACGGCCAGCCGGATCGGCGTCAGCGGGTTGCGCATCTCATGCGCCACCCGGCGGGCCGTCTCGCGGAACGCCCGGAGCCGCTCGGCCTCGATCTCTCTCGCCCGGGCGGTCTCGAGGGCGGCCGCCATCTCGCGGAGCGCGGTCCGGAGCGCCTCGAACTCGGGGGCGCCGCGGCGCGGCTGGTCGGACGGCAGCGGCTCCATGCGGCGGATGTGGCCGGTCCATCCGATCAGCTCCTCGATCGGCCGGCTCAGCTGGCGCGAGAGGTGGCCGCCCAGCCGGACGGAGGCGTACAGGAACGCGGCCCCGATCAGCAGCACGACCAGGCCCAGGCCGGCGTAGTAGTAGCGGCCGAACGTTTCGACCCGCTGGAAACGGACCAGCGCGTTGTTCAGCTTTTCGGCATGCGCGTCGAGCGCCCGCCGCTCGGCGGAGGTGAGCCGGGTGGAGTCGAGCGTCTGAAGCAGCGTGCGCCCGGACGCGCCCACGTCCTCCATGGCGCGGAGCGCGCCGGCCGCAGGTGTGGTCGAGCGCACGGTCAGGGCCCAGCCCAGGATCGCGACGGCGGTGGGGACCGCGCCGAGACAGATCAGGATGAGGAGGATTCGCTGTCGGAAGGCGAGGCGCATCGCCTTTCAAGATAAGCCGCGAACGGGCCGAGGGCCCACCCGGCGGCGATGCCGGCGGCCCCTGCCAGCCACTCCGACCAGTGCACCGGTGGGAACCCCGCGAGCGCCGGGAGCGCGGCCAGGCCGGCGGCGAGCGCCGCCCCGAGCAGCCCGAGGCCCGCGGTGGGCTGGCCGGAGCAGCGGGCCCAGAAGCCGAGTGGCAGGAGAGAGGCCGCCAGGCACAGCCCCGTGAGCCAGCGGCCGCCGCTCTCTGCCGGCATATCGAACGGTGCCAGCAGCAGCCAGCCCATAGCGGGCGAGAGGCTGAGCTCCACCGACCGCGGCACCCCCGCATAGATCGAGGTGAGCCTGAGCGTCCGACCGCGCTCGGTGGCGTGCAGCCGAACCGGAACTCCCGCCGCCGCCGGGAACCCGTCGGCGAGCGTCAGGGTCACGGCCCGGAGCCCGAGACGGAGCCCGCGTGAGGGCGCTACCATGCCTGCTTCCCGCCCGTCCTGATACAGGCTGAGCGTGGCGCGGGGCCCGGCCTGAAGCATGTAGATCCAGAGCCGGTCACGCAGTGGATGCCCGGAGATCACCTCCGCTGCGAGGGAGAAGTCGCCCCGCTCGACCCGTCGGCGGAGCGACGCCGGGTGGGGCGGAGGTGCGGCCCCGGGCATCGGGAGGCCATTCAGGTGGACCGAGCGAACCCGACCGCCGAAGACGTCGGGTGGTCCCGATTGATGCGCCCAGCGGCTCACGATGCTTCCACGCGGGACGCCTGGAGTGAGCAGCGAAGCCGAGAGCGACAGGACCGCGAGCCAGAGCGTCACGCCGCCGGCCAGGAGGGCACGTGCGTGCGGCGGTGAGGGCGACAGCATCCGGGAGAGGCACGGCGCGAGGGCGGCGCCGAGCGCGCCGCTGGTGGTGTTGGTGAGCAGATCGCTCAGGCTGGCATCCCGGCCGGGAATCGCGATGAGCTGCAGCAGCTCGACGGTGAAGGAAACGCCGGCGGCCGCGGCCACCGTGCGGCGCCACGACACACCCGAGAGCCGGAGCCCGATGGCGAACGGGAGGAAGAGCAGGAGGTTGCCGAGGACGTCGGTGCCTCCCTCCGGGCCGCAGATCAGACACCAGAGCGGCGTGAGGAGGGCGGCGTGGCCCGGGTCCGACCCTGGTCTCAGCGTGGCGACGGCGATGACAGCCAGGCCCATGAGCGCCAGGCCCGTCCCCACTCGTCGGTTGCGGCGCACCCCCTCGATCAGCCGGCAGGCCGGCGATCGGCACGGACGATGACGGGCGAGCCGAGAATCCGAGTCAACCCGGTCTTCCGACCCGGCCACTCCGCCACCCTGGCGAACGCGGCCGACCGGCCGAGGCGGTAGAGTGCCATGGGGAGCAGAAACTGCGGGTGTTCGCCGGCCACCTGGAAACCCGCGGCCCCGAATGCCTCCGAGATTTCGTCCCTGTCGTACAGCGAGAAGCGCCGTGTCGTGATTCCCTCGACCGACCGCTTCAGATCGAAGAGGCGGCGGGAGACGATGTTCACGCTGCGCCGGGCCGGGTAGTCCAGGATCACGCGATGCGCGGCCACCCGGCACAGCTCGCCGACCAGGCGGGTCCAGTGGACGCTGTGGGCGAGCAGCCGGTAGCAGACCACCGCGTCGAATGTGGCGTCTCCGTACGGCAGGTGTTGCAGGTCGGCCACGTCGAACCGGCAGCGGCCGGTGGAGGTCCAGGGTTCCAGGCGCTCGCCGCAGACCGGAGCACTCCCGGCCACCGTGACCTGGTACCCGGCCTCGATGAGCGGCGGGGCCACCTGCGCGTGTCCCCCGCCCACGTCGAGCACCGTGGCGCCCTCGCCGAGGCCCGCCAGCGCCGCCAGGGTGGCCCGGGTCTGCACGCGGATGAACCAGCGGCCGACCGGGCCGCTGAAGCGGCGCGCATACTGCTCCGACGAGGAATCCACGTCCGCGGTCTCGAGGATGGCCGAAGGGCGGAGCGGTCTGGCCCGTGGATGTGATGCCATCGGCAGGTTGTAACCCCAAGAGAGTGGGACGGCTGGGAAGCTAGTCCGGGTGCGCGCCCGCGTCCATTCCGGGCATGGCTGGCGTGACCCTTGCCGGGCCTGTCTATATTGCAGGATTCAGGCTCAAATGCAGGGGGGCAAGGCAGCGCTTGGCCAAAAAGCCATGGAAGCTGGTCCGCCGGGTGCTCACGCCCCCGTTCGTCGTGCGCCTGTATTACCTGCGAAAGCACCGGGCCTTCGTGAGCGGCCGGGCCGAGGTCGACCTCGCCCGCTCGACCGAGTGGCAACCGGGCTGCGTGATCGCGGCGTTCGCCAAGGTGAAGATCAGCGGGCGCTTCGTGATGGGGCGGCAGGTACAGATCGGCAGCGGGTGCTTCGTCGCCGCGGGGAGCGGCGGGCTGGTGCTGGGTGACGACGTCCTCGTGAGCCCGAACTGCACCATCCTGACGAGCAACTATCGGTTCGACCGGCTGGGGGTCCCGCTCGCCGAGCAGGGCTGGATCAGCAAGGGAGTCCGCATCGGCCATCGTGTCTGGATCGGCGCCAACTCGGTGGTGCTCGATGGCGCCGAGATCGGCGACGACTGCATCGTCTCCGCCGGCTCGGTCGTGAGCGGGAGCGTGCCTCCCCGCAGCATCGTGCAGGGAAACCCTGCAAAAGTCATCTTCACCCGACGATAGCCCATGACCGCACCCACCCAGCCGGAGAGCCGAACGCTGGCCGACATCGCGACCGCCGTGCCGCCGGGCGCCTCCTGGGCGGCATATCAGGCCGCAGCGCACGCCCTCGACCGGGTTCCGGCCGCATCGGTCTCGCCCCGACAGCGCGCGCGGGTGGCGCTGCTCGGCTCGTTCACCCTGGATCCGTTCGTTCCGGTGCTCCGGGTCGAGGCCGCGCGGGCGGGGCTGTGGCTCGACGCCTATTGCGCGCCGTACGGCCAATACCTGGCCGAGCTGATCGACCCGCGGTCCGGCCTGTACCGCTTCCGGCCGCAGGTGACGTTCGTCATGATCGACGGCGAGGTGCTCTGGAACCAGCGCTGGGCCCAGAACCCGCCGCTCCCCAGTGAGCCGGTGGTCGGCGGACTGCTGACGCCGCTCTTCGCGGGGCTGGAGGCGTTCGAGCGCGAGGGCACGGGTCTGGTCGTGGTGAACGATTTCGTGCTCCCCCGGCGGAGCACGGAGGGCGTGAACGCGTTCCGCAACAAGGGCACGTTCGCGCACACGGTCGCCCACGCCAACAAGCACCTGCGGCTCCGGCTGGCGCAGCGCGACAGCACGTTTCTCTTTCCGCTCGCCGATGTCGTGGCCCAAGTGGGCCGGACGCAGGCGTTCAACTGGCGCACCCACTACCGCGGCCACGTGACCTGGTCTGACGCGCTCATGGGAGCCGTCGCGCGCCGCTACGCCGGCTTCGCCCTCGCGAGCCTCGGCCGGGCCACGAAATGCATCGTGCTGGACCTCGACAACACCCTCTGGGGCGGCGTGCTCGGCGAGGAGGGCCCGAGCGGGATCGCGCTGGGGCCCGAGTGGCCCGGACGGGAGTTTCTCGACTTCCAGCGGGAGTTGCTCGACCTGCAGCGCCAGGGCATCCTCCTCGCGCTCGCCAGCAAGAACAACGAGCACGAGGTGCTGGCCGTCCTCCGCGAGCACCCCTACATGCTGATCCGCGAGGAGCACCTGGCCGGGCACCGCGTCAACTGGGACGACAAGGCCGCCAGCATCCGCGCACTCGCCTGCGAGCTCGACATCGGGCTGGACCACATGCTCTTCATCGACGACAGCCCGCACGAGCGGGCCTGGGTCCGTGAGCAGATACCCGAGCTGCGCGTGCCCGAGGTGCCGCCCGATCCCGCGTTCTACGCCGACTGGGTGGGATCGCTTCCCTCGCTGCTCGTGCTGCAGCAGACGCCCGAGGACCTGCGGCGCACCCGGCAGTACCAGGAGAGCCGGAGCCGGGAGGTATATCGAGCCTCGGCCGGCTCGATGACCGACTTTCTGCGCGGCCTCGGGCTCCGGGTCGCCGTCGAGCCGATGGCGCCCGAGAGCACCGCTCGGGTGGTGCAGCTCCTCGGCAAGACCAACCAGTTCAACCTGACCACGCGACGGCACGACGAGGCGACCCTGCGGCGGCGCGTCGCCGCCGGCGAGTGGCGCGTGTATACCATGCGGGTGACCGACCGGTTCGGCGACTTCGGCCTGACCGGCGTGGCCATCGTGGCGCCGGGGCCGGAGCGCTGGCACCTGGACTCGTTCCTGATGAGCTGCCGGGTCATCGGGAAGTCGGTGGAGTCGGCGCTGCTGGCACGAATCGCCGCGGACGCCCGGGCCGCCGGCGCTGCCGGCCTCGCCGCCGACTTCATCGACTCGGGCCGGAACCAGGTCGCCCGCGCATTTCTGGGTCAGCACGGTTTCGAGCCGGCCGGCGACGGCCTGTGGCAGCGGACGCTCGGGGACGGCGGCCCGGAGTGGCCGGAATGGATCGGTGATGCAGGAGGCCCGGCGCCCGCAGAGGTGGGGGGCACCCGGTGAGCGGCTCCCCGGCGGTCGAAGCGCGGGTGCGCGAGTTGCTGGCGCAGGTGCTCGACATGCCGGCATCGGACGTGGGTCCCGGGCTCACCCAGGCCAGCGCGCCATCCTGGACTTCGCTCAACCATCTCATGCTCGTCTCGCAGCTCGAATCCGAGTTCGGCCTGTTTCTCTCCAACGAGGAAATTCGCCAGCTCACCTCGTACGACCGGATCGTCGAGACCGTGGCCCGGCCCTCGGCCGGTGACTGACGGCATCGGCATCGATCTCGAGGAACTGGACGCGCTCGCCCGCTTCGCCGGGCGCGCGGACCACCTGGCCCGCCGCTGGCTGGACGGGGCCGAGCGCGCGTGGTGCCGCGCACAGGAACATCCGGCCCGCGCCTTCGTGGTGGTCTGGAGCTGCCGGGAGGCGGCATTCAAGGCCGGCACCGGGGCCGCTGCTCCCTGCGACGTCCGGTTGAGACTCGCGGGAACGCTGGAGCGCGGCCGGGCCCGCGCGTACCTGCACGCTCAGCTGGTCGCCGGCGTGGCCTGGGGCCTGACGGCGCGCCACGTGCTCGCGGTGGCGACCAACCCCGGGCACGCCGAGACCGGTCTGCTCGACCGGCTCCTCTCCCTCGCCCTTCAGGAGGATGTGGATGCGGATTCTGGTTACGGGAGGCACCGGCTTCACCGGCACGGCACTGGTCCGGCGCCTGCGTGAAGCCGGACACGAGGTGGTGGCGCTCGACTACAAGGAGGGGCTCCAGTGCGACGCCCTTCGGGCCATGGGCGCCGAGGTGGTCATCGGGTCGGTGACCGACCCGGACGCCGTGGGACGCAGCATGCGGGGCGTGCAGTTCGTGTTCCATCTTGCCGCGGCGTTCCGCGAGCTCAACGTGCCCAACTCGTTCTACGACGAGGTGAACGTCGGAGGGACCCGCACCGTCCTCGAGGCAGCCATCCGGGAAGGAGTCTGGAAATTCGTCTACTGCAGCACCTGCGGGGTGCACGGCAACGTGGACCATCCGCCGGCCGCCGAGGACGCCCCCATCCGGCCCGCCGACTATTACCAGCGCACCAAGTACGAGGCCGAACCGCTGGTGAAGGCGCTGGCGCCCGCCTCCATGGAGACGGTCATCCTGCGGCCCGCCGCCATCTACGGCCCGGGGGATCCCGAGCGCTTCTTCATGATCTTCAAGCGGGTCGCCAACGGGACCTTCCCGATGTTCGGCAGCGGGCGCACGCTGTACCACCCCCTCTACATCGACAATCTCGTCGACGCCTTCCTGCTCTGCCTGCCCCGGGGCGCCGGGCACGGCCGGGAATACCTCATCGCGGATGAGCACTACTACCCGATCCAGGAGATCGTCGCGGAGGTCGGCCGCGCGCTCCAGGTGCCGGTGCGGATCCCGCACTACCCGGTCTGGCCGGTGGTCCTGGTCGGGCACATCGTCGAGAAGCTCTGCAAGCCGTTCGGCATCACGCCGCCGATCTTCCCGCGCCGGGTGGACTGGTTCCGGCAGAACCGCGCCTTCGACATCACGCGCGCGAAGCGCGAGCTCGGCTATGCGCCGCGCATCCGGCTCGACGAGGGGCTGCGCCGCACGGGCGAGTGGTATCGGCGGATGGGCTATCTGGGCAACGGCAGTAAGCGGTGAGCGGTGAGCGGTAAGCGGTAAGCGGTAAGAGGTGAGAGGTGAGAGGTGAGCGGACCGCTGCGGTGCGAGCGCACCTCTCACCTCTCACCTCTTACCGCCTCGAGTGGGCCCGAGCGGTGCGCGGTGTGATCACGATCACGCCCCCGATCGGCCAAGCGGTGTAGGCTGATCGGACTCTCAGCTCCGCCAAGGTGCCGTTGCCCGGGCAGCGGCACCTGTTGGTTGTCGGACTCCAGCTCAACCCTTAGCGAGGAGCCAGTCATTCACATTTCGGTCGTATCTCGCGCCGTCCACACAGGCGCCCGGGAGCGTGGGAGGGGGAAGGGCAGGGGTGAGGAGCAGGCGCAACTCCGCATCGGGCTCATGTTGCGTGGCGTCGAGGAATACGACGGCGCGGGCGTGTATATCCGGAACCTGGTGGACGCGCTCCTGGACATCGACGACACCAACCAGTACGTCCTCTTCTACGCGAGCCCGGAGCAACAGGGTCGCTACCGGCATCTGCCCAACGTCCGGGAGGTAGTGGTGCGCGCCCCCGGCAAGCTGCTGTGGGACCAGGTGGCGGTGCCGGCGGCTGCCTGGCGGGAGCGCCTGGACGTCCTCTTCCACCACAAATTCAGCATCCCCGCCTTCGCGCCCTGCCCCACCGTGGTCCAGCAACGGGGAACCGAATACTGGAGCTTTCCCGAGTATTACCCGACCGTGACCGATCGGATCAACCGGCGCTACAACATGGTCACGATCCCGTTCTTCTGCCGGCGGGCGGCGCGTGTGCTCACCAACTCCGACAGCCTCGCCACCGAGCTCGAGCAGGTGGCCGGGGTGCCCCGGGAGAAGATGGCCACCGTCTACGCCGCCGCGGACCAGCGCTTCACCCGCCTGACGAACCCCGGGGGGCTCGCTCGAGTGCGGGCACGGTACGGACTGCCCCACCAGCCATTTTTCCTGATGGTGGTGAAGGGCTACGCGCGCATGGGTGAGCTCGGTCAGGCGCTCTGCCCCAGGAAGAACGTCGAAGGGACCCTGACGGCCTATGCCCGCGCCCGGGCAGCGGAGCCGCGCTGTCCGCCCATGGTGATCCTCGGCGCGGGGGTGAAGGATCGGCTCACGCCCGGGGTGCTGCGGGAGCGTTTCGGACTTGAGGCGGGACAGGTCGGTATCCCGGGCCTCATCGCCCACGACGACATGCCCGCGGTATACAGCCTGGCGGGAGCGCTGCTGTTCCCCTCCTATTACGAGAGTTTCGGCATCCCGCTGGTCGAGGCGATGGCCTGCGGCTGCCCGGTCATCACCTCGAGCGCTCCGGCCTGTCCCGAGGTCGTGGGCGACGCGGCGCTGGTGGTGGATCCGGACGACCTCGACGGGCTGGCGGATGCGATGCTGCGTGTGGTCCGGGAGCCGGGCCTGGTCGGCCGGCTGCGGGAGCGTGGCCTGGCGCGGGCCCGGCGGTTCTCCTGGCACGACAGCGCCAGCCGTCTCCTCGCCGAGCTCGAGCGGGTCGGTCGCCGGCCGCGCGTCTGAATCTCATCGGCCCAGCGCGGCGTCGAGCACCGCCGCGAAGCGACGGGCGATCTCGCGGCGCGAGTAGGCGGCCACGGCGGCGGTCGGCTGGCCGGGGCCGTTGCGGGGGCCTGAGGCCAGCCCGGCGATCAGCCGGCCGGCCCGTTCCGCTTCGTCGCGCTCGACCAGGTATGCCCGCGGCGTGGCCTGGAGCACCTCGCGGATCGCGCCGCCCGCGTCGAGGAATGCGAGAATCGGGCGGGAGGCGCGCAGGTACTGCAGCGTCTTCGAGGGCATGAGAGACTGGTACTCCTCCACCAGGAGCAGATCGGCGCCGAGCATGTAGGAGATCGCCTCACGCTGCGGCACCGGCGGTACGTGATGGACCGTCACGCCGGGCGGCGGCGCCGCCAGGTCGGACATCGCGCACGAGTCCACGAACCCGATCTGCCAGAGGTGAAGGTGGCCGCTCAGCTCCGGCCGCTCGCGCAGGGTGCAGGACAGCGCCTCCCAGAGCGGGCGCGGCCCGCGACGCAGCAGCCCGGTGTGCACGATCGAGAACCGCGGAAGCTCGGCCGCGTCCACGCCGCGGAAGTCCTCCTCGTCGTAGCCGTTCTGGATGACGTGGAGCGGTGGACGGTCGGCGGGCGGGATACGCGCGAGCGCGTGCTCCACGATGCACGGATCCACGGCGACGATCGCGGCGGCGCCACGAATCACCCTGGCCTCCAGCCGCCGCTCGAGCCCGGCGAGCGGTCCCGGCCGGTTCGGGGCGGAGTGGTACTCGGTCCACGAATCCCGGAAGTCCGTCACGTAGGGGATCCGTAGTCGGGACGCGATCGCCCGCGCGATGAGGATCGCCGTCGGGGGAAAGGTCGTGCCCACGACGACATCCCATCGCGCGGCGGCTGCCCGGCGCATCGCGGCGCGGACGGCGAACGGATACCAGAGCACCTGCGAGTCGGGAATCAGCCACGCTTTGGGATGCAGGATACCCCGCCGCGCGGCACCGCGGACCGCTGGCGCCGCCCCGCGATCGCGCGCCCGGGTGGCGTAGAACATGGAGAACTCGGGAGCGCGCGCACGAAGCACCTCCACCCCGGCCACGTCCGCCAGCAGCGCCGGGTTCTCGGGAAGTCCCGCGGACGCGCGCGCGCCCGTGAGCACGGTGGGGCGCCAGCCGAACTCGGGGAGATACTTCGCCAGCTTCGTCGCGCGCTCCACCGAGACGTGGCTGGTCGGGGCGAAGTTCCGGGTGACGAGGAGGACGTGGTGCATGGACGCCTAGGCGAAGCGGCGCGCCAGCTCGCGGGCGATCGCCACGACGTCGAACTCTTCCTCGATGCGCCGCCGCCCGGCCCGGCCGAGCTCCGCCCGAAGCCCCGCCGAGCCGAGCACCTGCTCCAGCGCGCCGGCCAGCGCATCGGGGTCGGCGGCGGGCACCAGCACCCCGGCGCCGCCGCCCAGGAGCTCGGGGAGCCCGCCGGTGCGCGTCGCGATCGCGGGAATCCCGTGCGCCATCGCTTCGACCAGCGCCACGCTGATGCCCTCGTGCAGCCCGCCGCCGAGATCCAGGCTGGGGAGCACCACGCAGTCCACTTCCCGCTCGCCGTACAGCCGCAGCAGCTCGGCGTGCGGCACGAAGCCGAGCCGGCGCACGCGGTCGGCCAGACCGAGCCGGTCGACGCATCGCGCGAGCGCGCCGGCCTCGGGGCCGTCGCCCGCCAGCCACAGCTCGAATTCGATGTCCCGTGCCATCAGCCGTGCCGCCGCGTCGAGGAGGTGGCGGTGACCCTTCACGGGCACGAGCTGCGCCGGGCAGAGGACGACCGGCCGCGTGTGCCCGGGAGAATCAGCCCCGGGTTCCGGCGGGAGCGGGACTCCCATGTGCAGCACCGTCGCGCGCGCCAGTGCGTCGGGGGCGACCAGCGTCCGGGCGAGGGCCAGCATCTCGCGCGCGATGAAACGGCCGAACCGCGCCGACCGGAGCTTCTGCTCCAACAGGTTGTTGAGCACGACGTCGTAGCGATGGGCGGTGAAGCTCCAGGGAATGCCGCTCGCCGCCGCCGCCCCCATGGCCAGGGTCGCGGTGAGATGCGCCCAGTGCGCGTGGATGTGATCGGCGCCCCACGCGCGGGCCATGCGGGCCACCCACATCCCCTGCGCCGTCGCCACCAGGTTGGCGGCCATGCGACGGCGCGGCCGCGTGCGGCGCAGGCGCCAGAACTCCGCCAGCGTGCGCCCCGGATGCCGGGCGAGCGCGAGCACCACGGCCGCCGCGATGGCGCCTGCCCGGGGCAGCACCCGCGTGCGGGCGATCAGCGCCTCCACGTCGTCGTGCACCACCGGATCGGTGGACCGCCGTGGAACGATCGTCACCTCGTGCCCCTCGGCGAGCAGCGCCTCGACCTCGGGGACGATGAACGTCTCGCCGGTGCCGAACGGCAGCCGCTGGGTGACGTACACGATCCTCAGACGGAGGCGCCGGACGCGCGGGTGCCGGCGCGCGGTTGCAGGATGCGCGCCGCCATCGCCGAGCGGAGGACGACGACGTAGTACGCCGCGATCGCCAGCAGCCCCGCGAGGATCGCCAGGCGCTGGTGGCCGGCGTGGAGCGCGACGGCGGCAGGGAGGAGGCAGGCCGCGGCCAGCGCGGTCAGCCGGACGGCGGGATCGATCAGCCGGCCGATCGAGCTGTGTCCGGCGTGCATGAAGCGCGCGATCGATACCACGGAGATGACGACCCCGCCTGCCGAGAGCAGCGCGACCGCGAGCATCGGAGAGTCGCGGCGCGCGCCGATGAGCAGCGCGGCCACCCGGAGCACGAACTCGAACGCGCTGAAGGCGAGCGCCGACCCCTGCCACTCGCGGACGCTGAGCAGTCCGCTCAGCGGACTGCTCACGAGCCAGACGACGAACCAGGGCGCCAGGACCTGGGCGTAGCGCCCGGCCTGCTCCCACCGGCTGCCCAGCACGCCCCCGAAGAGCTGCGGGCCCCCGAGCGCGACGGCGCCGAACAGCGGGAGGCCCCCGGCCAGGAGCGTGAGCGCGGTGTGCTCGGTGAGCTGGCGCAGCCGTTGCGGCTCCCGCGCCAGCCCGGCCGCACGCGAGAGGAACACCTGGCCGACCGCCTGCCCCACCAGCATCGTCGGCAGGACGAGCATCTTGAAGCTGAGCGCGTAGAGACCGGCCGCCGCCACCCCGAAGCTGGCCGAGAAGACGATCGAAGGGAGCTGCAGGCTGCCGATGTTGAGGAGGCCCGACGCCGTGGTCAGCAACGGAAAGCGGCGGTAGCGGCTCGCGGCGGCGGCGAGGCTCGCCGGGGTCACCCGGGCGAACGGCCGGCCGCGCAGGGCGAGGAACGCGAGGCCGCCGCCGCCGGCGACCCGCCCGACCACGTCGCCGACGAGCAGCCCCGGAGCCCCGGCTCCCGCGAAGCCCAACCCGACCTGGGCCGCGACCTGCCCGGCCCCCTGGCTGAGCCTGGTGCGCGCCAGCCGGCCGAAGGCCCGGCGGCGGATGGCCCAGTACGACAGCGCCTGGTAGGTCCCCGCGCCGACAAAGCCCACGGGGAGCAGCCAGCGATAGGGCCGCAGCACCGGCACGTTGGCGCGGGCGACGAGCGCGTCGCCCGCGAGCCATACCAGCAGCGAAACCAGCGCGGTCATCGCCGCCAGGATCATCAGGGTCAGGGCCAGCAGCGAGCCGGCGACCTCGTCGTCCTCCGGCAGCGGGATCGCCATCTCGTAGCGCAGCGACGCGAGCACGACCAGAACCGTCAGCGTCGAGGAATACACCGCGAGCGCGCCGTACTCCGCCGGGGTGTAGAGGCGGGTGAGCACGGGCAGGGTGAGCGCGAGCAGGAGCTGCGCCATCGCCGTGCCCGAGACCAGCGTCAGGACGCTTCGCGCGAAGCCGCCCGCCGGCCCCCCGGACCACGGGAGGCGCGGCGGCCACCCGCGGATCATGACCCGTGACCGGTGGCCGCCGTGGAATCGCCCGCGTGCCGGACCGGCGGGAGCGCCACGCCCGGCGGCGCTCCCCGGCCGTCCAGGTACTGGCGAGCCCACAGCTCGGCCAGGAGCAGCGACCACAGCCGGTAGGCCCGTTCCTGGGTGTAGGGCTTCCCGCTCGGGCGTTGCCGGAGGCGAGTCACGTATCCCGGGTCGAACAGACCGCGATTCCGTACCGCGGCCGGTTCCAGCAGGTCCTCCGCCATCCGATCCAGCACCTGGCTCATCTCGGTGTCGTGCTTGAGCCGGTTGAAGCTCTTGCCGAACGCCAGCATCCGCTCCGGCAGGAGCCCTGAGCACGCCTTCCGTAGGATGTACTTCTGGGTCCTGCCGTGGATCTTGAGGTGGTCGGGAATGGAGAATGCCGCCGCCAGGAATGCCGGGTCGGTGTGATGCGCGTTCATCCGCACGCCTACCGCGGTGTACAGATGCTCGACCGCCGACTGGTAGGGGGAGACCAGAAACCCGCGACGGAGGAAATTGGTGAGCGGCTGGTCGCGGTCGCGGGGGAACCCCGGGAACGCCGGCATTGGCCGGGCGCCTGCGACGCGCGGCGCGGGCCAGTCGCGGCCGCGGAAGTACGCCTGGCGGAGCGCGCGCCCGGGGAGCGAGCGGGGCTCGACGCTGCGGAAGGTGTAGTCGTAGAATTCCTCCAGCGCGCCGCGCGCCGGCGGCAGCCTGAGCCCGAGATCCACCAGCCGGTGCCGCGGCAGCCCCGCGAACAGCCCGTCGAACCCGAAGCCCGCCAGCAGGACATCCACGTGGCGCGCCGCCTCGCGTGCGGCCACGTACAGATAGGCGACGTCCTCGCGGCCGATCGGCTCCTCCAGGTGCCACACCATCCACGGGAGGATGCCGGGGAGGTCGGCCGGGCTGAGGACCAGCGGGTGGTGGGTCGTGCCGAGCACGCGCGCCACCATCTCGGCGTTGACCAGCTCGCGGTCGTCGGGGCCGTACCCGGCACTGAATGTGTGGACCTCCCGGTCGCCCGCCACCTGTCGCGCGCCGGCCGCCATGACGGCGGAGTCGAGCCCCCCGCTCAGCGACACGCCGATGCGCTGATACGGCTCGGTCTGCCGGCGCAGCGTCTCCAGGAACGTCTCGCGCAGCGCCGCGGCGTGGCGGGCTTCGTCCTTATGCTCCACGCGCACCGGGATGTCCCAGTAGCGCGCGGCGTGCATCCGCCCGGCGTCCGCCTCCATCCAGGTGCCCGGAGCGACCGGGTACACGCCTTCGAGGCAGGTCGCCCCCGGCTTGGTCCACTTGGTGCTCTGGAGGACCTGAATCGCGTCACGGTCGGGCCGCGCCGCGACCGTATCGAGCGCGAGCAGCGCCTTGTACTCGCTCGCGAACACGAACCGGCCGGCCCGGTCGGTCGTGAAGTGGAGCGGCCCGTAACCGAGCCGGTCGCGGCCCAGGAGCAGCGTCTTCCGGTCAGCCTGCCAGAGCACCACCGCCATCTGGCCCGCCACCAGGTCCAGCCCCTCGGGGCCGAACTGGCGGAGCAGCTCCAGCAGCAGGGGGCCGTCGTCCGCCGGTTCCGGCGTGAACGCCGCGGGATGACCCATCCGCCGGGCGATCTCCCCGCGATTGTCCACGGCGCCATCGAACACCAGCGGCCCGCCGGCCATCCGCTCGACGGCCGCCGCGCTGCCGCGGAGCCCCAGGTGCACGCCGGGGCCCGGTGACCAGTGCGCGCCGGCCGCGCCCCGATGGCAAAGCCGCGCGTCCATCGCCGACAGCTCTGCCCGATCGGCATCGCCAAGGATGCCGTAGACTGCTCCCATGAGTTCGTCCGGATTCCGAGTGAGGCGCTCAGGGTGCGGTGACGGGGAGCGCCGCCGGCAGGCGCAGATGCCGCAGCACGAGCACGCCGGCAAAGACCGCGCGCAGGAACCAGCCGAGCGACACGCCGTAGATGAGCCCCGCGAGGCCCCAGCGCGCGCCCACGAAGGCGCCCGCGATGGAGGCGGCCACCGACACCCAGCCGCCGGCATTGACCAGCGAGAGCTCGCGCGGCTCCGCCAGCGCGGCGGCGATGGCCTTGGTGAAGGCATTGGCGATCTTGCCGATGCCGCTCACGATGGCGGCCAGCACCAGGGACGCCGCCAAGTGGTACTTGCCGGCGAGGAACCAGCGCTCGACCAGCGGGGCCAGGAACCAGATGAAGCCCGACCCGCCCACCACGATGACTCCGACGAGGCGCCCCTCGTGCGCGACGAGCCGGCGGCGCTCGGGGATCGAAGTGGCGGCCCGAAGCCGGGGCAGCAGGCTGAAGCCGACGCCCATCTGCAGCACGCGGAACAGCGAGCCCACGATCGCGCCCAGCACCCCGTACAGCGCGAGATCCGCGATGGGCAGCGCGTGGGGGATGACCAGTCGCTCCAACTGGATGAGCAGCAGCCCGGAGGCGCCGAGCCCGGCGAACGACAGCGCCTCGCCCCAACGGAAGGTCGTCTCGCCCCGGGGGGTGCCGTCGCGCTCCCGCAGCAGCACCACCCAGCCCCAGGCCGCGGCGCCCACGAATCCGATGGTCCAGATCAGCATCGGCGGCCAGATCTGCGTCACGTGGCCTGCCGCAGTGAGGGCCGCGGCGAGAATCAGGATGAGATTGGGGCTCTGCACCAGGGCGAGCGAGACGCCGAACCGCTGCTCACTCTGGAACCGGGCGCCGGCCACCAGCATGGCCCCGCCCGCGGCGGTCGCGACGAAGAGCATGGCGGCGAGCGGCCATGACATGTCGTAGGCCGTGATCGCGACGGCGGCGAAGAGCAGGCCGGCCAGGGTGGCGCTGCGGAGGACCTGCCGGAGCAGCGGCGGCCCGGCGTCGAGGTGACGCCGGGTCACCACCCCATCGAGCCCGGCCGGCGCCAGCGAGTAGCCCAGATTGGCGAGCGCGAGGACCAGCGTGAACAGCGCGTAGGGCTCCGTCGGCAGCACGCGCGCCAGAATGAGGTTTGCGCCCGCGAACCCCGCCCCGGATGCCCCGTAGACCGCCATGCTGCGCAGCGTGGGCGAGTGCCAGAGCCGCCTCAAGCCCTCGCCCCGCCGGCCCTGGCCTCCATCTGGTCATAGAACTTCCCCAGCTTCCGCTGCGCGGCCTCGGGCGTGAACTCCTCCTGCACGTACTCCTTGGCCTGCGTCGCCAGCCGCTGGCGGAGGAGCCCGTCGCTCAGCAGCGTCGCGAGGCCGGCGCCCAGCGGCTCGGGCTCCGCTTCCACCAGGAACGCCGTCCGGTCGTCCAGCACCTGCGTGTGGGTGCGCAGCCGCGTGGCCAGCACCGCCGTGCCCGAATCCAGGTAGGAATAGATCTTCATCGGCGTGTTGAGCCCCTTGAGGCGCGGAGAGACCAGCACGTCGGCCTGCCTGAGGAGGTCCGGCAGCACGGCCACCGGATGCGGCCCCAGGAAATGGACGCGCGGGAGAATGCCGAGCCCGTCGGCCACTGCCCGGTACCGGCGAATGTCCTCGTCCCGGCCGCCCACGATCACCAGGTTTGCGGTCGGCACCCGGCGGAGGGTGTAGCGGAACCCCTGGAGCAGCAGGTCGATTCCCTGATACCGCTCGAGGTTGCCCACGTACATGGCGACGGGTCCCTCACGCCGGATCGCCTCCAGCAGGTGTCCGTTCCCGTTGGGCCCACCGGCGGTCCCGGACCGGAGCAGCGTGCTGTCCTCGACCCGGCCCACCAGCTTGGCCGGATCGTGGCCGTGGGCCACATCCTCCAGCGCGGCGCACACGGTCAGCACCCCCAGGCTCCGCCGGACGGCCACCGACTCGCAGTAGCGCATCAGCGGGAGCGCCACGCTCAGCACCGGGTAGGCCTCGACCATCTGCTCCGCGAGCGAGGAGTCCATGTCGTAGATGTAGGGAACCCCCGAGACGGCCCGCGCGGCCGCGGCGATGAACGCCGACTCCTCCACCGCGTGGATCAGATCGTAGCGGTTCCGCCGGACCATCCGCAGGCATTCGCGGAACATCACGGCGTCGCAGATCACCTTCTTGAGCGAGAAGCCCGGCCGGACATTGCGGACGCCGGGGATGCGGGGGATCCGGTGGATCCGGCACCCGGGAATCGCGACGTCCTCCCCCTCGTGCAGGGTGAGGAGATCCACCTCGTGTCCGCGAGCGCCGAGGAACTCCAGCACCGCCCGGACGGCGAGCGGCGTCCCCCGCGCCTGGAAGAACGGGTGGGGTGCCAGTACCAGGATCTTCACGCCGCCGGCTCCATGGACGAGCCGGCGCCTCGAAGCTGACCCATGACTTCCTCGATCTCGGTCTCCTCCCGCGCCGGGGCCCAGCCGAGCTCGCCGGCCGCCAGGCGGGCCGCCGCCGCGACCTGCTCCCGGCTGGGCCCGGGCGGGATGCCCAGGGCGCTGCGCCGGAGCACGATGTCGGACAGGCGGATGGCCATCTCGTTCCGCACCGCCTCCCGCACCCGCAGCTCGAGCGGAGCGGCCAACTGGCCCAGCCCCTCGTCCACCCGTGCGTGGGACGTTCCGCACGGCCCGGCGCCGGCTCCCAGCCCGGCCACGACCCGGTCCACCACGTGCTCCGCCACCGCCCGCGCGGTCGTGTACTTCACGCCTTCGACGGAGAACATACCGCGCGTCCCGCCGCCCGCTCCATGATCCGTCACACGGGGACGTTCCGCCAGCGCGTCGCCTCGCCCGGGCTCGCGCCCCGACTTGAGCGGGAGCCGGCCCCACTGGCGGCGGACCACGTCGGCGGCCGTCAGCTGCAGCGCGGGGCAGGCGCTCCGGAGCTCGGCCAGGAGGGCAGCCGTTCCGCGCTCCACCAGCTCGTGCCGGCCGACGCCCCGCGGCGCGGCGTACCAGGTGCCGAGCAGCGTCGTCCCGCCCTGCGGCACCAGGAAGATGAAGCGGTGCCCTCCGATGATCGGGTCCTCCGCCGGCCCCGTCGGCGCGCGCACGCCCACCGCGATCTCCGCCAGGCGTCGCCCGAGCTCGACATTGAGCGCGAAGGCGAGCGGCCGTGGGCGCTCGTCTCCGGCCAGCCCACTGGTCCAGGGTCCGGCGGCCAGCACCACCGCCCGGCCGCGGACCTCGAAGCTGCCGCCGCCCTCCAGGTCGGTGGCGACTACGCCGCGCGCACGGCCGCCCTCGCTCACCACCCGGTCCATCCGGCAGTAGTTGGCCACCGCCGCGCCGTGCACCGCCGCCGCCCGTACCAACGCCAGCGTCAGGCGCTCCGGGTGCACCAGGCGCGCGTCGCTCCAGAGCGCACCACCGCTCGCGCCCGGCGGAAACGCCGGGAACAGCCGGCGGCATGCCTCTCTGGAAAGTAGACGCCCGCGAGGCAGCCGGCGGCCTGCCTCGAGCCCGCGGTTGCGGTCGAGCGAGAGCAGGTCGTTGAGCAGGATGGCCGCGCCCAGGGCAGGCCGGCCCTGGGTCGCGTTGCCCGTCGTCGGTACCATGACCGGCAGCGGCTCGACCAGCGTGGGCGCGATGCGGAGAAGCGCCGAGCGTTCCCGGATCGACTCGCGCATGCGCGGCAGATCGCCGCGGGCCAGATAGCGCAGGCCGCCGTGGACGATCCGGAGGCTGCTGGCGGAGGTTGCCGCACCGAAGTCGTCACGTTCGAGCAGCGCCACCCGGAGACCGCGAAGCGCCGCATCCCACGCGATGCAGGCCCCGTGGACGCCCCCGCCCACCACGACCACATCGTGCGCGGTGCCGGCCAGGCGGGTCAGGTCGCGTTCCATGCGCACGTGGGAGTCCGCTGCGGTAGGGGGATCGCGCCGCTGTCCCGGCGCTCGGGAGGCGCGCCGGCGGTCAGACCCGCTCGCGCACGCGGTAGGCACGCCGGTGCGGCGACCGCAGATGCACGATGATTTCGCCCACCAGCCCCAGGCCCATGAGCTGCACGCCGAGCGCGACCAGCAGCACCGCGAGGAGCAGGAGCGGACGGTTCGCGATCCCCTGTCCGGAGATCCGCTCCACCAGGAGCTCGAGTCCGGCGAGCGCGCCGAGTCCGAAGAACACCGAGCCCACCAGTCCGAAGAACCGGAGCGGCTTCTCCGTGAACTTGGCGAGGAAGAAGAATGCGGCGACATCCAGCAGCCGCCGCAGGTAGACGCCCGGCCGGTAGACGCGCATCCGGCTGTCGTTGGGATGCTGCGGCACCGGCACTTCCTCCACGCGATGGCCTTCGCGCAGCGCGAGCGCGGGGATGAACCGGTGAAGGTCGCCGTACAGCGGCAACGTCTCGGCGACCGAGCGCCGCATGACCCGCACCCCGCAGGCGATGTCGTGAAACCGCCGGTCGGTCACGCTGCCCAGCATCCAGTGGAAGGCGCGGGACTGGAGCTGGTTGAGCCAGCTATCCACCCGCGGCGACCGGCTGGCCACCACCAGGTCGGCACCGTTGGCCAGCGCGTCGAGCAGCGGGCCGATGCCCTCGGCCTGCACCTGGAAGTAGGCCGGCAGCGTGACGATGACGTCGCCGCGGCTCCGCTCGATCCCCAGCCGGAGCGCCGCGGTCTCCCCGAACGTGCGCGCGAAGGCGAAGAGCCGGACCGATTCGTCCTCGCGGCTGAGCGTGATCAGCTCGGACGGCGGCGTGAATCCGCCGTCGAAGACGAACAGGAACTCGTGCTCCTCCCCGTGCCGATCCAGCTCGCCGCCGAAGGCCCGGTAGAGATCCAGGAGGTCGTCCGGGCGCTCCACGACCGGCACGAGCACGGAGATCAGCCTCGGGGAGCCGGCGCTGCCGGGACTCGAGCGCTCAACCATGAGAGTACCCTCGACGGTCATGCTCAGCGGACCTCCCAGGCGGTCGGAATCTCGCGCGTGCTCTCGCCTTCGCTGTTGAGCGCCACCTCGGCGACGAGCCCCAGCATGGCGAGGTAGAACGCGGCCCCGAGCCAGAGGAGCGCGGCCCCGGGGAACACGAGCGCCTCGGACTTGGACGGCGCGAAGTGCGTGGCCGCGTAGATCCAGAGGCAGCCGAACACGAGCGCGGCAAGCACCATCGGCGCGGCGGCGACCGCGAAGCCGGTGAGCGGCCGTGACCGGAACGTGGTGATCATCTTGAGCGTGATCAGGTCCACCAGCACCTTCACGGTACGGCTGATTCCGTACTTGCTCTCGCCGAACCGGCGCGCGTGGTGTCGCACGGGCAGTTCGGTGATCCGCGCACCCGCGCTGGCCGACAGCGCGGGAATGAAGCGATGCTGCTCGGCGTAGAGCGGGATCCGCTCCAGCAACTCGCGCCGGTACGCCTTGAGCGAGCAGCCGTTGTCGGTGATCTGCACGCCCGTGAGCCGGCGGATCAGCCGGTTGGCCACCCACGAAGGCACCTTCCGGAGAATCAGCGTGTCCTGCCGCCGCTGGCGCCAGCCGCAGACGAGATCGTAGCCCTCGTCGAGCTTGGCCACCAGCATCGGGATGTCACGCGGATCATTCTGGAGGTCCCCGTCGAGACTCACGACCACCCGGCCCCGCGCGTGGTCGAATCCCGCCATCATGGCCGCCGTCTGCCCGACGTTCCGGCCCAGGCGGAGGCCGTGTACCAGCGGCTGCGCGGCCGCCGCCTCGGCGATGCGCGCCCACGTGTCGTCACGGCTCCCGTCGTCCACCAGAATCATCTCGAAGCTCCCGGGGTAGGCCGCCAGGGCCTCCAGGATCCATTCGACGAGGGGTGCCACGTTCTCCGACTCGTTGTAGAGCGGCGCCACGACGGACAGCTCGGGAGTTGTCATCGGCTCCTGATTATAGGCGGTTGACGGCCGCGCTTCCAGCAATGCCCGTTCCGCGAGGACCCGGCGCGGCGGTGCTGCTCAAACGCAACAGGTTGGAGGGGCGGCGGGGTTTGCCCGGCTCACCACCCGCCTTTGCGGAGGAGGATGACGGGGATGGTCTTGAGCATGATGCGCAGGTCTTCGCGCAGGCTCTTGCGGCGGATGTATTCGAGGTCGTAGCGCACCTTGGTGCGCACGTCATCGAGCGAGCGGTC